>VGDE01000001.1 GCA_016869875.1 Alphaproteobacteria bacterium
GCTTCCTGAATGACCCCAACCGAACGGACGGCCCCGGGCGTGGGCAATCGCGCCTCCACGCAGACCCAGCCCCTGTTTCACCGCGTGCTCAGGGCGCATCCGGTGACCGTCCGGGACACGCTGCACGATGTGCGCCAGCGCTTCCACGCCGAGATCAGCGATGACACGCTTGGGCGGCTGGAACTGGTGCTGGCCGAGGTGATGAACAACGTGGCCGAACATGCGCCGTTGGCGCAGACCAACGATGGAGCGGGCGACCTTCCGGTCATCCATCTCAGCATCGTGCGCCACAACACGGGACTGGCCTGTGCGCTGACGGATGACGGGGCCTCGCTGCCGGCAGAATGCATCCTGCCGCGCAAGCTGCCCCCGATGGTGTCCGATGACCTGCCCGAAGGCGGCTTTGGCTGGTTCCTGATCCAGGACCTGACGCAGGCGCTGTGCTATTACCGCGAGGAAAGCCGCAACTACCTGGCCTTCAGCATCCCCTTTGTTCAGGCCGATGCCGACTGAGCCGCAGCCTTAGTTGACGGGAACCGCCAGGAAGTAGCGTCCGTCCTCGAACTCGCCGAACATGTCTTCCACCTCCGGGTGGTCCAGCGGCTCTCCGGACTGGTCGGGTTCAAGGTTCTGCTCTGAGACATAGGCGACGTAGTAGGTCGCCTCGGTTTCCGCATAAAGATGGTAAAAGGGCTGATCCTTGCTGGGACGAGAATCCTCGGGGATCGACTCGTACCATTCGTCGGTATTGGCGAATTCGGGATCCACGTCAAAGATCACCCCCCGGAACGGGCGGTTGCGATGCCGGACAACCTGGCCCAAGCTGTATTTCGCGTGACGGCTTTGAGCCTGCATCCGAAGGTGGTCCTTCCAGTTCAAGACGCTGAAAATCAGCAGGCCTTTTAGGGTGTGCGCCTGATTCTGTCCACCGGATTGCAGTTAAAACACCGGATGCTGGTTCATATCTCCTGGATCTCCATCGGCACGCGTCCGTCCTCGGTCAGCAGGTGCACCGCCTGCGGCTCGATCACCGCCACGGCCAGAGGCCGGCCATAGGCGGCACCGCCATCCAGGTTCAGCCGGTTGCGATAGCGGGCGGGCCGGTCCAGCGCGGTGTGACCGTGGACCACCAGCGGCCCGAAATCCGTGCGGCTTTCCAGAAAAGGCGCGCGGATCCAGACAAGGTCCTGCTCCTCCTGCGCCTGAAGATCGCGCCCGGGCCGGATGCCCGCATGCACCACCAGCGCCAGCGGATGCAGCCACCACAGCGGCAGCGACGCCAGATAGTGCAGGTGGGACACGGGAACGGCGCGAACGGCGTCCCGCAGCACGGCCTCGCGCGGCCGGTCGGGGTCGATGCCATAGGAGTGCAGGGTGGCGGCCGCCCCCAGTCCGGGATGATCCACCCAGTGCTGTCCCGACGACAGCCCCGGATCCACCCAGTCCGCCCGCTCGACAAAGGCAGGCAGGAAACGGTCGTGATTGCCGCGCGTGACGATCCAGGGTCGTCCTTCGTCCCGTCCGCGCATCAGGTAGTCGACCACGCCGCGCGAATCCGGCCCCCGGTCGATCAGGTCACCCACATGTGCGATCACTGCGTCGCGCCCGCCATCGTGAAAGACCCGTTCGTGGGCGGCCTTCAGCAGGTCAAGTTGTCCGTGGATGTCGCCGATCGCGTAAAGTCGCATCTGTCGTCCTTGTCGCTGGCGCGGCGGTCGGGACATGCCGCGCGCCCTTGGGTAAGGGCGCGCGGTGTCGAGGTCAAACCTCGAATTTCAGTCGGCGCGCCTGCAGGAACTTGCCGGTGTTCTGCAGGGCCGCCAGCGCCTCGTCGGTGATCGCCTCGTCAAGATACAGGACCGCAATGGCGTCCCCGCCGCCGGCCGAGCGGCCGAGGGTGAAGTTCGCGATGTTCACGCCCAGATCGCCAAGGGTCATCCCCAGGGCGCCGATCACGCCGGGCACGTCCTTGTTGCGGGTGTACAGCATGTGCTCGCCCACCTCGGCCTCGATGTTGATGCCGCGGATCTGGATGAAGCGAGGCTTGTTGTCGCTGAAGACGGTTCCCGCGATCGAGCGTTCGCGCGTGCCGGTGACGCAGGTCAGCTTGATGTAACCTTCGTACGCACCAGCCTTGTCCTGCCGCGTGGTCGAGATCTGGACCCCGCGGTCCTTGGCCATCACCGGCGCCGAAACCATGTTCACGTCGGGATTGGTGGCCTTCATCACGCCGGCGATCACCGCGGCGTTCAGGGCGTTCAGGTTCATCTCGGACACGACGCCGTCGTAAAGGACGTTGATGGCCTTGATCGGCTCGTCCGTCATCTGGCCGACAAAAGCGCCCAGATGCGCCGCCAGCTTGATCCAGGGACCCATGACCGCAGCCTCTTCGGCGGTGACCGAGGGCATGTTCAGCGCGTTCTGCACCGCGCCGGTCAGCAGGTAATCCGACATCTGCTCGGCCACCTGCAGGGCCACATTTTCCTGCGCCTCGGTCGTGGCGGCCCCCAGATGAGGGGTCACCACCACGTTGGGCAGGTTGAACAGCGGGCTGTCGGTCGCAGGTTCCACCGCAAAGACGTCAAAGGCCGCACCGGCCACGCGGCCGTCCTTCAGCGCCTCGGCCAGCGCTTCCTCGTCCACCAGGCCGCCGCGGGCGCAGTTGATGATCCGCACGCCCTTCTTCAGCTTGGCGATCGCCTCGCGCGACAGGATGTTGCGGGTCTTGTCGGTCAGGGGCACGTGGAAGGTGATGAAGTCGGCACGACCCAGCAGGTCATCCAGCTCCACCTTGGTCACGCCCAGTTCCTTGGCGCGGTCCTCGGACAGGAAGGGATCATAGGCCAGCACCTTCATGTGCAGTCCGAGCGCCCGGTCGATCACGATCGAGCCGATATTGCCCGCGCCGATCACGCCAAGCGTCTTGTTGAACAGCTCGACCCCCATGAAGCGGTTCTTTTCCCACTTGCCGGCATGGGTGCTGACGCTGGCCTCGGGCAACTGGCGGGCGACCGCGAACATCATCGCGATGGCATGTTCGGCCGTGGTGACGCTGTTGCCGAAAGGCGTGTTCATCACGATCACGCCCTTCTTGCTGGCGGCGGGGATCTCGACGTTGTCGACCCCGATGCCGGCGCGGCCGATCACCTTGAGGTTGGTGGCAGCCTCCAGCAGCTTTTCGGTCACCTTGGTGGCCGAGCGGATGGCCAGCCCGTCATACTGGCCGATCACGGCGGCCAGCTTGTCCTTGTCCTTGCCCAAGTCGGGCATGTAGTCCACCTCGACCCCGCGATCGCGAAAGATCTGGACGGCAGTCTCGGACAGCTTGTCGGAAACGAGAACCTTCGGCATGTCATTCATCCTTGTATGGGAGTGCCCGGGCATGGCCGCGCTGGCACCTGAATCAGGGGAAAATCCGGCAGGGGCCGGGGGCTGCACCGCCCTCCGGCCATCGCAGGGCGCTTATTGAGCCGCGAGTTCCGTGCGATAGGCCCATTCGATCCACGGCATCAGCGCCGCGACATCGGCCGCCTCGACAGTCGAGCCGCACCAGATCCGCAGGCCCGCCGGGGCATCGCGATAGGCCCCGGCATCCAGTGCCACGCCTTCCTTTTCCAGCCGCTTGGCGACGGCTTTCGCAAAGGCGTTGCCGTCGGTGATGGCCGGGTCGGTGAACTTGAGGCAGACGCTGGTGGTCGAGGCTGTCGCAGGGTCCTCGGCCAGATCGGCAATCCAGTCCTTGTCCGCGATGAAGTCACGCACGGCGCCCGCATTGGCATCGGCCCGCGCGATCAGCGCCGGCAGGCCACCGACCGACTGCGCCCATTTCAGCGCCACCAGGTAATCCTCGACTGCCAGCATCGAGGGCGTGTTGATCGTCTCGCCCTTGAAGATGCCCTCGATCAGCTTGCCGCCCTTGGTCATGCGGAAGATCTTGGGCAGCGGCCATGCGGGGGTATAGGTCTCCAACCGCTCGACGGCGCGCGGGGACAGGATCAGCACGCCATGCGCGCCCTCGCCCCCCAGCACCTTCTGCCAGCTGAAGGTCACGACATCCAGCTTGTCCCACGGCAGGTCCATCGCAAAGGCCGCACTGGTCGCGTCGCAGATGGTCAGGCCATCGCGGTCCGCCGGGATCGCATCGCCGTTCGGGACACGCACGCCGCTGGTGGTGCCGTTCCAGGTAAAGACGACATCGCGATCGAAATCGACCTGCGTCAGGTCGACGATCTGGCCGTAGTCGGCCTTGCGCACGGTCGCATCCAGCTTCAGCTGCTTGACCGCGTCGGTGACCCACCCTTCGCCAAAGCTTTCCCAGGCCAGCATCTCGACCGGGCGCTGGCCCAAGAGCGACCACATCGCCATCTCGACCGCGCCCGTGTCCGAGCCGGGAACGATGCCGATGCGGTAATCGGCGGGCACGCCCAGAATCTCGCGCGTCAGCTCGATCGCCTCGGCCAGCTTGGCCTTGCCGACAGCGGCGCGATGCGAACGGCCGAGGGGCGCGTCCGAGAGCATGTCCAGAGTGTAATGGGGAATCTTGGCGCAAGGGCCAGAAGAAAAGCGCGGATTTGCCGGCCGCGCAGCCGGGATCGCATGATCGGTCATGTGACTAGCCTTCCAGCTAAAAGCCCCTCGTTGGGGAGGGGTGTCCCACGGACCGACCTAAAGCCGCACGTGCTCTGGCGCAAGAAAAATCTTTGGCTTACACCCCAGCCAGCCGACCAAAGGATGCCCCATGTTCACCGTTTCCCTGATCGCCTCGCCCGCTGCCGCCAATCTGGACGGCGATCTGCCCGGAGGCCTGACGGAACGCTGGAAAGGGAACACGCCTCGTGTTCTGTCGCCGGGAGTGGCCGCCGAATTCGATATTCCACAAACCCCTGCCGATGCCGATCAGGTCTGGTCGGACCTGCAGGCCATCGGCATCGACCTGGCCATCCAGCCATCGGAGGGGCGGCGCAAGCGTATCCTGCTGGCAGATATGGACTCGACCATGATCAACCAGGAGTGCATCGACGAACTGGCGGATTTCGCGGGCGTCGGCCCCCGCGTGGCCGAGATCACCGCCCGCGCCATGAATGGCGAACTGAACTTTCACGAGGCGCTGATCGAACGCGTCAGCCTGCTGGCCGGCTTGTCCGAGGACGTGATCGCCACGGTGCTGCGGGACCGCATCAGCTTGGCCGCGGGCGGTCCTGTCCTTGTGGCGACGATGCGCGCGCACGGGGCCTATGCCGCGCTTGTGTCCGGCGGCTTTAGCGCCTTTACCGAAGCCGTGGCCGCGCAACTGGGGTTTGACGAACATCGCGCCAATACGCTTCTGGCCGAGGAAGGCGTCCTGACCGGCCATGTCGCCCTGCCGGTCCTGGGACGCGAGGCCAAGGTCGAGGCGCTGCAGGACATCGCCGCCCGTCTTGGAACCACGGCGCGAAATGCCATCGCGGTGGGCGACGGGGCCAATGACCTCGGGATGATCCAGCTGGCCGGTGCGGGCGTCGCCCTGCATGCCAAGCCCGCCGTCGCCGCCCAGGCGCAGATCCGCATCAACCACGGCGACCTGACGGCGCTCTTGTACCTGCAAGGCTATGCCGACAGCGACTTCGTGACGCCATGATCTTTGCGGCCGGCTTCCTTTCGTCCTGCCACTCGCATCCGACAGGACCGTGGGGGTGTGAATCCCCCGCCCTTTCCTTCAACTTCGGGGCCATGCCGTGCTGGATCTGACGCTTGACCTGTTTCTCATGCTGATCGCGGCGGCCTTTGCGGCGGGCTTTGTCGATGCCATCGCGGGCGGGGGCGGCCTGATCACGCTGCCTGTGCTGATGCTGGCGGGCCTGTCCCCGGCGCAGGCGCTGGCGACAAACAAGGTGCAGGGCGTCTTTGGCGCGGGCACGGCCGCTCTCAGCTATGCCGCGCGGGGGCTGGTGGACCTGCGCAGCCAGTGGCGGTCGGCCCTGCTGGCCGGAGCAGCAGGGGCAGCGGGGGCGACGCTGGTCAGCGCCATCCCCACCGAAGGGCTGCGACTGATCCTGCCGGTGATCCTGATCGGCATCGCGCTGTTCTTTGCCTTCAAGCCGGGACTGGATGACCTTGACCGCACACGGCGCCTGACGCCTGCGGTCTTTGCGCTGACGGTGGTGCCCTTCATCGGCTTCTACGACGGATTGATCGGCCCGGGGGCGGGGGCCTTTTACATGATCGGCTTTGTCACTCTTGCGGGCTATGGCGTGCTGAAGGCCACCGCGCATACAAAGCTGCTGAACTTTGCCTCGAACCTTGGCGGCCTGGGCGCCTTTGCGCTGGTGGGCCAGCCGCTCTGGATGCTGGGGATCGCGATGGGGGCCGCACAGATTGCGGGCGCCTCGCTGGGCGCGCGGCTGGCCTCGCGCATCGGCGCACGTCTGATCAAGCCGCTGCTGGTCGCCACCTCGACCCTTCTGGCGCTGCGGCTGATCTGGCAGATGATCTGACACCGCTGCCGGCGCCCTCTCTGCCAAGGGGCGCCGGACCGGGGCGGGGCAGGGTGGGGGGACAGTCCCACACCCGCATCCTGCCCGAAGAACGCGTCAATTTCGTGACGCCCCGGTTGGACGCCTCAGGTCGGGCATCTCAGGCCGGGAATCCACGCGCAGGACGAAGCTCTCCTGTCTTCATGCCGCGCCAGTTCAGGATCGGCCCGCCCAGGTGGCGTTGCGCGGCCGGGTCATGGGCATCAAGGGCGCCCAGATGGATCAGCAACGCGACGATCGCCGCCTCGCTGGCGCGCGTGGCGCCATCGCCGATCTTCAGCGCCACGCCCAGTCCTTGTTCGGGCAGGATCGCGACGAACACGGCCTCGGCCCCGGTCTTGACGGCGACCCTTCCGCCCATCGCCCGCATCAGCGTCGTGCAGGCACGGCCGTGACCGGCCACCAGCTCGGGATGGGCGCGCATCGCATCGACCAGCCGCCGCATCGCCTGCCCGCGGCGATCGGTGCCGGGATTGGCGAAACACGCCATGGCCCGCGCCAGCCCCTCCAGCGTGCAGGCCCAGTTCGGGGCCGAACAGCCATCGATGCCAAAGCCGGGGCTGGTTTCGCCTGTCACCTCCTCGAAGGCGGCCTTCACCGCCCGTTGGACCGGGTGGACGGGCAGGATATAGTCGGGATCGCCCTTCAGATGGCGGTTCAGCGTCAGAAACCCGGCATGCTTGCCCGAGCAGTTGTTGTGCAGCTGGCAGAGCGCCTCGTCCCCGCAGGTCAGCCGGCGGTTCTCGGCCGGGTCAGTCGGCATGTGGCAGCCACAGCGCAGGTCGCTGTCGCCCATGCCCAGACCCGACAGCCAGTCGCCCACCGCGCAAACATGGATGTCGGCGCCCGAATGGCTGGCGCAGGCCAGGGCCAGATGCCGGTCGGTCAGGCCGGCCGCATCGGCCGCCCCGCTTTCGATCAGCGGCAGCGCCTGGATCATCTTGCAGGAGGACCGCGGAAAGATCACCTGCGACGGACGGCCCCAGACCTCGACCACGCCACGGGCGTCGCAGATCACGGCATGACCGCAATGCAGGCTTTCGCGCATGTCGCCACGCCACAGTTCGATCATTTCGGCGGAACGCATCGGAATTTCTCCCTGACAATTGCGCGATTATGCTTGCGCAGCCTTTCTCGGGCGGCGATTTTCGCTATCTTGACGGCAGATGGTTGAAAAGACCACAGCAGTCTGGAAACAACGCCGGGCAAAGCGGCGAACTGAATGAATGGCAGGAGGCCAGAGCATGATTACCACCACGCTGCGCGGCATTGGCGCGGGCCTTGTCCTGATCGCCGGACTTGGCGCGGCTGTTGCGCAAGAATCCAGCAACGTCGTCGCGACCGAGGGGGACTGGACGGTCTTTGCGGCGGACAACCCGCGCGAGTGCTGGGCCGTGTCGCCTCCGAAATCGACGATCAACACCCGCAATGGCCAGCCGGCCGAAGTGGCCCGGGGCGACATCCGCCTTTACGTCGCCTATCGCCCCGGCCAGAACGGCGAGGTTTCCTTTACCGGCGGCTATCCCTTTGCGCCGGATTCGACGGTCGAGGTGGATGTGGGCGGCCGCAAGTTCAACCTGTTCACCGAGGGCGAAAGCGCCTGGACCGGCAGCCCGTCGGACGACCAGGCGCTGGTGTCGGCCTTGCGGGCGGGCTCGTCCGCCGTCGTGACCGGACGCTCGGCGCGCGGCACGACCACCAAGGACACGTTCAGCCTGTCGGGCATCACCGCCGCCACCAACTCGGCCCGGTCGCGCTGCCAGTAAAACGGCAGGCGCGCGCCCGTCCCTAGGTCCGCCGGACCTGTCACCTGTGTCGAATTCCGCGGGGCTGGTTGATTTCCGGCCCCGTTTCGCTTATTTGCAGGTCTTTCGCAGAATCCCGGTAGGCTCATGACCGTCCTTCTTCCGCAGGCCGCAGGCGCGGCCCCGATCACGCAAGACGTGCTGACCATACCGCGCAAGCTGCCGGACGGCGGACGCGTGAACATCGTCGGCCTGACGCGCGACCAGTTGCGCGACGCGCTGGTCGAGGCGGGAACGCCCGAGCGGCAGGCCAGGATGCGCGTGGGCCAGGTCTGGCAGTGGGTTTATCACTGGGGCGTGCGCGACTTCGCGCAGATGACGAACCTTGCCAAGGACTACCGTGCCCTCTTGGCCGAGCGTTTCGAGATTGCCCTGCCCGAGATCGTGACCCGTCAGGTCAGCGCCGACGGCACACGGAAATACCTGCTGAAGATCGCCGGCGGCCACGAGGTCGAGGCCGTCTATATCCCCGAGGAAGGACGCGGCACGCTCTGTGTTTCCAGCCAGGTCGGTTGCACGCTGACCTGTTCGTTCTGCCATACCGGCACGCAAAAGCTGGTGCGCAACCTGACCGCCGGGGAAATCGTGGGCCAGTTGCTGGTCGCGCGCGATGATCTGGGCGAGTGGCCCGTGCAGGGCGCCCCCAAGGACGAGACGCGGCTGATCAGCAATGTCGTGCTGATGGGCATGGGCGAGCCGCTCTACAACTTCGAGAATGTGCGCGACGCGATGAAGGTGGTGATGGACAACGAGGGCCTGTCCTTGTCCCGCCGCCGCATCACCCTGTCCACCAGCGGCGTGGTGCCGGAAATCGCCCGCACCGCCGAGGAAATCGGCTGCCTGCTGGCCGTCAGCTTCCACGCCACCACCGACGAAGTTCGTAACCAGCTGGTGCCGATCAACAAGCGCTGGAACATCGAGGCGCTCTTGGGTGCGCTGCGCGAATACCCGCGCCTGTCCAACAGCGAACGGATCACCTTCGAGTATGTCATGCTGGACGGGGTGAACGACAGCGATGCGGATGCGCGCCGTCTGGTCCGGCTGATCCAGGGCATCCCGGCCAAGATCAACCTCATTCCGTTCAACGAATGGCCCGGTGCGCCCTACAAGCGTTCGTCCTGGGAGCGGATCCAGGCCTTTGCCGATATCGTCCACAAGGCTGGCTATGCCAGTCCGATCCGCACCCCGCGCGGCGAGGATATCATGGCGGCCTGCGGCCAGTTGAAATCGGCGACCGAGCGCGGCCGCAAGTCGCGTGCCCAGATCGAGGCCGAGGCCAGCTGATCTAGGGCAGTGCCGCCCGCAGCTTTGACAAAAGCGCATTCAGCGCCGCACGATCCTGCGGCGGCAGGCCTGCCAGCAGGCGGGTCTCATTTTCGGCATGCGGCCCGATGGCGTCCTCGACAAGCGCAAGGCCATCGGGTGTCAGTTCGACCAGCGTGCCCCGCCGGTCCTCGGGGTTGGGCAGGCGGCGGATCAGGCCTCGTCGTTCCAGCCGGTCCAGCCGCGCCGTCATGCCGCCCGAACTGAGCATCGTCGCCTCGTAGAGTGCCGTAGGTGTCAGGCGAAAGGGTGCCCCCGCCCGGCGCAGGGTCGCCAGAACGTCGAACTCGCCTCCCTGCAGGCTGAACCGCTCGAAGACAGGCTGCAGGTCGCGGGTCAGCAGAGCCGACAATTCGTTCAGCCGGCCGACGATCTCCATCGCCTCGACGTCCAGGTCAGGGCGCTCTCGGCGCCAGGCTTGCGCCGCACGGGCAGCACGATCAGGATCAGACATGTCTTGCCATAAAGATTGTTTTCGGCAAGATACTAACATCCAAAGCAGGGGCGCGACAATGACCGAGATGCAGGGCCGGCTGGTGATCCTGGGATGTCTGGTGACAGCGGGAGCCGCGCTGGCGGTGACGATCCTGATCTCTCGCATGGCGTCGGATGCGGGGGCGCCGATGATCTGGTTCCTGTCTGTCGTGCTGGCTGGCGGAGGTGCGGTGCAACTGGTGCTGGCGGCGCTGCTGGGGCAGCTGCGTGGCGCGGGGCGGATGCTGCCCTATGCGGCGGGGGCGGGCGTGCTGCTGGCCGGGCCCACGGCACTTGGTTATCTGGCCGTCGCGCATGTGGGCGCGGGCTATATCGCGATGACCTTTGCCTTTCCGATTCTTCTGACATGGGGGATGGCCCGCCTGCTGGGATTGGAGCGTGCCGATCCCCGCCGCTCGTTGGCCGTGGCCCTGGGTCTGTCCGGAGGCGTGATTCTGGCCATGTCCAAGCTGACGGACCTGCCGGCCGAGGCGACAACCTGGCTGGTCGCGGCGACGGCGATGCCGGTGGTCATTGCGGCGGGCAATATCTATCGCAGCCGCTATTGGCCCGCGGGCGGGCGGCCGCTGACCCTGTCGGCGCTGACGCTGCTGATGGCGGGGCTGGCCTGCGTGCCGCTGGCCCTGATGCTCGATCCGGGTGCCGCAATCCTGTGGCACCGCGCGGACCTGCGCTCGCTCGTGGGTGTCGATGTGGCCGTCTTCGTGATCCAGTACATCGCCTTTTTCCAGCTGCAGCGCCGGGGCGGCCCGGTGACGCTGTCGCTGCTGGGGCCGGTGGCGGCCGTCACCGGGGCGGCCGGTGCCTTGTGGCTGTTCGCCGAACCCCTTCCGCAGGGCTTTCTGCTGGCTGGGCTGCTGGTGGGGGCGGGCGTCCTGCTGATGCTGATGCGCCGCGCCCCTGCAGCCCGGCCCGTTTAAGGGGCGGGCCAGTTGTCGATGATCGCGACGGCCTCGTCGGCGGTCTCGACATAGCGGATCAGTTCCAGGTCGCTCTGGCTGATCGTGCCCGCATCCGCCAAAGCCTGCCAGTTGATGATGCCGTCCCAGAAGGCGGCGCCGAACAGCAGGATCGGAATGCGTGCCATGCGGCCCGTCTGGATCAGCGTCAGCGTTTCGAACAGTTCGTCCAGCGTGCCGAATCCGCCGGGAAAGACGGTGACGGCGCGGGCGCGCATCAGGAAATGCATCTTGCGGACCGCAAAATAGTGGAAGTTGAAGCACAGGTCCGGCGTCACATAGGCATTTGGCGCCTGTTCGAACGGCAGCACGATCCCCAGACCGATGGACACGCCGCCCGCCTCGGCCGCGCCCTTGTTGCCGGCCTCCATGACGCCCGGACCGCCGCCGGTGCAGATCACGAACTCCCGTCCCTTTGCCGCCAGGCTGCGCTCGGTCATCCGGTAGGCGAAAAGGCGCGCCTGCTCGTAATATTGCGACAGTTCTGCAAGGGCAGTCGTGCGTGCCGTCCGGGTGCCGTCGGGCGAGGGAATACGGGCGCCGCCGAACATCACCACCGTCGATTCGATGCCGTATTCGTCCATGATCATCTGCGGCTTCAGCAGTTCCAGCTGTAGCCGGACGGAACGCAGTTCTTCGCGCAACAGGAACTCGCGGTCGGTGAAGGCGAGGCGATAAGAGGGCGCACGGGTCTGGGGCGTATCGGGAACATGGCCCGCGCGGGCCACGTCCTCCTCGCTGTGGGGCAGGGTGTGGACGCGGTCCTCTTCGGGCAGGTCGTCGTTCATCGAAGCCTCATAAGCGCCCTTGCGCGGATTGCGCGGGCTTTCCCTGACGCATATAGCCCGACACAGAGATTTTCCACCCACCCCCGCCCGAGGAGAGGCCGCCATGACCCAAGCCCTGGAAACCGCCATCGAAGCCGCGTGGGAAGGCCGCGCCGACATCACCAGCGCCACCCGGGGTGAAACCCGCGAAGCAGTCGAGGAAACCCTGCGGCAGCTGGACAGCGGCACCCTTCGCGTCGCCGAAAAGCGCGGCGCGGACTGGCATGTGAACCAGTGGGCGAAAAAGGCCGTGCTGCTGTCGTTCCGCCTGAACGACATGGAGGAAATGT
This sequence comes from Alphaproteobacteria bacterium, assembly GCA_016869875.1. Classification (GTDB taxonomy): domain Bacteria; phylum Pseudomonadota; class Alphaproteobacteria; order Rhodobacterales; family Rhodobacteraceae; genus Paracoccus. The sequence goes on from VGDE01000001.1 coordinate 12,212, forward strand.
CGGGTGGCCCGCAGGGGTCGAACTGGTGGGACAAGGTCCCGTCCAAGTTCCACGGCTGGGGCGCCGACCAGTGGCGCGACGCGGGTTTTCGCGCCGTGCCGGGCGCCATCGTGCGGCGCTCCGCATTCATCGGCCGGAACGCCGTGCTGATGCCGTCCTTCGTGAACCTGGGCGCCCATGTGGGCGAGGGCACGATGGTGGACACCTGGGCCACGGTCGGCAGCTGCGCGCAGATCGGCCGGAACGTCCACCTGTCGGGCGGCGTCGGCATCGGCGGTGTGCTGGAGCCGCTGCAGGCCGGCCCCACCATCATCGAGGACGACTGCTTCATCGGCGCCCGGTCCGAGGTCGTCGAGGGCTGCATCATTCGCGAGGGCTCGGTCCTCGGGATGGGCGTCTATATCGGCCAGTCCACCAAGATCGTCGACCGCGAGTCCGGCAATGTCAGCTATGGCGAAGTGCCTGCAGGCTCGGTCGTGGTGTCGGGAACGATGCCCTCGAAGAACGGCGTGAACCTGTATTGCGCGGTGATCGTCAAGCGCGTGGACGCGCAGACGCGCTCCAAGACATCTGTCAACGAACTGCTGCGCGACTGATGACCACGCTCTACATCGACGCGGATGCCTGTCCCGTGAAGGCCGAGGCCGAGCGGGTGGCGGTCCGCCTTGGTGTGCCGATGGTTCTGGTCTGCAATGGCGGGCTGCGGATGCCCAGACATCCGCTGGTCCGCCTGGAGATCGTCCCCGAAGGCCCGGATGCCGCCGACAAGTGGATCGCCGATCAGTGCGGGCCGGGCGACGTGGTGGTGACGGGCGACCTGCCATTGGCTGACCGCTGCCTCAAGGCCGGCGCGCAGGTCCTGCGCCATGACGGTGAGGTTTTGTCCGAAGCCAATATCGGGCCGCGCTTGGCCGTGCGCGACCTGATGGCCGACCTGCGGGCGGCCGATCCCTTCCTGCAGGGCGGCGGCGCCTCCTTCGGCAAGGCGGACCGCGCGCGGTTCCTGCAGGCGCTGGACCGAGCGCTGACACTGGCGCGGCGGGGCTGACGAACCATCCGGCCCTTGCGCGCGTTGCCCCAGTCGCATCGTGCAGGAGAGGTCGATGAGCGACGACGACACCAGCATCAGCGCCATGATCGGCCGGGTCCAGAAGGCCGCCAGCGGCGAACGGACCCGGGTCGGCGACATTGCCGAGGCGCTTGGGCGCGACTCGCTGCCCCCCAACCTGATGATCCCGGCGCTGGCGGTGGTGTCGCCCCTGTCAGGCATTCCGCTGTTCTCGTCCATCTGCGGCATCATGATCGCGCTGATCTCGGCGCAGATGCTGCTGAGGCGCGAGCAGGCCTGGCTGCCCGGTTTCGTGACGCGCAAGGAGGTCTCGACCGAGCGGCTGCGCAAGGGGGCCGAGTGGATGCAGCGGCCGGCGCGCTTTCTGGACCGCATCACCCGCCGAAGGCTCAGCTGGCTGGTGCGCCGGCCGATGCTGTGGGTGACGCAGCTGATCTGCCTGTGCTGCGGCCTGATGATGCCCATGCTGGAGATCCTGCCCTTTACCTCGTCGCTGATGGGCGTCGTGGTCAGCCTGTTCGCATTCGGCATGCTGGCGCGCGACGGGCTGTTCACGGTTTTTGGCTTTGGCGCGATTGGGGGCGTGGGGGCGGCCGTCCTGTATTTCGTCCAGTAGCGGAGCGGGCGGCGGGGCCATCGAGGCCCCGCCGCCCGCTGCCGCGGCGCCGGCACAAGGGACCGGCGACGCGACCGCCCGCCTCAGGCCTCGGGCTTGATCCGCGCCGCCGTGCCTTGCGCAAAGGCGGCCAGTCGTTCGCGCGCCGCGTCCTGGGTGTTGATCACGCCCGCCACCATCGCCTCGGCATAGGCGGCGTCAAGCCCGCTCATGTTCTGCATGTGGCTGATGGCCGAGCAGATCGCGAAGTTCGACAAGGGCGGGTTTTCGGCCGCGGTTCGGGCGATCGCCACCGTCTTGGCCTCGGGATCGTCGACGAGATACTGGCAAAGCCCGACATCCACCGCCTCCTGCCCGCGATAAAGGCGGCCCGACAGCATCATGTCGATCATCCGCGCCTTGCCGATCAGGCCTGCCACGCGGATCGTCGCGCCTCCGCCGGTAAAGAGGCCGCGCTGCCCCTCCGGCAGGCCGAAATAGGTGTCGGGCCCCGCCACGCGGATATGAGCGGCGCTGGCAAGCTCCAGCCCGCCGCCCACGACGGCGCCCTTCAGCGCCGCGATGACGGGCACTCCTCCGTATTCCATCTTGTTGAACGCCTCGTGCCACCGCAGGCAGACCTGCATGAAATCGGCCGCCGAACGGTTTTCCCGGTGGTGTTCGACCAGATCAAGTCCTGCGCAGAAATGATCGCCCTCGGCCCGCAGGATCGCGGCCCGCGCGCCGGCGCGCGGCAGGATCGAGAAGATGTCCACCAGCTCGTCGATCGTGGCCAGATCCAGCGCGTTCCGCTTGGCCGGGCGGTTCAGCGTAACGGTGGCGATCCTGTCATCATCCACCGTCAGCAGGATGTTCGACAGCCTCAGGTCCGCGATGCCGCGCATGTCCGGTCTCCTCCTTGTGACGGGTCGGGCATAGCGCGGCGACCCCGTGCGGCCAAGACGTGCTCAGGCGCCGATTAGCACCATGACCAACGGGATGGTCAGGATGCTCAGCGCGGTCGAGATCAGGATCGCCGCCGACACTCGCTGCTGCGCCAGCCCGAAGTGTTGGGCCAGGATATAGACGTTGCCGGCCACGGGCAGGGCGGCGGCGGCGGCCATGACGCCTGCGGCAAAGGGTTCGACCGCCAGCGCCAGGGCGGCCAGCCCCACGGCCAGCGGGTGCAGGACCAGCTTGGCCAGGCTGAGCCAGGCCGAGGCGGCCACGCGCTGCAGCCGCCGCCCCGCCAGGCTGGCGCCGATCGCAAAAAGCGCGCCGGGGGTCGCCGCGGCCCCCAGGACGGTCAGAAACTCGTCCAGGGGGCCGGGCAGCGGCAGGGCCAGCCCGGCCCAGGCAAGACCCGCGACCATGGACAGGATCATCGGGTTGGCCAGGATACCCCGCAGCACCGGCAGGACCGTCGCCAGCCGCATCCCGCTCTGGCGCGAGGCGTGCACGATCAGCGTGATCAGCGTCGAGAACACCAGCATGTCGATGATCAGCACCATCAGGACCGGGCCGACGGCGCGCTCTCCCAGCAGGACGACCAGCATGGGCACGCCCAGAAAGCCGGTATTGCCGATCATGCAGCACTGGGCCTCCATCGCGGCCTCGGCCATGCCGAGGCCCCTCAGGCGCGCCACGGCCAGCCCCAGCACCCAGACCAGCAGCGATCCGGCCAGATAGGCCAGCGCAAAGCGCAGGTCGAACAGCGCAGCCAGATCGAGGTCGGCGGCAAAGCGGAACAGCATGGCCGACAGGGCGAAATAGAACACGAAGCGCGTCAGCCAGGCGGCGCCCTCGGGCGGAAAGAACCGCGTGGCCGCCGCCGTCCAGCCCAGCCCGATCAGCCCAAAGAACGGCAGGGTCTTCAGAAAGACCTCCAGCATCCGGCTTTCCCCAAGTTCGCCTTGGGGCGCGTCAGCCGGAACCGATCAGCACCCCCACGGCCAGCACCAGACCACCGCCCACCACGACTTGCAAGGTGGCCCGCCAGAAGGGCGTCTGCATCCAGCGGTTCTGGATCCAGGCAATGGCCCACAGTTCGACAAAGACCACGATGATGGCGAGGGTTGTGGCGGTCCAGAAATCGGGGATCAGGTAGGGCAGCGCATGACCCATGCCGCCCACCGTGGTCATCACCCCTGACGCGACCCCCCGCTTGATGGGGGAGCCGCGGCCCGACACGACCCCGTCGTCCGAGGCCGCCTCGGTAAAGCCCATGCTGATGCCCGCACCCAGACTGGCCGCGAGCCCCACCAGAAAGGTCGTCCAGGGGTCCTGCGTCGCAAAGGCCACTGCAAAAATCGGCGCCAGGGTCGAGACGCTGCCATCCATCAGCCCCGCAAGGCCCGGCTGCACCCAGGTCAGCACAAAGCTGCGATGCGCGACGGCGTCCTCCTCGGCCCGGGCATCGGAATGCAGGTGTTCGGTGGCCAGTTCGACGGCGCGGTTCTCGTGGCCGCGCTCGGCCGCGGCCAGGTCGCCCAGCAGCTTGCGCGTGCCGGCATCCTGGCTCAGCTGCGCGGCGCCGGCATAGAACTCGGCCGCATCGCGCTCCATCCCGGCCGCCTCGGCCCGGATCGACTCGAGCGACAGGACATCCATCATCCAGGCGGGTCGCCGGGTGACATAGCCCGCGACATGTTCGCGCCGGATCACGGGGATCGCGTCTCCAAAGCGCGCCCGGAACGCGTCCAGCAGCAGGCGGCGGTGGCCATCCTCTTCCGCACTCATCGCGTCAAAGACGGCGGCGGTGGCGGGATAGTCCTTGCGCAGCGTCTCGGCCCAGTTCCGATAGATCCGGGCGTCATCCTCTTCCGAGGCGATGGCGAGGGCCAGGATCTCGCGCTCGGACAGTTCCGACAGGCGCTTGCGGCTGGGCAGGAAGGGCAAAGTCATGATCGTCGCTCAAATATCCTCGGGGGTGAGGCCGCTTGCGGCCGAGGGGACCGATGGTCCCCGTTGCACGGTGAACTCCAGCGCGCCCTCGTCCAACGTGCGCATGTCCACCATGACATGTCCCGCCTGTCCGCAGAAATGCGGCACATCGACCGCAGCCATGGGATCGGTGGCGATCAGGCGCAGGACCGCACCGGGCGGCAGGTCCTGCAGCGCCTTGCGCAGCCGCAGCACGGGCAGGGGGCACAACATCCCCCGCGCATCCACCACCCGGGGCTGGGTCACGAAGCATCCGCGAATCGGGCCAGGCACCAGCCGGTCAGGTCCGCCGGCGCCACCTCGACCGCCAGGTCACCGGCAAAGTCCAGGAACTGGTCGCGCTGCTGGCGCGGGACATACAGCACCACCGGCAGACCCGCGCCCGCCGCGTCGCCGATCAGGCTGCGAAAGCCGCGGCCCATCGCCTCCTGCCGGCCGAACTTGGGCACCACCACCAGGTCGGCCCCCGCCAGATGCGGCGCCGTGCGCGCCACCGCCTGTTCCAGCGCGCCGGTGTCCAGCCGGCAGCCCGAGGCGCCCGGCCCCAGCGATTGCGAGATGCGGATCGGCATCCCGGTATCGCCAAGAACGATCATGTCCATGTCGCAGGCGCAATCCGGCCCCAGATCGTGGTTGCGCTGCACGGCGCCGGCGACGCGCAGGCCGCGCGCCTGCAGGTCGCGGGCCAGATCCTCGATCAGCCGGTCGGCGTGACCGGGGGGCGCATCCTTTGTCATGGTGAACCAGGCCAGCATGGGGTTCCTTTCCTTCAGACGCCGCTGTCCAGCGCGAATTTCATCAGGCCGTTGATCCCGTCCACGCCCAGCTTCTTCTTCAGCAGGGAGGACGTGTTCGCGGCGGTCTTGTAGCTGACGCCCAACTGGTCCGCGATGGCCTGCAGCCCCTGCCCCTGACCGATCAGGGTCAGGACCTGCCGCTCGCGCTCCGACAGGGCTCCCAAGGGATCGTTGGCCGCCCCGACGCGCAGGGTGGCCAGCGCCATGGCCTGCTTGGGGGCCAGATAGAACTCGCCCGCCTCCAGCGTTCGCACCGCGTCGCGGAAATCGGACGGGGGCGCGTTCTTGGACAAAAAGCCCTGCGCGCCGGCCTGAAGCGCGCGGGCGGCAAAGCCCGTCTGGTCGTTCATGGAAAAGATCAGGATGCGCGCCCGTGGCGCCGCCGCGCGCAGGGGGGCCACCAGATCCAGCCCGCTGCTGCCCGGCAGGCTGATGTCCAGCACGACCAGGTCAGGCGCGGGACCGGCGGCCAGCTGTTCCAGCGCCTCGCCCCCGGACATGGCCTGACCCACGGGATCATATCCCAGGTCCCGCAGCAGGCGGCTGGCGCCCAGGTGGGTGATGGGGTGGTCGTCGATGACCAGGGCCGTTTTCGTCACGTCGTCGTCCTGTTCCTGTCCGGGGCCTGGCGGGGCAGCCGGGCCTGCAACCGCGTTCCGGTCTGGTCTGTCTCGATCCTCAGGTCGCCGCCCAGCAGGGTGATGCGTTCGCGCATCCCTGTCAGGCCGCTGCCCTCGCGCCCGTCCGGAGGCATGCCCTGGCCGTCATCGGACAGGATCATGCGCCAATGCGCCGGATCGGTCCAGAGCCGGATCTGCACGCGCGCGGCGCCGGCGTGGCGCAAGGTGTTGGTGGTGCCTTCCTGCAGAATGCGGAACAGGGTCAGGGCGGTGGCCTCGTCGGGTTCGGGCAGGCCCGCTGCGACGTCCAGGTCAAAGCGGATTTCGGGAAAGCGGCGGTTCAGGTCGGCCACGTAATCCGCCAGCACGGTGGCCAGCGGCAACTGGCCCACCGCGACCGGCCGCAGATCCTGCAGCAGGGCGCGGTTCACACGGGCGATCTGTTCGGCGATGGCCGCGATCTGGTCGGCCGATTGGCGGGTCGCCGCGTCGGGGGCAGCCTCGCGCAGGGCATCCGCCTCGACCCGCAGGCCGAACAGGCAGGGACCCATCTCATCGTGCAGATCGCGGGCAATGGCCTTTCGCTCGGCATCGGCACGGGCGACGATCTGATGCTGCAGGCGCCACCGGTCGGCGCGCGCCTGTTCCAGCGTTTCCGCCAGCTGGTCCACGTGGCGGGCGACCGGTGCCAGATCCGGCTCGGCCAGCGGGCCGATGCGCGTTTCCAGTTCGCCCCGTGTCATGTCGGACAGGCGGGTGCCGATCGTCGCGACCGGGCGCAGCGCCTGGCCCACCGCCCATGCCACCAGTGCGGCCTGGGTAGCCGCCGTGGCCAGGGCAAGCGCCATCAGGTCGCGCATGTCGCGCCAGGCACGGGCGATTTCCTCGGCGGGATCACCCGTGACCAGGACATAGCCGCGCGGGCGCCCCTCGATGACCACCGGCAGCCGCGTTTCCTGCGGCTCGGGCGCCACAAGGGCGGCGAACCAGCGCGGGCTGGCCGAGGCGGGGTCGGGTGGGCCCGGCGGCTGGCGCAGCGTGCCGTCCAAGGCGTCCAGAACGCCGATGCGGGCGTGGCGCGGTTCGGTCAGCCGTTCCGGCAGGCGCGCCATGATGCGGTCGGCGGGCACCGCGCCCTGCATCGTGCCGATCGTGGCCAGCACCAGGTTGCGGGCGGTTTCGGCGCCCATCCGGGTTTCGGTCGCGATGTCGCGCCGCAGCCGCTCGAGGCTGCCGGCCGCCAGAACGCCGGTCAGCAGGAGTTGCGTGGCAAGGATCACCAGAAGAATGCGGCTGCGAAGCGTCATGCGCGGCAGAGTGGCGTCAGCCGCGGCGCGGGGCAATGGGCGATGGCCGCGCGGGGTGCTGTTCCCGTCCTTTGGGCCGCCCGGGATATTTTCGCGCAAGGAAGGGCCTGGGCTTTTCTGTCGCCCGGTGCAGGCGTAGAACAGCGCGATGAGCGATTATGACGATCTGGCGGCCCGCATCCGGGCCCTGTGCAAGGGCGAGACCGACGAGGTCGCGCTGATGGCCACCGTGGCCTGCGAGCTGCATCATTCCGACGACCGGTTCGACTGGACCGGATTCTATCGCGTGATGGCGCCCGACCTGCTGAAGATAGGTCCCTATCAGGGCGGGCACGGCTGCCTGGTGATCCCCTTTTCGCGCGGGGTCTGCGGAACGGCGGCGCGCACGCGCGAGGTGCAGATCGTTCCGGATGTCGAGGCCTTTCCCGGCCATATCGCCTGCTCCAGCAGCACCCGCTCGGAAATCGTGCTGCCGGTGCTGGGAAAGGGGGGGCGGCTGATCGGGGTGCTGGACATCGACAGCGACCGGCCCGATGCCTTCGGGCCCGGGGATGCAACGGCCTTGCAGGCCATTCTGGAGGAGGTGTTCGGTGAATCGTGACGTGACGGGTCGCTGCCTCTGCGGGGCAGTGACGTTTCGGGCCCGCAGCGCAGAGGACGGAGTGCGGGCCTGCCATTGCGGCCAGTGCCGCCGCTGGTCGGGCCATGTCTGGGCCGCCGTCGGTGCCCGGGACCTGACGGTCGAGGGGCCGCTGCGCTGGTACCGCTCTTCCGACAAGGCCGAACGGGGGTTTTGCACGGAATGCGGCGGGGCGCTGTTGTGGCGCGAAACGGGCGGGGACGAGGTGGACATCGCCGCGGGCGCCTTGGACCAGCCGACCGGGCTGACGCTGCAGGGGCATATCTGGGTGGCGGACAAGGGGGATTATTACCCCATTGCCGACGGGTTGCCGCAATGGCCGCAGGGGGCCGACACGTGATCTGGGACACGCTGGCCGCCATTCCGGCCAGCCAGCTGATCGCCTTTGTCGCAGGCGGGCTGGTGCTGAACTTTGCGCCGGGTCAGGACGTGTTCTTCGCCAGCGCCTGCGGCATCCAGGGCGGGCCGCGCGCCGGGGCCTGGGCGGGCCTTGGCGTGGGGCTGGGCGTGCTGATGCACGTGACCCTGGCGACGGTCGGTCTGGGCGCCCTTGTGGCGGCCCATCCCGAAGCGCTGCGCGCGATCAAGTATGCGGGCGCGGCCTATCTGCTGTGGCTGGCCTGGAAAAGCTGGCGGTCGGGGGATGTGGACCCGACTGCGCGGGGCAGCGTGCGGGTCTGGAACATCATCCGGCGGGGGTTCCTGTCGAATGCGCTGAACCCCAAGCCGGTGCTGTTCCTGCTGGCCTTTCTGCCGCAGTTCACCAATGCCGCCTGGGGGCCGGTCTGGCAGCAGATCCTGGGGCTGGGGCTGATCTTTGCCTTTACGGGCACGCTGGTGACCATGGGCTACGGCATCGTCGGCGGCGTGGCGGGCCATGTGATTGGCAAGCGGCTGGGGCTGGTCAACAAGATCGCCGCCGTCATGTTCGCCGCGCTGGCCGTGCGGCTTGTGGCGAAATGAGCGGCTTTGTCTACGCTCCCCCGTCCGGCGCGCCCGTCGTGATCCACGTCGATCACGAGGTTCTGGTGGTGGACAAGCCTTCGGGCCTCTTGTCGGTGCCGGGTCGGGGCGATGACCGGGCCGATTGCCTGATCGCGCGGCTGCGAGGCGCCTTTCCGACCGTGCTGCTGGTGCATCGGCTGGACCTGGACACGTCGGGTGTCATGGTCTTTGCCCTGACGCCCCATGCGCAACGCCACCTGTCCAGGCAGTTCGAAGAGCGTCAGACCAAAAAGGTGTATGTGGCCCGGCTGGCAGGGCGGCTGGAGCCCAGGACGGGGCGCGTCGACCTGCCGCTGATCGTGGACTGGCCCAACCGCCCGCGCCAGAAGGTCGATCACGCCGAGGGCAGGCCCGCCCAGACCGACTGGCGGGTGATGCGGGCCAGTGAGGACGAAACCCGCGTGCGGCTGATGCCGGTGACGGGTCGCAGCCATCAGCTGCGCGTCCACATGGCGGAACTGGGTCACCCGATCCTGGGCGATCCGCTGTATGCGACGGGATCTGCCGCAGAACACCCGCGTTTGATGCTGCATGCCGAAAGCCTGCGCTTTCGCCATCCGGACAGCGGTGTGCAGCAGGGTTTTTCGGCGCCCGTGCCGTTCTAGGCGTTCGTTGCCCGCAGGCGCCGGGCGATCCATCGCGCAATCCAGGGAAAGATCGCCAAGACCGCGACGATGGCGATCACCCGCGGTCCCACGATGTCCGAGATCTGGTCGATCTCGGCCAGTTGCGTGCCCGCCGCGGTCAGGATGACCTTGTTCGGCATCACTCCAAGCGCCGTGACCAGCAAAAAGGGTCGCACCGGAAGGATGCTGAGCCCGGACAGCAGGTTCAGGACAAAGAAGGGCAATCCCGGCGCCAGCCGCAGGCTGAACAGCGCCAGCGCGCCATCGCGGGCGACCATCTCGTCCAGTTGCCGCACGCGAGTGCCCAAGGCCCGCCGCAGCCGGCGGGTCAGCAGATGGCGCGCCGCCAGAAACGTCAGCATGGCCGCCGCAAGCGTTCCCGCCAGCGACAGCGCGATCCCCAACCAGAAGCCGAAAAAGGCGCCCCCGGCCAAGGTCAGGCCCACGACGATGGGCAGGGGCAGTGCGGCGCAGAACGCAAAGACCGTGAAAAAGGCCAGGACCGCAAGCCCGGAATTGTCTGTGCGCCACCCTTTTCCCCGCTCGATCACGTCATGCAGCAGCCCCAGGTCCGATTGCAGTGCGGGCAGCGAAGGCCAGAGCCACAGCGCCATCCCGGCGACGGCCAGCGCCGCCAGGGTCAGCCCGGCCCTTCGCGGCAGGCGCAGGGCCATGGCTTGCGCTCAGCTTTCGCCGTCGGGATACCAGTCGGCCACGACCACCTCGGTCCCCGACCCCCCCTCGGTCACCAGGCGGGCAAACTCGTCCAGGTCGCTGCCCTTGTGATGATACGGATAGACCACGTCGGGCACAAAGGCCGCCACGGCCTCGGCCGCCTGCTCGACCGTCATCGTATAGGGCAGGTTCATCGGCAGGAAGGCGACGTGGATGTCCTCCAGCGCCCGCAGCTCGGGCGTGTCCTCGGTATCGCCCGCGATCAGGAACCGCTGGCCGCCGATGGTCAGGACATAGCCGTTGCCCTGACCCTGCGGATGGTACTGGAGGCGGTCTTCGGTGATGTTGTAGGCGGGGATCGCCTCGATCGGCAGGCCCAGCGCCTCGTGGCTGTCGCCATTGGCCATCACGGTGCTGCGCCCCTGCATTTCCTGGGGCAGCAGGTCGTGGACCGCCTGGTTCGCGACGATCGGCACCTCCGGCAGGCTGTCCAGCGTGGGCTGGTCGAAATGGTCGCCATGCTCGTGGGTGAAGAGGATCAGGTCGGGGGCCGGCAGGTCGGCATAAGCCTCGGCTCCGCCCACCGGATCCACCGCGATCACGCCGGCGGGCATTTCCAGAACCATGCTGGCATGGCTGACGGGATGGATGACCACCTCTCCGCCCTCGACGGCGTGGCGGTGGCCGGTTTCCTGGGCTTGGGCAAGCGCGGGGATCATGGCGCTGCCCATCAGGGCCGTGGCCAGCTGCAGTCCGGTGCGGCGCGTCAGGCGCATGGGATCTCCTTGTGTTGCGAGATGAATGGTAACGGGGAACACGTGATGGCGCGTGCCGGTTCCCTGTATTGCAGGCGACCGGTGCGCGACCTAACCTGCGGCAACGGCAAGGCGGGGAAACGGGATGACGCATCTGTGGGTCAGGGCGGAAAGCCGGCCGAACGAGGATCGCGTGGGGATCATGCCCGAGGGCGTGGCCCGGCTGATCGCCCGTGGCATGACCGTGACGGTCGAGGACAGTTCCCGCCGGATCATCCCCACCGCGGAATATGGCAGGGCCGGCGCCGCCATCGCGCCCGAAGGCAGCTGGCCCACAGCACCTGACGACGCGATCATCTTTGGCCTGAAGGAACTGCCCGAGGACGACACGCCCCTGCGCCACCGCCACATCATGTTCGGCCATGCCTTCAAGGGCCAGGCCACCGGGCGGGACCTGCTGAAGCGGTTCAAGGCGGGCGGCGGGACTTTGTATGACCTGGAATATCTGACGGATGACGATGGGCGCCGGCTGGCGGCCTTTGGTTACTGGGCAGGTTTCGCCGGGGCGGCGGTGTCGCTGGACTGCTGGGTGGCCCAGCAGGCGGGCGGCATCTGCGGGCCGGTGCATGCCTGGCCCGACCAGCAGCAGCTGCTGGACGACCTGCGGGCGCGGATGGATGCGACCGGCCGCCCGCGCCCGCGCGCCATCGTGATCGGCGCCAAGGGCCGCGTCGGCCGCGGCGCCGCGGATCTCCTGTCCCGGATGGGCGTCGGCGTGACGCAGTGGGACATGGACGAAACCGCGCATGGCGGTCCTTTCCCCGAGGTGCTGATGCACGACATCTTCATCAACGCGATCCTGGCGCAGCCCGGCGCGCCGGTGTTCGTCCCGGCGGATGCAACGGGTCCGCACCGGACGCTGACCGTCATCGGCGACGTGGCCTGCGACCCGACCAGCGAATTCTCCCCCATCAAGGTTTATGATCGCAGCACGACCTGGGACGCACCGGCGCTGCGCGTGGCACATGCCCCGCCCCTGGACGTGATGGCGATCGACAACCTTCCCTCGATGCTGCCGCGCGAAAGTTCGCAGGATTATGCGGCCCAGCTGCTGCCCGTGCTGGAGGAGCTGGACCGGATTGCCGAAGGCGCGTGGGGTCGCGCCGCGCGGCTTTACCGCGATCATGCGGCGGATCTCTGACGCAGAAATCGCCCTGACCCGCACCGGCAGTGTCCCGGGTCCTGCCCGGGCCGCGCATCGCAACATGTGCACGGCCCGCGCAAGGGGCGATGGAACGCGGGGACCCGGGCCAACCGTCCCGAAGCGCAGGAGGCGACGTGGACGTGGCGGGATGCCCTTGTCCCGATGCGGCCGGCCTGTCAGCGGTGCCGCGGGCGCAGCTGACCTTTGGCAAGGGCTTGCACTTTGCCGGCACCGGCATGTCCCATCGCAGAAGGCTGCGCCAAGCCTTCCCGCAAGGGCGGCGGTGGTGGGGCCGCATCGTCCATCTTGGTTTCCGCGAAGGCATGAAGGAGGGCCGCGCGACTGCCGCATGCAGGCTTGGCCTTGCAGCCGGAGCAGGCGCGGGACGGGGCGTGACCAGGCCCCCTGGTTGCACAGCACGTGGATCACGCGGGCCATTGGTTCCGGCCGGTCCTGACATCATCGTGACCCCCCGTCGCGGAACACCGCAAGGGGTGGGACATTGGGTGTGCAGATTTCATTCCCCATTGGAGGACCATGACCATGCGCTCCCTGCGCCGCTCGACGACAAGTCTGACTGCCCTTGCCGCCACCGGTTTCCTGGCCACCATGGCCGCGGCGCAGGACTTCAACGATGCCCCGCCGCATGGGGCGGCCTATGACCAGACACCGGCCTTTGACAACCAGACCCGCGCACCCGTCATCGGGAACGACGACACGCCGCTGACCCGGACGGTGGTGGCCGAGGGGCTGGAACACCCTTGGGGCCTTGTTCAGTTGCCGGATGACAGCTGGCTGGTGACCGAGCGTCCGGGCCGCATGCGCATCGTTTCGCCTGAGGGCGAGTTGTCCGACCCGATCGAGGGCCTGCCCGAGGTCGATGCCCGCGACCAGGGTGGACTGCACGACGTTTCGATCGCTGACGATTTCGCCGAAACGCGCCGCGTCTGGTGGACCTATGCCGAGCCGCGGGGCGAGGGCGAGAACGGGACCGCCGTCGCCACCGGACTCCTGTCCGAGGATGGCACCAGGCTGGAGGATGTCCAGCGCATCTGGCAGCAGCAGCCGGCCTGGGCCTCGACCAAGCATTTCGGCGCCCGCATCGTCCATGACGGAGAGGGCCACATCTTCGTGGGCCTGGGTGAACGCTCGGATCCCGAGCCGCGGGAATATGCGCAGGACCCCCAATCGACCCTGGGCAAGATCATCCGCATCGATGCGGAGGACGGGACCCCTGCCGGTGCCGAGATCGAGGGTGCCTTGCCCGAGATCTGGTCGATGGGGCACCGCAACATCCAGGGCGCCGCGATGGGCCCCGACGGGCAGTTGTGGATGAACGAGCATGGCCCCAAGGGCGGGGACGAATTGAACCTGATCGAGGCGGGCGTGAACTATGGCTGGCCCGAGGTCACCTATGGCGTCGAATACAATGGCAACGAACTGGGCGTGACCGAAAAGGAGGGCACCCGGCAGCCGGCCTATTACTGGGACCCCTCGCCCGCGATCAGCGGCATGGCGTTCTATGACGGCGAGATGTTCCCCGACTGGCAGGGTCACGCCCTGATCGGCGGCCTGCGGTCAGAGGATGTGATCCGCCTGAGCATCGAGGGTGGCGAAGTGACCGGTGAGGCGCGGCACCTGCGCGGCATCGGCCGCGTGCGCGAAGTGGAGGTCGCCAGCGATGGCGCGCTGATGGTGATCACCGACCACGAGAACGGCCAGCTGATCCGGATCACGCCGGAGGGTGCGGAAGACGAAGCCGACGCCTGAGGCGCGTCAAGGATCCTCAAGGGCGGCCTGCGGGCCGCCCCTTTCCTGAGGGCACCGAATGCCTGAAACCCTGTCCCTGCCCGGTGAGGTGGAGCTTGGTCCCTTGTCGGGCGGTGTGCGCTGGGACGGACCGCCAAGGCGCCTTTTCAGGCGCTTCACGTTCGGCCTGTTCACGGCCCGTGAATGGGACATCGGGTTTCCGCGTTCCCTACCCGGACCAGACATCGGGACATGGCCGCCAGGGTGATGCCGCGGCACCGACAGGGGGCGCACCGACACGGACGCTTCTGACATCTGGCCAGCCGCATGTGTCGTGGGCCAGACGCCCTGTGCCTTGGCAGACGGACCAAAGAGACTGGTGCCTCAGTCGCGCCGCCCGAACAGGCGCTCGATGTCGTTCAGGTGCAGCTTGACCCAGGTCGGGCGCCCGTGGTTGCACTGGCCCGATTTCGGCGTCCGCTCCATTTCGCGCAGCAGGGCGTTCATCTCCTCTGCCGTCATCCGCCGCCCGGACCGGACCGAGCCGTGGCAGGCCATCGAGGACAGGACCGCATCGATCCGCGCCCGCAGCCGGTCCGAACTGCCCTGATCGGCCAGGTCGTCCAGAATGTCGCGGATCAGGGCAGATGCGTCCAGCCGCGCCAGCAGGGCCGGCACCTCGCGCACCGCAATGGCACCGCCGCCGAACGGCTCGATCACCAGTCCCAGGGCGGCCATGTCATCGGCGACCGACAAGAGGCGGGCAGCGTCGGTTTCGGCCAGTTCCACGATCTCGGGGATCAGAAGGGCCTGCGCCGCGATCCCGTTCGCCTCGGCCTGCGCCTTCAGCCGTTCATAGACCAGCCGTTCATGGGCGGCATGCTGATCCACGATGACGAGGCCGTCCAAGGTCTGGGCGATGATGTAGTTTTCGTGGACCTGCGCGCGTGCCGCGCCCAAAGGGGCCTCGCCCGTGGCGACGGGTGCGGCCGCCGTGTCATCCTGCACCGGCTCATAGCGGGCCGAGGGCGTTTCGGCAAAGCCGGCCTCTGGGGCCTGCAAGTCCAGCGCGGCCCTGATCGCCGGAGCCGAGGGGGTTTCGGGGCGCCAGGCCGCCGGGGCGCGGGTCGGGGCCGGCTCGGGCTGAAACGCCCGCAGCGTCGCGGCGCCCACCGTTGTCGAGGCGCGATGCCCGGCCTGTGCCATGGCATGGCGCAGCGCACTGACGATCAGACCCCGCGCGGCCTGCGGGTCGCGGAAGCGGACCTCGGCCTTGGCAGGATGGACGTTCACATCCACAAGCTGCGGATCGCAGTTCAGGAACAGCACGACCGCCGGATAACGGCTGGCCGCCATCACATCCATGTAGCCGGCCCGCAGCGCGCCCGTCAGCAGCTTGTCGCGCACCGGGCGGCCGTTCACAAACAGATGCTGCGCGACCGCCGCACCCCGCGAATAGGTCGGCAGCGCCGCAAAGCCCGTCAGGGCCAGGCCGTCGCGTTCGGCATCAATTGGCAGGGCGTTGTCGATGAACTCGGGACCCATGATGCGAGTCAGGCGGGTCGTCAGGGCGCCGAACAGCTCGCCCTGCTCGGCATCAGCGCGAAAGATCTCGCGCCCATCGGCCGACAGGCAAAAGCCCACATAAGGCTCGGCCATGGCCAGACGGCGCACCACCTCGGCCACGGCCTGGGTTTCGGCGCGCTCGGTGCGCAGGAACTTCAGCCGGGCAGGGGTCGCAAAGAACAGGTCGCGCAGTTCGACCACCGAGCCGCGATTGGCGGCGGCCGGGCGCGGAGGCGTCATCCGCCCACCGGTGACGGCGATGACGGCGCCCTCCTCTCCGGGCGCGCGCGAGGTGATCGTCAGCCGCCCCACGGCGCCAAGCGAAGCCAGGGCTTCGCCGCGAAAGCCAAAGCTGGTGATCGCCAGGAGGTCCGACCCGTCGATCTTGCTGGTGGCGTGACGCGACAGCGCCAGCGGCAGGTCCTGAGGCGTCATGCCGCAACCGTCATCCGTCACCCGGATCAGTCGCTTGCCGCCTTCCTCGATGCAGATCTCGACCCGCGTCGCCCCCGCGTCCAGCGCGTTCTCGACCAGTTCCTTGACGGCCGAGGCAGGACGCTCGACCACCTCGCCGGCCGCGATGCGATTGGCCGTGGCTTCGTCCAGTTGCCGGATGACCGGACGTATATGGGGGGCATGGCTGTTCATGCCCCCAAATCTAGCACCAACACCCGCAAACCGCCAGAGATTCCCCTGCAGTCGACATGCCCACGCCGCGCCCCCGGCGGGGGCGCGGCGCGTGCAGTTGCTTTCGTCCCGGGCTTCAGTTCGTGGCGGCGTCGGCCGGCGTTTCCTCGATCCCCTCCGGACGCCCGACCAGAACAAAGCGCAGCTGGTCCGTGTCCAGCAGCCGCCCGGCCACGCGCGTCACGTCTTCGGGCGTCACCGCCTCGACCTTCGCGTTCCGGGTGTTGATGTAGTCGATGGGCAGCCCGATCAGCTGCATCCCCGCCAGAATCGAGGCGATACGCCCGTTTCCGTCAAAGCGCAGGGGATATTCGCCCGTCAGGTAGGTCTTGGCATCCGCCAGTTCCTGCGGGGTCACGCCCTCGGCCATCTGCGTCCATTCCTGCCGGATCAGGTCCACGGCCTCGGCCGTCGTGGCGTTCGAGCCCGCCATTCCGCCCTGCCAGGTCTGCCCGTACAGCTTCGAGGCCAGTGCCGTTCCGACACCATAGGTCAGGCCCCGCTTTTCGCGGATCTCCTCCATCAGGCGCGAACTGAAGCCGCCGCCGCCCAGGATGTGATCCGCCACAAAGGCCGCGAAGTAATCGGGGTCGTCGATCGGCAGCCCCGGTCCGGCAAAGGACACCACCGTCTGCGGGCTGTCCCAGTCGATCACCGTCACGCCACCGGTCAGTTGCAGCTCTGCCGGTTCCGGCAGAGGGGCGGTGGCCTCTGCCGGCAGCCCACCCAGGATCCGGTCCAGCAGCGGGCCCAGTTCTTCGGGGGTAATGTCGCCTGCGGCGCCCACGACCACGCGGTCGCGCGCCAGCACGCGGTTCTTGGCGGCAACCAGGTCCTGCCGGCTCAGCGCGGCCACGCTGTCGCGCGTCCCGTTGATCGAGGTCGCATAAGGGTGATCCCCCCAGGCCTGGCGGGCCATTTCCTTGGCGGCGATGCTGCTCGGATCGGTCGCCTCGGAGCGGATGACGGCCTGCACCTGCGCGCGGACCCGCTCCACCGCCGGTTCGTCAAAGCGCGGCTGCGTCAGGGCCTGGGCCAGCAGGTCGGCCGCCTCGTCCCGATTGTCGCTCAGCGCGCGGAAGCCTATCGAAACCGCATCGTCGCCCGCGCTGAAGGACAGCCGCGCGCCCAAGTCCTCGGCGGCCTGGGCGAACTGGGTCGCGTCGCGCGTGCCCGCCCCTTCTTCCAGCAGCGCGGTCATCAGGTTCACGGCGCCCCGCTTGCCGGGGGGATCAAGGCTCGCGCCACCCTTGAACTGGATGTCCAGCGCCACGAAAGGGATGCTGTCGTCCTGCACCAGCCAGGCGCGGATGCCGCCCGGAGAGGTGACATCCTCGATCTCGATGGCCTGCGCGGGCAGGGCCATCAGGGCGATCATGGTGGCGATGGCAGCGCGGATCATCCTTGCACCTCGGGCGTTTCGGGCTGGTCTGTTGTGGGCACGGGGGCAGGCGCGCTTGCCGCAGGCGCTTCTTGCGCGGTTTCGACCGGCGCGGGCAGCAGCCAGCCGGTGACGGCGCCGCGGCCGCCCAGCACCTCGCGGGCGGCGGCCATGACGTCCTCGGCCGTCACGGCCTCCAGGATATCGGGCCAGTCGTTGACGTCCTGGACCGTCAACCCGGTCGAAAGCCCTTGGCCATAGTCATAGGCCCGGCCATGCGCCGAATCGCGGGCATAGATCTCGGCGGCCCGGATGCGGGTCTTGACGCGCTCCAGATCCGCCTCGTCGGGACCCTGATCCAGGAACTTTGCCAGGGCAGCGTCCAGCGCCGCCTCGGCCTGCTCGGGGGTGCTGTTATCTGCGGGGACCAGCGACAGCGCAAAATCCGTGCGGTCCAGAGACAGCCCGTCGTAACTTGCGCCGACCCACAGCGCCTTGCCCGTCAGCACCAGTTCGCGCCCCAGAACCGAGGTCTGGGTCGAGCCGCCCAACAGGTCGGCCAGCACCGTCAGCGCCGCGGCCTTTTCCTGCCGGCCCGGATCGCGTTCCGGGGCCAGAACCCGCCGCGTCATCTGCGGCTGCGCCACGCGTGGGTCCGACATCTCGATCCGGCGGTCGGTCTGCTTGGGCTGTTCCTGGGGGCGCAGCCTCGGCTCGGCTTCGCCCTTGGCGGGAATGGCGCCGTAATGCTCCTCGGCCAGGCGGCGGACCTCCTCTGCCGTGACGTCGCCCGCGATGACCAGAACCGCCTCGTTGGGCGAATAATGGGTGTCGTACCACGCGATCGCGTCCTCGCGGGTCAGGGCCTCGATCTCGTCGCGCCAGCCGATGATGGGGCGCCCATAGGGATGGTTGTCGTAAAGAACCGCGTTCATCTCTTCGGCAAACAGCGCGCGCGGGTCGCTGTCGACACGCTGCGCACGTTCCTCCAGCACGACCTGCCGCTCCGCCTTCCAGTCATCGTCCGAGATCGACAGGTTTTCCATCCGGTCGGCCTCCATCTCCATCACCAGCGGCAGGCGGTCACTGGCGATGCGCTGGAAATAGGCCGTGAAATCCCACGAGGTGAAGGCGTTGTCGCTGCCGCCATTGGCGGTCACGGTTTTCGACAGTTCGCCCGCCGCCAGCGTGTCGGTGCCCTTGAACATCAGGTGTTCCAGGTAATGGGCGATGCCGGACTTGCCCGGCTGTTCGTCGGCCGCACCGATGCGGTACCAGACCATCTGCACCACGACGGGGGCGCGGCTGTCCTCGATCACCACCGTCTCCAGCCCGTTCGGCAGGGTAAAGTGGCTGATGCCTTCGGGCATGTCGGCCAAGGCCATGACTGGTGTCGTCAGCGCCAGGGCCGTGGCCAGGGCATGGTGGAATGCGGGGCGACGCATGGGTGCTGCAACCTCCTCTTGCTGACGGAAACTTGGACCGGCGGCCCGGGCGGCGCAAGCCACCCTCGCGGGAATGTGCGGCGCCTGCGGCCGGGCACCGGGGCGCAGCCCCCGCGATCCCTGCCCCCTTTGTTGGGGGCAGGGTTCGTGCCCGCCCCGGACGACAGGCCGATGGCCGGGACCGCCTCAGGACAGCAGGCGCAGGGGCAGGCTGGTGGGACCATGGGCCTGCAGGCCGGCCTTCCAGCGCACGGGCCCGTCCAGCGCCAGGCCAGGGACGCGGTCCAGCAGGGCCGTGAACAGGATCTCCATGTTCAGCCGCGCGAGGTTGTTGCCCAGGCAGACATGTGCCCCCGCGCCAAAGGCCAGGTGCACATTGGGGCGGCGGGTGATGTCCAGTCGGTCGGGCTCCGCGAATGCCGCAGGGTCGCGGTTCGCGCTGGCATAAAGCAGCCCGAACTTGCTCCCCTTGGGCCAGTGCCGCCCGCAGAGGGTCAGGTCTTCCGAGGCATAGCGATGAAAGAACGGCAGCGGCGCGGCAAAGCGGAACATCTCCTGCACCGCCTGCGGCATCAGGCCGGGATTCGCGCGCAGCAGCGCCAGCTGGTCCGCATGGGTCAGCAGCGCATGAAGACCGCTGCCCATCACGTCGATGGTCGAGCCGTGGCCCGCATGCAGGATCTGCATGATCGTGGCGATCAGTTCGTCATGCGTCAAAAGACCCGCCGTCTCTGCCCCGATCATGGCCGACATCAGGTCCTGGCGCGGGCAGGCGGCCCGTTCGGCGTGCAGGTCCTCCAGCAGCTCGGCGAACAGGCGCGTTGCCTCTTCGGCGCGGGCCTTCTTGGCCGCCGTGCGGCCGATGTCGAAATAGCTGACCACATGCTCGGACCATTCCGTCATCCGCGGGGCCAGCGCCGGGTCGGTGCCGATCAGGTGGCCGATCACCTGGCCGGGCAGCTGCGCGGCCAGGTCCGGCACAAAATCGATGCGCCCCCGAGGAATCAACCGGTCCAGCGCCCCGTCCACCCAATCGGTGACAAAGCCCCGCAGGCCCTCCAGCCGGGTCTTGGTAAAGAACGGAAAGACCCCGCGGCGCAGCCGGTCGTGGTCCGGCCCGTCGATGTCCAGCATTGACATCTGCACAAAACGTTCATGGAACGGCATGTCGTGAAAGTTTCCGGCGACCTGCAGGCGGCGCACCTCGTCGGGCGGGCAAAAGGCCGCTGGATCGCGCACCATGCGGCGGTCCAGCGCGATGGCGCGGACATCGGCCATGCGCGCGGCCAGATGCCCGTCAAAGCCGGGCCAGAAGGGCAGGCCGGGCTGGTCGCGCAGGCGTGCATAGGCGGGCCAGGGGTCGGCTCCGAAGCCGGGGGCCGACGGATCGAACAGGGCGTTCCTCACCGCGCGGCGGGCGCCGGCGCGGTCGAGGTGATGGCACCCGCCCGCTGCCATCGCAGCTGCTCGGCGGGCGCGTCCAGCGCCATCGGCGCATAGGCGCGCTGATAGACGGAGGTTCCGAACAGCACCTCCAGCGGGCGGCGGCCGTTGCGGGCACGCCATTCGGCATCCGATCGCGCAAGGCTGGCGCGGATGTCGGGGTCGGTTCCTGCCCGCCCTGCATGGGCCACCAGCGCCTGGTCGGCGGCGCCAATGCCCTGATCGGACAGGCGGTCCGGGTTGCCGCCCAAGGCCGCCACCGCGTCCCCCTGCGGGTTCGGGTCGGTGATGTTGCTGCCACCGGGAGTGGGCGCGGGCAGCACCGCCAGATCGGGCGGCATCGACAGCGCGCGCGTCGGCAGGATCGCGAATTCATCCGGACCGCTCTGCCCCGACTTGAGGTTGTTCAACTGCGAGCTGCCCCCGCAGGCCCCAAGGCCCGTCACGGCCGCAACTCCGATCACCAGCGCCCATGTCCGCATGTCCTGCCCCCTTTGTGCCTTGCGCCGTTCTAGCCCGCTTTCCCGTCGCCGTCACGGGTCTGTTCGCCGGCCGCGTCGCGGTTGTGGTCGAACAGGTCCGGCTGTCGGGGCCGGGGGGGCGGGGGCGGCTGTTGGGACGCAGGCCTGGGACGCGGGGCGGGCTTGGCCTTGGCCGGCTCCTTGCGCTCGGCGCGAGGGGCGGGCGTGTCCGAGGTGTTCTGCGGCATCAGCACCAGCCCGATCGCGCCGGCAAAGATGGCGATGTCGGCCACGTTGAAGCTGTAAGGGTTCTGCCAGCCCGGCCGGGACATGTTCAGGAAATCCGCCACTGCCCCGTAAAGCAGGCGGTCCACCACGTTGCCAAGCGCGCCGCCGATCAGCAGTCCCGCCGCCGCGCGGGCAAACCGCCCCAGGTTCGCCCGCCAGACCCAGATCCACACCCACAGGCAGATTGCCAGTGCGATACCGATCAGCACCCACCGCATCACGTTCTGGTCCGAGGCCATCAGGCCGAAGTTCACCCCTTGGTTCCACGCCATGCGCAGGTTCAGCCAGGGCGGCAGCACGTCGATCTCGCGCACGCGGTCCAGCTGCATGATATGCACGACCAGGTATTTCAGCGCCTGGTCCAGCAGGAACACGGCCGCCGCGACCCAGATCACCAGGCGCATGTCGCTGCGCGGCGGCCCGGCGGGAGCCTTGGGCTTGCGGGCCTGGGGCGCGGCCGCCGCCTTGCGCGGTGCGGGGCTGCGCTCGGCTTTGGGTGCGCTGGCCATCAGTGCCGGAAGTGCCGCTGGCCGGTCAGGACCATGGCCAGACCCAGGCGGTTTGCAGCCGCGATCACCTCGTCGTCGCGCATCGACCCACCGGGCTGGATCACGGCCTTGGCGCCCGCCTCGGCCAGCGCCTCGATGCCGTCCGCAAAGGGAAAGAACGCGTCGGAGGCCACGGCGGCACCTATGGTCAGGGGCTGGGCAAGACCCATCGCCTGCGCCATGTCCTCGGACTTGCGGCGGCCGATGCGGGTGCTGTCCACGCGGCTCATCTGGCCGGCGCCGATGCCCACGGTCGCCAGATCCCTGGCATAGACGATGGCGTTCGATTTCACGTGCTTGGCGACCGTCCAGGCGAACAGCATGTCGGCCAGTTCCTCCTCGGACGGCTGGCGCTCGGTCACGATCCTCAGGTCGGCGCGGGCGACATGGCCGTTGTCGCGGCCTTGCGCCAGAAATCCGCCCGCAACCTGGCGGAAGGTCAATCCGCCCGCACGGGGGTCAGGCAGGCCGCCCGTCGTCAGCAGGCGCAGGTTCTTCTTGCCCGCAAAGATCCGCCTGGCGTCCTCGTCGGCATCGGGGGCGATGACGACTTCGGTGAAGATCTTGACGATCTCCTCGGCGGTGGCGCCGTCCAGCGGCTGGTTCAGCGCGATGATGCCGCCAAAGGCCGAGGTGCGGTCGCAGTCGAAGGCGCGCTTGTAGGCCTCCAGCGCCGATCCGCCCTGGGCCACGCCGCAGGGATTGGCGTGCTTGATGATCGCGCAGGCCGGGCCCTGAGCCGGGTCGAACTCGGCCACCAGCTCGAAGGCCGCGTCCGTGTCGTTGATGTTGTTGTAGGACAGTTCCTTGCCCTGGTGCTGGGTCGCGGTGGCGACGCCGGGACGGCTTTCGCCGGTGACATAGAAGGCCGCCTGCTGGTGCGGGTTCTCGCCATAGCGCAGGCCTTGGGCCAGCGTGCCGGCCAAGGCCCGACGGCGGGGCGTGTCCTCGCCGATGGCCCCGGCCATCCAGGTGCTGACGGCGGCGTCATAGGCTGCGGTGCGGGCATAAGCGATCTGCGCCTGGCGCTGGCGGAAGGGCAGGGTCGTCGCGCCGTCGTGGGCGTCCAGTTCGGTCAGCACGGCGTCGTAATCCTGCACGTCCACGACCACGGTGACAAAGCCGTGGTTCTTGGCCGCCGCGCGGATCATCGCCGGGCCGCCGATGTCGATGTTCTCGATGCAGTCGTCATAGTCCGCGCCGTTGGCGACCGTCTCCTCGAACGGGTAAAGGTTCACGACCAGCAGGTCGATCGCGCCGATCCCATGCTGTTCCATGGCCGCAACGTGGTCGTCGTTGTCCCGCAGCGCCAGCAGCCCCCCATGCACCTTGGGGTGCAGCGTCTTGACCCGGCCGTCCATCATTTCCGGAAAGCCGGTGACATCGGCCACGTCCGTAACGGTCAGCCCCGCGTCGCGCAGCGCCTTGGCGCTGCCGCCGGTGGACAGGATCTGGATGCCGCGCGCGTCCAGCGCCCTGGCAAAGTCGATCAGCCCGGTCTTGTCGGAAACCGAGATCAGCGCGCGTTTCAGGGCGACGGGAGGGGTCATGGGGGCCTCGTGACTGGTTCCCCGTCCGATTAGCGAAGCGGGGACCGAAGGTCCAGCGTCAGGACGGCTTTCGCAGCCGCGCCATGTAAAAGCCGTCCATGCCTCCCTTGTCGGCCCAGTAATCGGGCCGCAGGCGCAGGCCGCCTTCCTGCGTGATCCAGGCCGGGTCGATGCCGGGCAGGTCGGGGCGTTCGATTGTCAGGCCCGGGTGGCGGGCCAGCGCCTCGTCCACCTGCACCTCGCCTTCGTCGGGGATCAGCGAGCAGGTGGCAAAGACCAGCCGCCCGCCCGGCCGCAGCAGCGTCAGTGCGTGGTCCAGCAGCGCGGCCTGCAGTTCGATCAGCTCCGCGATGCCGTGGCCGTCGCGGATGAACGGCAGGTCGGGGTGGCGCCGGATCGTGCCGGTGGCGCTGCAGGGGGCGTCCAGAAGAATCGCGTCAAAGGTCACGTCGGGACGCCAGGCCAGCGCGTCGGCGGCCACCAGCCGCGCGGTCAGCCCGCAGCGCAGCAGGTTTTCGGACACGCGCTTCAGTCGCTGGTCGTTGATGTCCACGGCGATCACCTGCGCGCCGGCGGCGGCCAGCTGCAGCGTCTTGCCCCCGGGGGCGGCGCACAGATCGGCGATGCGTTCGCCCGGTTGCGGGTCCAGCAGGCGCACGGGCAGGGCTGCGGCCGCGTCCTGCACCCACCACTCGCCCGCGTCGTAACCGGGCAGCGCCGTCACCTGCGCCGGGCCGTGCAGCCGCCAGGACCCGGTGGGCAGGGCATCGGTGCCCGGCACCGGGGCCGCACCGGGCCGGGGCGTCAGGTCAAGGGGCGCCCCCTGCTGATGGGCGGCCTCGACGGCCGCGATCACCGGCTGGCCATAGGCCTCGACCAGCGGGCCGCGCAGCCATTCGGGCAGGGGCTGCGGGGTCAGGTCCGCCCAGCCCGGATAGGCGGCGGCCTTGCGCAGCACGGCATTCACCATGCCGGCGGCCGCCTGGCCGCGCTTGCCCAGGGTGCGGGTCAGATCAACGGCTGCGCCCACGACGCCATGCGCGGGCGCACCCAGTTCCAGCATCTCGACAACGGCCAGGCGCAGCACGTCGGCGACCTGCGGGGCGGGCTTGCGCGACACCAGCCCCTCGATCACGCGGTCCGCCCGTCCCTGATGGCGCAGGGTCTCGGCCGCCAGCCGCGCCGCGCGGGCCTGATCGGCCACGGGCAGGCTGCGCAGCGCGCCCGCCTGGTCGCCAAGCGACCGCCCCTCGCGCACACCCTGGATCAATCGCAACGCGCCCTGTCGCGCCATATCGCCGCCCGGCTTTGCCAAAACGCTTTCCTTCGCCTACATGTTATTCAAGACTGACCGTGACCCATACGCCCATTCGGGAGATGTTTCCATGAGTGATGACGCCAGCGATCCCCGCCCCGGCACCCCAGCCGACCTGCCGCCCGCCGCGCAGCGCGCCCTGGCCGAGGCCGAGGAACGCCGCAAAGCCGCCGCCGCACAGATCCTGCCCAAGGAATATGGCGGCCGCGACGGACCCGAGCCCGTGCGCTATGGCGACTATGAAAAGAACGGTCTCGCGGTGGATTTCTGAGGATGGACTGGCTGCGGGCCTCGGCCACCCAGCAGGGCCGCGCGATCATGGCGGGCCTGCTGGACCCCATCAACCAGACCGAGGCCTATCTGGCCGCCGCAAAGGAACATCCGGACTGTGACCGCATCTATGCGCGCCTGACCTGGGCCCGGGCGCGGTCCGAGGCCGTGGCCGCCCATGACCGCGCCAAGCAGGAACGCCGCCACAGCCTGCTGGACGGTGTCGCGATCAGCTGGAAGGACAACATCGACAGCGGCGGCACCGTGACCGAGGCGGGGTCGCGGCTGCTGGAAGGCCGCGTGCCGCGCAAGGACGCCAATATCCTGGCCCGTGCGGCGCGGCGCGGCACCGTCTGCCTGGGCAAGACCCACATGACCGAACTGGCCTTTTCCGGGCTGGGACTCAATCCGGTCACGGCCACGCCCCCCAATGCGCTGGACCCGGACCTGGCGCCCGGCGGATCGTCGTCGGGCGCGGCGGTGTCGGTGGCCCTGGGGCTGGCGGCGGCGGCGATCGGGTCCGATACGGGCGGCTCGGTCCGCGTGCCGGCGGCCTGGAACGGGCTGGTCGGGTTCAAGCCCACCCAAGGCGCGCTGCCGGAAAAGGGCGTGGTGCCCCTGACGCGCAAGTTCGACATCGCTGGCCCCATCGCCCGCACGGTCGAGGATTGCGCCGAATTGTTCGCCATCATGGCCGACCAGCGTGCGCCCGACCTGTCCGAGGCGACGGTGCAGGGGCTGCGGCTGATGGTGCTGGACGGTCTGCCCTATGAAGGTGCCGAACCGGGTCCGGTCAACGCGTTTCAGGATGCCGTGGACCGGCTGGCGCGGGCCGGGGCGCAGGTCGGCCATGTCACCACCGACTGGATCGACCGCGCGATGGCATTGTCGCCAAAGCTGTTCGCCTCGGAAGCCTATGGCATCTGGCGCGCCCAGATCGAGGATGCGCCCGAGCTGATGTGGAAGCCGATCCTGGACCGCTTCCGCGGCGGCACCGAGGTCAGCGGCCCCGACTATGTCGCCGCGTGGGAAAGCCTGACGCGCATCCGCCGCAAATGGATCAAGGAGGTCGTGGGCGGCTATGACGCCGTCCTGATCCCGACGGTGCCGATCATGCCGCCCCGGGCCGCCCGGCTGATGGAGGACGAGGCCGAGTTCGTGCGCGCCAACCTGCTGACGTTGCGCAACACGCGCATCGCGAACCTGCTGGGCCTTCCGGCGATCACGCTGCCGACCGGCCATCCGGCCTGCGGGATCTCGTTGCTGGGGCATGCGGGCCAGGACCGCCACCTGTTGCGGGTGGCCGCCGGGGCCGAGGCGGCGCTGGCCGCGACATAGGCAGAGGCTTGCACCGGCGCCGGTCTTTTGCTGGACGCAAGGGCGCGATCACGCTAATGTTTCTGCCAAAGGAACGGGGCGCAGACCCCGGAGAGCGAGGCAGAAATGGCATTCCCCGAGCGGTTTTCGAACCTGCCGGACTACGCGTTCCCGCGCCTGCGCGCGCTGTTGGCCGATATCGTGCCCGGTCTTGCGGCGGGCGAATCCCCCATGATCCTGACCATCGGAGAGCCGCGTCACCCGATGCCGGACTTTGTCGCGGGGGTCATGACCGGCAGCATCGCCGAACTGGCGAAGTATCCCGTGAACGAGGGCACGCCCCAACTGCTGTCCGCCATCGGCGGCTGGCTGGAGCGGCGCCACGGCCTGGATGTCGCGCCCGAGCGGCTGATGGTGCTGAACGGCACGCGCGAAGGGCTGTTCAACGCCGCCCTCGCGCTCTGCCCCGAGCAGAAGAACGGTCAGCGCCCGGCTGTCCTGATCCCCAATCCCTTTTACCAGGTTTATGCCGTGGCGGCGGCCGCCGTGCAGGCCGATCCCGTCTTTGTGCCCGCCGCCCCCGACACGGGCAACCTGCCCGATTATGCAGGCCTTGATCCGGCGCTGCTGGACCGGGTGGCGATCGCCTATCTGTGTTCGCCCGCCAATCCCCAGGGGGCGGTGGCGGGGCGCGATTATTTGGAAAGACTGGTCGCCCTGGCCGAGCGGCACGACTTCCTGATCTTTGCGGACGAATGCTATTCCGAGATCTGGCGCGATGCGCCGCCGCCCGGCGCCCTGCAGGTCGCGACGGCGATGGGCCTGCCCGACCGGGTGGTGATGTTCAATTCGCTGTCCAAGCGGTCGAACCTGCCGGGGCTGCGGTCGGGATTTGCGGCTGGAGGCGTGGCGCAGATTCGCGAGATGCGTCGTCTGCGCAGCTATGCTGGCGCGCCGCTGCCGCTGCCGGTGCAGCGCGTCAGCGCCGCGGCCTGGGCGGACGAGGCCCATGTCGACGCCAGCCGCGCATTGTATCAGCAGAAATACCGGGTTGCAGATCGCGTGCTGGGCGATGTTCCCGGCTACCGGCCGGTCGAGGGCGGGTTCTTCCTGTGGCTGCCCGTGGCCGACGGCGAAGCGGCGGCGCGAAAACTGTGGGCTCGTGCAGGCATCCAGGTGCTGCCGGGGGCCTATCTGGCGCGTGACGTGGACGGGGCCAATCCGGGGCGCGGGTTCATCCGCGTTGCCCTGGTCGCCGATGCGGCCCAAACCGAAGCCGCGCTGACGCGTCTGCGCGCGGTGCTTTACGACGATCCTGTGGAGGGGTGACATCATGGCAAGCTGGCAGGCGAAGCATCGCGATCCGCTGTTCGACCAATCCACGCAGGCCGCGCTGGAGCGGCGCGGAAAGGAACTGGCCGGGGCGGGCCTGATCGTCCTGGGCATCCTGATGGCGATGATGCTGGGAAGCTGGTCCTCGGACGATCCCAGTTTCCTGTCGGCCACGGATACCCCGGCGCAGAACATGCTGGGCAGCCTGGGGGCCTATATCGCCTCGCCCCTGATGATGATCGCGGGCTATGGGTCCTGGGTGCTGGTCGCGGCAGCCTGGGTCTGGGGCCTGCGCCTGATGCTGCACAGGGGCGAGGAGCGCCTGATGCGCGGCATCTTCACGCCCATTGCGGTCGCACTGGTGTCGGTTTATGCCAGCACGCTGGTTCCAGGGCCGGAATGGCAGCAGAATTATGGCCTGGGCGGGCATTTCGGCGACATGGTCATGGGCGCGATGCTGAACCTGCTGCCCATGAAGGCGCAGTTGGGTATCCGCGTCGCGGCGCTGCTGGTGGCGCTGGCCGTCCTGGGAGTCGGTGCCTTTGTCATGGGCTTCAACCGGCTGGAACTGCTGGGGCTGTGGCGCCGCTTTGCCGGCGGTCTGATGACGGCCCGGGTGGCTGTGACCCATGCGGTTCGGGCCGGGGTCGGGCTGGTGCGGCGCCTGCGCCAGGGGCGCCAGGCCGCAGGCGATACGCCGCGTCCGGCGGGCGGGGTCCGTCTGGCACGTCGCAAGCCGGCCGCCCCCGCCTTTGAGCTGGAAGAGGAACTGCCCGAGCCCGAGTTGATCGAGCGTGATTCCGACTATGACGGCACAGCTCCCACCGAAGACGAGGTCCGCGGCCGTATCAGCGATGCGATCCGCTCCAGCACGGCCAAAACCTCGGTCCTCAAGACGGTGGCGGCGCGGCTGACGCGCGAGAACGCGGCGCGCGTCGACATGCCGGCCGCCGACGCGCCGGCCCAGCCCGAGGCCGAGGAGCAGCCGCCCGCACGTCCGGCCGGCCGCAAGGCGGAGCCCGCGCCGGCCCCGCGCCCCGAGGCACCGCCGCGCCCGGAGGACGGACCGCATTACGAGCATCCGCCGCTTGACCTGCTGTCGGCGCCGACGGAAAGCGACCAGCAACCCGTATCCCACGAGGTGCTGATGGAGAACGCCCGCACGCTGGAGGCGGTGCTGGACGATTACGGCGTCAAGGGCCAGATCACCGAGGTCCGACCCGGTCCGGTGGTCACGCTGTACGAGTTGGAGCCTGCTCCGGGCCTGAAGGCCAGCCGCGTGATCGGCCTGGCCGACGACATCGCGCGGTCGATGTCGGCGCTGTCGGCGCGCGTGTCCACCGTGCCGGGCCGCAGCGTGATCGGGATCGAACTGCCCAACGCCCGGCGCGAAAAGGTTTTGCTGCGCGAGATCTTTGCCAGCCGCGCCTTTGGCGACGGCACGCAGCCGCTGCCCCTGGCGCTGGGCAAGGACATCGGCGGCGATCCGGTCGTGGCGAACCTGGCCAAGATGCCCCACCTGCTGATTGCGGGCACCACCGGCTCGGGCAAGTCGGTCGCGATCAACACGATGATCCTGAGCCTGCTTTACAAGCTGACGCCGGACGAGTGCCGGCTGATCATGATCGACCCCAAGATGCTGGAACTGTCGGTCTATGACGGCATTCCGCACCTGCTGTCTCCGGTCGTCACCGACCCCAAGAAGGCCGTCGTGGCGCTGAAATGGGTCGTGGGCGAGATGGAGGACCGGTATCGCAAGATGTCCAAGATGGGCGTCCGCAACATCGAGGGCTATAACGGCCGAGTCAGCGAGGCGCTGCGCAAGGGCGAGATGTTCAAGCGCACCGTCCAGACCGGCTTTGACGAGGATACCGGAGAACCGATCTTCGAAACCGAGGAGTTCCAGCCCGAAACCTTCCCTTACATCGTTGTCGTGGTGGACGAGATGGCCGACCTGATGATGGTCGCGGGGAAAGAGATCGAAGCCTGCATCCAGCGCCTGGCGCAGATGGCACGGGCTTCGGGCATTCACCTGATCATGGCCACGCAGCGTCCTTCGGTCGATGTCATCACCGGCACGATCAAGGCGAACTTCCCGACGCGGGTCAGCTTCCAGGTCACGTCCAAGATCGACAGCCGCACCATCCTGGGCGAGCAGGGGGCCGAACAACTGCTGGGACAGGGCGACATGCTGTACATGGGCAACGGCGCGCGGATCACCCGCATCCACGGTCCCTTTGTCAGCGACGAGGAGGTCGAGGAGATCGTCAACCACCTCAAGTCCTTTGGACCGCCCAGCTATAAATCCGGCGTCGTCGAAGGGGTCGAGGATGACAAGGCCGACGACATCGATGCCGTTCTGGGCCTGGGCGGCGGTGACGGCGGCGATGACGCGCTGTATGATCAGGCGGTGATGATCGTCGCCAAGGACCGCAAATGCTCGACCTCGTACATCCAGCGCAAGCTGGCCATCGGCTACAACAAGGCGGCGCGCCTGGTCGAGCAGATGGAGGATCAGGGGGTGGTCAGCGCGGCGAACCATGTGGGCAAGCGCGAGGTCCTGGTCCCCGAGGTTTGAAGGGGACCGTAACATGACGGTCTGGCACATCCATTTCCTGAACGCCCGCCATGCGTTGACAGCCGACATGGCCGAGATCCGGGCCTGCGCGCGCAAGGCCGTCGCGCAGGTGGGCGCGATTGTCGAGCTGCCGCGGTTCGACCTGATGATCCGCGGCGAACCGGGTGGCGGCATTCCTGACTGGGGCGTGGGCGGGCGGGCGCCTGCGCCGGGTGTGATCGAGGTGACGGTCAGTCCCGGCCGTTTTGCACCCCGCCACCTGATGCGTGTGCTGGTCCACGAGATGCATCACATGGTCCGATGGGAAGGACCGGGCTATGGCAGGTCGCTGGGCGAGGCGCTGGTCAGCGAAGGGCTGGCCGGGCACTTTGTCCAGCAGGTTCTGGGCGGAGAGCCCGACCCTTGGGATGCCACCCGACCGGGTGCCGGGACGCTGCGCCAGGCAGGCCACATGTGGGCGCGGCGCGAGTTCGATTTTGCCGAATGGTTCCTGGGGCGCGGCAAGATCCGCAAATGGTCCGGCTATGGGATCGGCCACCGCCTGATCGCGGAATATCTGTCCGGAGCCCAGGGCGAGGATGCGGCTAGCCTGGCTTGGATGCCGGCCGATTCCTTCCGTCCGGCCCTGCGCCGCCTGCTGGCAGCCGAGGGGATCGAGGCGCCGGAGGACGAGCCGGAGGATCAGGAGGAGGCGTGCCCGGATCCTCTGGACGAGCAGACACCGGCAGCGGACGTTGAAGTGCCACCAGAGGTCCTGAAGGTCACGGCGGTTGCGTCCGGCGACGCCGGGGGGCCGGCCCCCCGGACCCCCCCGGACAGTTAGATGCTGCATCGTCGCGGCTTGAATTTCGGGCGGCGGGCTCCGAAAGCAGTTTGACGGTGTGCCTTCCGGGGCCTTCGCCTGTGGTCATGGCGCAAGTCTCGAATGTTCGTCGGCAGGAGAAGGCGGGTCCGCAGGCTTGACCTTAGCGGGCGGATGGAGAGAAGGCAAAGATCAGGCCCAGTATAAGGCCGGCGGCCGCGCCGCCCAGATGCGCCTCCCAGGCGATCGACGGCATCAGCAGCGTCAGAGCGATGTTCAGACCCAGGATCAGCGCCACGGCCCGCACCAGGGGGGCCAGAGACCGGCGGCGCCGGCGCAAGGTGATGGCCGCGAACCCCACCAGCGCCCCTGCCAGCCCGAAGACCGCGCCCGAGGCGCCGATCATCGGCCCCGCCTGCGGCTGCATCGCGGCAAACAGCGCGGCGCCACTGACCTGACTTGCCAGATAGATCGCGCCCATGCGGGCCGGGCCGACCATGCGGTTCAGCTCTCGGGCGACGGCCGCCAACGAGATCATGTTCATCGCCAGATGCAGCAGGCCTCCGTGCAGCAGGCCATAGGTGAGGAACATGGCCAGGCGCTGGCCCGGATAAAGCCCCGCGCCTTCCCAGATCAGTGGCGACCAGAAGCCACCCAGCATGAAGCTGGCCTGCCGCGCGATCGGGTAGCCCACAAGACCCGCAAGCAGCAGCAGCCCCTCGATCCCGCAGCAGATCACGACCAGCGCGCGAATCCAGCCCGGCAGCACGGCCGGATGAAGGCGGCGGGCGGTGACAAGCGGGATCGCGGCGGGGCGATCCTCAGCCATCGGCCTTGATC
Source organism: Alphaproteobacteria bacterium (assembly GCA_016869875.1). Classification (GTDB taxonomy): domain Bacteria; phylum Pseudomonadota; class Alphaproteobacteria; order Rhodobacterales; family Rhodobacteraceae; genus Paracoccus. Next base: position 44,020 of record VGDE01000001.1, read on the forward strand.
TGGCGCGCCTCGTCGATCAGCATGATCGGAATCCCGGACCGGATCGGAAAGGCCAGGCCCGCCGCGCGGGACACCAGCTCCTGCCGCTCGGGGTCGTAGGCCAGCGCGGTGTGGGTCACGGGGCAGACCAGCGCCTCGAGCATGTGCCGGTCGAAGATCGGCGTGACAGGGTCGGTCATTGCAGTCGTTCCTCGTTCTCGCCGCCATGGAGGGCGAATTCGATCAGCCCCATCAGCAGTTCGCGCCGATCGGACAGGGAGGGAGATTCCAGCAGCGCCTGTTTGTCGCCAGGCGTGAAGGGCAGCATCATCGACAGCGAGTTGATCAGCAGCTCGTCCTCGGCCTGGGCGGCGGCATCCCAATCGGTCGACAGTTCATGCGTCTCCATATAGCGCGACAACAAGGCGAACAGCGCCTTTCGGTCCAGGCCAGGGTCCTGTTCCACCCCGCCTTGGTCACGCCGGAAGGACGACCAGTCCACCATGCCCTGCAGATAGGGCGCAAAGCCTTCGGTCACGTCCTTCAGCCGGAACCGCGATACCGCGCCGAGCGAGATCATCATACGCCCATCCTCGGTTTCCGAAAAGGCCACCACCCGGCCGGCGCAGCCGATGGCCGACAGTCCGTCGGCATCGGGCTGGATCATCCCGATCAGCCGGTGATCGGTCTTCAGCGTGTCTTCCAGCATCTGAAGATAGCGCGGCTCGAAGATGTGCAGGGGCATGCGGGCGCGGGGCATCAGCACCGCGCCGGGCAGCGGGAAAAGGGCGATCCGGTCGGGAAGATCGAAACGCAGGGTCATCGGATCAGGCAAAGATCAGCGAGGACAGGCGGCGGCGGCCTTTTTGGCCGATCGGATCATTGGGCTTGAGGCTGTCAAAGATGGTGATCAGCTGGGCCTTGGCCGCGCCCTCGTTCCAGTCGCGGTCGCGGCGGAAGCTGTCCAGCAGGATGTCGATGGCCTCCTCCAGACGGCCTGCGCCGTGCAGGGCCTGCGCGTATTCCAGTCGCGCCTGCTGATCGGCGGGATCTGCCTCGACCCGCGCCTGCAGGTCGCCCAGAGGGCCGGCGCTGCTGGCCTGCTGGGCCAGTTGCAGCTGCGCCCGCGCGGCCTCGACCGGCGCCAACTGCGCCACCGGACCCGGCACCTGCTGGAGCGTCGAGGCGGCGGCGGCGTGGTCGCCCGCAGCCAGATGCGCGCGGATCAGCCCGCCCCAGGCCTCGGGGCTGTCGGGCATCTCGCCGATGATGGCGGTGAAGGTCTCGATCGCGTCGGCGGCCTCGCCGTCCTCGATCATCTGCTCGGCCGCGGCAATGGCATCGGCCAGGCCCCCGTCATCCCCCGAAAGGGCGACCAGCTTGTCCACGAACTGCTTCAACTGGCTTTGCGGAAGAGCGCCTTGGAAGGCATCGACCGGCTGGCCCTTGAAGAAGGCGTAGACGGTGGGAATCGACTGCACGCGCAACTGGCCCGCGATCATCTGGTTCTCGTCCACGTTGACCTTGGCCATGCGGACCCGGCCCTTGTGGCGGGCGACCTCGGCCTCGAGCGCGGGGCCCAGCGTCTTGCAGGGTCCGCACCAGGGGGCCCAGAAGTCGACGATGACGGGCACCTCCATCGAGGCTTCGACGACCTCGGCCATGAAATTGGCCTCGGACACGTCCTTGATGAACTCGTCGGTCTTGGGTGCGGCTGCGCCGTCGAAAAGCATGGTCATCTCGTCCCCGGTCGTTGGGTTGCAGGCGGTCGGGCACAATATGGGACGTCCGGCGGATGAACAAAAGGGCGGAATGCGCGTTGCCGCCACCTGCGCCTCACGGGAGCGTGAGGAGGACAGATCTGGGTAGGGTAGAACGATGACTGAAGCCACCGGGTAGCCAAGATCCCTGCCACCGCTACCACTGGCGCTGCTGCCGATTGTGCTGACACCGAGACTGCTGGCGATCCGGCAGTTCTGGTACGGCGGCTTGACGCGCAAATCCGCCGGTTCTGGAACTGACGATGACTGACTTTCCGGGCGTATCTCGCGGGCAGGGGCGGACGGGCATCCGCAAAGGCATCTTTCACGTCATCCAAGTCCTGATGCCCTCTCTGTCGGTCCTGATCGTGTTGGGCATGATCATCGGGGTCTGGATGGCCTTCGGGAACCGTGCGACGCTGATCCATTGTGGGCTGACGCTCCTGAACCTGCAGATCTTTTTGGTGGCAGTGAGGATCCAGGGTCCCTTGGCACCAGTTGGGGAACCTGGACGCGGCGGGCGTGGCGCGGAGGGGGATCGGGGGGGGGCTTTGGCATCCCCACCGCCGGGGCCGTCGTGTCCGGCGCGTCCTTTGGGACAAGCTATCGCCCCTGCCGGACACGACGAACCTGGCTCTGGCGGTGACAAGTCTGAACATCTTTGACCACATCGGGAACATGCTGCCGGCGACCATACCCGCCATGCTGATCGCACCGGCGGTTTATGCTCTGGCGGGAGACTCGCCGGGCGAGGCCAGCTTTGTCCGGGTCCCGGCAATCACCAAGACGCTGCAGGGGCAGTTCTGGCTGGGGCTGGTTCCACTGATCCCCGCGCTTGTGGTCGCGGTGCTGTCCGTCATGCGGTGGCCGCCCTTGCCGTCGCCGTTTGCGAGCGTCCTGCAGGACGGGTGATCGCGAACTTCTGACAGAGCGAGGGGCTGCACAACGTCTTTGCCCATGCCCCGTCCGGCTTTACGATCGGGACGAGGATGGGCCGATATGGATAGACTGGCTGGACAGGGGTGGCATCCAGACGATGATGTGGATCACCGGCATGGGCGGATTCTCACCCCGCGCCGAGGGCCGCGATTGGGACCGTCAGGACGAGGATGGGCTGGATCTGGACGATCACGCCGGGGCAAGATCAGCTAGAGGTCGAAGCTTGCCAGCACGGGGACGTGGTCGCTGGGCTGCTCCCACCCCCGGCAGGGGCGCAGGATGCGGCTGCCATGGGCGGCATTGGCGATGTCGGCAGTGGCCCAGATGTGGTCCAGCCGGCGGCCCTTGTCGGCGGCATGCCAGTCCTTGGCGCGATAGCTCCACCAGCTGTAGAGCAGCCCCGACGGGATGTCCTGGCGCGTCACATCCACCCAGTTTCCGGCATCCTGGGCGGCCAGCAGGTGTTCGACCTCGACGGGCGTGTGGCTGATGATCTTCAGCATCTGCTTGTGCGACCAGACGTCATCCTCGCGCGGGGCGATGTTCAGGTCGCCGACCAGGATCGAACGCTCGGGTCGGTCGGCGTGGAAGACGTCGCGCATCTCGGCCACGAAATCCAGCTTTTGCCCGAACTTCTCGTTGGCGGTGCGGTCAGGAATGTCGCCGCCCGCGGGCACGTACATGTTGTGGATGACGACGCCGTTCTCCAGCCGCGCCGAAACATGGCGGGCATGGCCCAACTGGGCGTAATCGCGGTCGCCTGCATCCTCCAGCGGCAGGCGCGACAGGATCGCCACGCCGTTGTAGCCCTTTTGGCCCCGCGCGACGATGTGGTCGTAGCCCAGGTCGCGGAACCGTGTCAGCGGGATCTTGTCCACCGGCGACTTGCATTCCTGCAGGCACAGGACATCGGGCGCTTCTTCCTCCAGGAAACGGGCAACCAGACCCTCGCGCAGGCGGACCGAATTGATGTTCCAGGTGGCGATGGTGAACATGGGGCTTCTCCTTTGGGCGCGGAACCTAGCGGCGCGGGCCGGGGCTGTCGAGCCGCAGGCTTGCCATATGGGGCAGGCACGCTATGCAAGGGAAAAGGGCGCGGAGGACCGGGATGAAGCTGACCATCGACGAGGCGCTGACCCTGGGCGGCACCGGCCGCTTTCAGTGGCGGCTCCTGGGCATCTTTGGCCTGGTCTGGGCGGCCGATGCCATGCAGGTGATCGCGGTGGGCTTTGCCGCCCCTTCGGTCGCGGCCAGCTTTGGCCTGGATCGGGTGACGGCGCTGCAGATCGGCACGGTGTTCTTTCTGGGCATGTTCGTGGGCGCCTTCCTGTTCGGACGCGTGGCCGACCGGATCGGGCGCAAATGGGTGCTGGTCGGCACGGTCGCCATGGATGCGGTCTTTGGCCTTGCCTCGGTCATGGCGGGTGACTTCACCTGGCTGCTGGTCCTGCGTTTCCTGACCGGCGTCGCCGTCGGGGGCACGCTGCCCGTGGATTATGCCATGATGGCCGAGTTCCTGCCCCCCAGGAACCGTGGCCGCTGGCTGGTCTGGCTGGAAGGGTTCTGGGCCATCGGCACCATTGTCGTGGCCCTTACGGCCTGGGCTGCCGCCAGCCTGGGTGCCGAGGCGCCCTGGCGCTGGATCTTTCTTGTGGCCGCGCTTCCGGCACTGATCGGGTTCGTTCTGCGCTTCTGGATTCCCGAATCGCCGATGTTCCTGGTCCGCAAGGGCCGGCAGGCCGAGGCCCGCGCCGTCATCGACCGCGTGCTGGCCGTGAACGGGGCCCCGCCGCTGCCGCCCCACGCGCATCTGAACCCGGCGGTGGTACCGGCCGGCGCCGCCGCCTCGATCCTGGCCGCGCCGCTGCGCCGGGCCACGCTGGGCGTTCTGGCGGTCTGGTTCCTGGTGTCGCTGTCCTATTACGGCGTCTTTGTCTGGGTGCCGGGGCAACTGGCGACCGAAGGCTTTGGCTTTGTCCGCGGATATGGGTTCCTGGTCGTGCTGGCGCTGGCGCAGGTGCCGGGATATGCCCTGGCCGCCTGGGGGGTCGAGGCGGTGGGCCGCCGGCCGACGCTGGCGGGCTTCCTGCTGCTGTCGGCCGCCGGATGCGGGCTGTTCGCCCTGGCCTCCGGCCCGGTGCTGGTCGCCACCGCCCTGATCGTCATGAGCTTTGCCCTGCTGGGGACCTGGGGCGCCCTTTACGCCTTTACCCCTGAACTCTACCCGACGCATCTGCGCGGCACCGGCATGGGCACCGCCAGCGCCGTCGCGCGCCTGGGCGGCATCCTGGCCCCCAGCCTGCTGGCCATGGTCTTTGCCCATGGCTTTGGCCTGGCGATCGGCAGCTTTGCCCTGCTGCTGCTGCTGGCGACGGCCGCGCTTCTGCTGGTGCGGGTGGAAACGCGCGATCGCGCCATCGGTTGAGACCCGGCGGAGGAACAACGCGCGCCACCGCCCGTTGCTTGGTCAGATCACGGAAAGGAACCGACATGGGCCAATTGGTGAACGGCGTCTGGAAGGACGAATGGTACGACACGGACAGCACCGGCGGCGAGTTCCGCCGCGACACGTCCAAGTTCCGCAACTGGGTGACGGCCGACGGCAGTCCCGGTCCGACGGGCGAGGGCGGGTTCAAGGCGGAAAGCGGGCGCTATCACCTTTATGTCAGCCATGCCTGTCCCTGGGCGCACAGGACGATGATCTTTCGCGCGCTGAAGGATCTGACGGATCACATCGAGGTGTCGGTCGTGCATCCCGAGATGCTGAAGGACGGGTGGGAATTCCGGACCGACTTCGACGGCGCGACCGGCGACCGGCAGTTCGGCTTCGATTTCCTGCGCGAGGTTTATCTGAAAGCCAAGCCCGACGCCTCGGGCCGGGTGACGGTGCCCGTTCTTTGGGACAGGACCACCGAGCAGATCGTGTCGAACGAAAGTGCCGACATCATCCGGATGTTCAACTCGGCCTTCGACGGCCTGACGGGGAACGATGACGATTACTGGCCAGAGGATCTGCGCGGCCGCATCGACGAGGTGAACGACCGCATCTATGACACCGTGAACAACGGGGTCTACAAGGCCGGGTTCGCCACCTCGCAGGAGGCCTATGACAAGGCCGTGGAACCGCTGTTCGACAGCCTGGACTGGATCGAGGGCCTGCTGTCAGAGAACCGATACCTGACCGGCGACCGTATCACCGAGGCCGACTGGCGGCTGTTCACCACCATTCTGCGCTTTGACCCGGTCTATCACACGCATTTCAAGTGCAACCGGCGCCGGATCGTCGACCTCCCGAACCTCTGGGGCTGGGCGCGGGAGCTGTATCAATGGCCCGGCATCGCCGGAACGGTGCATGTCGACCACTTTGTCCGGCATTATTACTTCAGCCACGACATGATCAACCCGAACCGGATCATCCCCATCGGCCCGGACACCGACTGGACCGTCCCCCACGGGCGCGGCTGACGTGAAAAAACCCCGGCGCAGGGAAACGCCGGGGTATCAGAGAGGGAGGGGTTGTGGCCGCATCCGCCGACCACTGGGCTTCGGGGGCCTAACGTCCCGGCCCGGTCTCGGTTCCAGCCTTTCGCGGGGCTTTTGCCGAAACCTGACCGCCAAGGGTCACGCGACCAGGCGATAGCCGCCCGATTCCGTCACCAGCAGGCGCGCGTTCGAAGGATCGGGCTCGATCTTCTGGCGCAGGCGATAGATGTGGGTTTCCAGTGTGTGGGTCGTCACGCCGGCATTATAGCCCCAGACCTCGTGCAGCAGCACGTCGCGCGGCACCACGCCATCCTGGGCGCGATACAGGAACTTGAGGATGTTCGTTTCCTTCTCGGTCAGGCGGATCTTGCGGTCCCGCGAATCGATCAGCATCTTCATCGCCGGCTTGAAGGTATAGGGCCCAAGCTGGAAGATCGCGTCCTCAGACTGTTCGTGCGTGCGCAACTGGGCGCGCAGGCGTGCCAAAAGCACAGGAAACTTGAAGGGCTTGGTCACATAGTCGTTCGCGCCTGCGTCCAGGCCCAGGATGGTGTCGGCATCCGTGTCATGTCCGGTCAGCATCACGATGGGACATTTCACGTTCAGCTTGCGCAGTTTCTTGCACAGTTCGCGCCCGTCGGTGTCGGGCAGGCCGACGTCCAGCACCACCAGGTCAAAGATGGCGCTCCGGGTGGCCTCGACTGCCTCGGCACCGCTGCCGGCCTCGGCCACGTCGAAGTCGTCGGTCGCCACCAGTTGCTCGGCCAAGGCTTCGCGCAGGTCTTCCTCGTCGTCGACCAGGAGAATCTTTTTCAATCCGGGCATGTTGCCTCCTATGGCTTGCTTGGGGCAATCAGTGGGAACGGCTGCGCGAACCGTCCAGCAACATGTCGGAAATCTCACATGGAGTTGTCGGTATCGCGCGCTATGTTTCAGAATGTTTCAAACCAGCGTGGCGCAATGAGCCTGATCCCGACCCTTTCCGAAACCATTGCCCGGGCGCGGGCCGACCTCCGGATGGGCCTGCCTGTGGTGCTGGGCGATCACGTGGCGGCAGCTGTCGAGACGCTGTCGCCGGCCAGGCTGGAGGATCTGAAGGCATTGGGGCGCCCGGTGCTGGCGCTGACGGCGCGCCGGGCCGAGACGCTGAAGGCGCGGGTCTATGACGACGGCCTGGCGCGCATCCTGCTGCCGGCGGATGCCGACCTGCCCTGGCTGCGGGCGCTTGCGGATCCGGCAGGCGACCTGATGACGCCGATGAAGGGGCCGCTGGCCTCGGAACGGGATGGCGACGTCACCCCCCACAAGGCTGCCCTGGCGCTGGCCAAGTCGGCCGAACTGCTACCCGCGATGCTGCTGGTCGCGGCCGCGCCGCCCCCCGATCTGACGCGCCTGCCGCCGGGCCCGCTGGTCGCGCGGCTGGCGGCCGAAAACGTCCTTGCCCCGGTGGCTGCGGCGCGTCTGCCGCTGCTGTCGGCCGAAAGCGCGCGGCTGCACATCTTCCGCCCGGACGACGGCGGGGCCGAGCATTATGCCATCGAGATCGGTGATCCGCCCCGTGAGGCCCCCGTGCTGGCGCGGCTGCATTCGGCCTGCTTCACCGGCGACGTTCTGGGCAGCCTGAAGTGCGACTGCGGGCCCCAGTTGAACGCGGCGCTGGGGGCGATGGGTCAGGCGGGGGCGGGGGTGCTGCTGTACCTGAACCAGGAGGGGCGGGGGATCGGGCTGGCCAACAAGATGCGCGCCTATGACCTGCAGAACCAGGGCTTCGACACGGTCGAGGCAAACCATCGCCTCGGATTCGAGGATGACGAGCGCGACTTTCGGATCGGCGCGGGCCTCTTGCGGCGACTGGGCTTTGGTGCCGTGCGGCTGATGACGAACAACCCGCGCAAGGTGGCCATGATGGAGACGCATGGCATCACCGTCACCGACCGGGTGCCGCTGATCGTGCCGCGCAACCGCCACAACACCGGCTATCTGGATACCAAGGCAGCCAAGTCGGGCCACCTCCTGTGAGCGTGTTCGACATGGTTCTCACCCCGCAGGGCCTGCGCTTCATGGGGCGTCTGTTTCCCTGCAGCATCGGCAGGAACGGTGTGACCGCGACCAAGCACGAGGGCGACAGGTCCACGCCTGCCGGCCTGCACCGCATCACCGGATTGTGGTACCGCCCCGATCGGCTGGCCCGCCCGGCGCCTTGGGCGCGGTCCATCGGACCAGGCGACCTTTGGTGCGACGATCCTGCGCATCCGGCCTACAACCACCACGCCCGCGCGCCGTTGGGCGCCAGCCATGAGCGGCTGCGCCGGGCGGACCCGCTCTACGACCTGATCCTGACGACCGACTGGAACTGGCCTTGCGCCATCTCTGGCGCCGGCTCGGCCATCTTCCTGCACCAGTGGCGCCGTCCCGGATATGGCACCGAGGGTTGTATCGGTTTTGCGCGCAGCCATCTCCGCTGGATTGCCGGCCGCGCCGTTCCCGGCACGCGCCTGATGGTTCCGGCCTCTCTTGCCCAGATACCTGCGGCCCGGCCTCAGCCGTAGTCCCGCGCCCCGAAGATCGCCGATCCCACGCGCACATGCGTGGCGCCTTCGGCGATGGCAATCTCGAAGTCGGCGCTCATCCCCATCGAGAGCAGCGACAGGCCGTTGTCCTGCCCCAGGCGGCGCAGCAGCCGGAAATGCGGGGTCGGGTCCTTGCCCTCGGGCGGGATGCACATCAGTCCTTCGGGGGACAGTCCCAGTTCGGTGCAGGATCGCAGGAAGCCCGGAACCTCGTCGACCAAAATCCCGGCCTTTTGCGGCTCGTCCCCGGTGTTGACCTGCACGAACAGCTGCGGCAGGCAGGCCTGATCGGCCAGTTGGGCTGCCAGCTTGCGGGCCAGCGTCATGCGGTCCAGCGTGTGGATGGCATCAAACAGCCCCACCGCGACCTTGGCCTTGTTCGACTGAAGCGGGCCGATCATGTGAACCGAAACGTCCGGAAAGCGCATGCGCCAGTCCGGCCACTTGGCCTGCGCCTCCTGAACGTAGTTCTCGCCAAAGACGGCGTGGCCTGAAGCAAGCACGGCCTCCACCCGCTCGGGCGGTTGCACCTTGCTGACAGCGATCAGGGTCACGCTGCCCGGTGCGCGTCCGGCAGCCTGTTCTGCCGCAGCGATGCGGCGATTGATGTCGTTCAGTCCCATGAAGTGCACCTGACAAAAAGAAAAGAGCGGGCGCAAGGCCCGCTCTCTCGATTTGACGTTGATCGCAAAGGATCAGAAGTCGAAGCGCACGCCCATGTCCGCACGCAGGTTCTCGTCATAGCCACGCTCGATTGCACCGGACAGACGGGCACCGCCCAGGTCGTAGCTGGCGCCGATGCCGAACGCATTGTCGGTTTCATTGGCATCTGCGTTGTTGTTGGCGATATAAGCGCTCACCGTGGTCAAGGGTGCGACAGCGTAGTCACCGTACAGCACAATGGTCTTGCCGAAGTCGACGCCTGCTGCGCTGTTGCCATTGTCCATCCAGTTCAGACCCACACCGTTTTCGGTGCCGGCCAAGGTGTAGTAGGCACCCAGGAAATACTGGTCATTGCCGTCGATGCCGGCGCCGTCACGCACGGCGGCCGCTGCCAGCAGGATGTTATTCCACGTGTAATCGACCGAGACGCTGATTTCCTCATTCGTCGCACCCGAGGTCTGGTCGGGGTCGACATAGGAAACCCGTGCTTTCAGAGCATCAACCGCATATTCGGCCGCAATGCCCAGGCGGTTGGAGGTCTGGTTCTCGTTGATGATGGTGCAGGGCTGGTCGGGATTGTCGACGTCGCACTCGTTGCGGAGGGTGTTCGAGCCATAGGCTTTCGACGCATAGCCGAAGAATGCGCCCGAGCGAGTGCCGTGCGAACGATCCAGATAACCGATTTCCGGACCGCCGGCAAGGCCCACCGCGTCATAAGCCGGTGTGACGTTACCCACTGCAACCGTCAGGCCGCTGGCCGTGACATAGATCTGTCCCGGCGCGAGAGACGTGATCCCGGCATCGCCCTGGTCCCACTGCAGGCGCAAACGTGCACCGAAGTCGACACCCTGATCCGTCGACGTGGTGCCGAGGACGTTCAACCGGACGCGCGAAATGACCTGCGTTTCCTGGTCACGGCTTTCCTGATAATCAACGCCGGTACGGCCATAGCCCGAGATGGTCACGTCGGCAGCAGCCACGCCGGCGGTCAGAACCAGCGCGGTCGAGGCGATAAGAGCCTTTTTCATGGATATGTTCCCTCTTGTCTCTCTGATGCCCAAGCCGGCGGTCCCGCCCTGGGTATGCGATTTGTTTCACCCTTTCGAAGTTGTGATGCAACGGAATCAAGTGTCGCCTGATTTCTTTACCCAATTCCATGATGCACAAGGGCCACACCTGTTGTGGCAGCCGCTGCGGCCGCCCGCCGAACGCTGCAGGTGCAGGGCCCAAAGCGCTTGTTTTGCCTTGCCGTTCCGCGTTAATGCTGGCGCCGGAACAAGGACCCGGGGGATGGCATGGATATGGCACAGGCAGCACGCCTGCTGATCGTCACGACGCTTTGCGCGGGGCTGGCGGCTTGCGGAAATTCGGGCCGCGGCTCGTCCGAACCGGCCTCGATCCTGACCGATCCCGACATGCGGCCCTCGGCACGCTCGACGCGCATCCAGGACGTCTTTGCACGGTCCGAGAAGCCCAACCAGACAGTCGGGGTGAACAAGTATCTGTGGAACGCCAGCCTCGAAGTGCTGAACTTTCTGCCCGTCCAGACGATCGACCCGTTCACCGGCGTGATCCAGACCGGTTATGGCACGCCACCGGGCGGAGGGCGGTCCTATCGCGCGACGGTTCAGATCAGCGATCCCGCGCTGGACGCCCGCAGTCTGCGCTTGTCGCTGCAGGGCCCGGGCGGCGGCGCGGTCGAGCCGGGCACCGTGCGCGCCGTCGAGGATGCGATCCTGACCCGCGCCCGCCAGTTGCGCCTGCGCGACGGCCGCCTTTGATCGCTGGCGGCGCAGGTGGCCTGCGCCGTGGCCCTCTGGACCCGCTGATGCGGGGGGTATAAACCCTGCGGGCAACGAATGACGCCCGAGGTTCCCGATGCCCTATGATCCCGCGACAAGCGAAACCCGCTGGCAGAAGGCCTGGGCCGATGCCGGCAGCTTTACCGCCACGCGCGACGAGCGGCCGAAATACTATGTCCTCGAGATGTTTCCCTATCCTTCGGGGCGCATCCACATGGGCCATGTGCGCAACTATACGATGGGCGACGTGGTGGCGCGCTTCAAGCGGGCGCAGGGGTTCAGCGTGCTGCACCCGATGGGCTGGGACGCGTTCGGCATGCCGGCCGAAAATGCGGCGATGGAACAGGGCGGCCATCCGCGCGACTGGACCTATGCCAACATCGCCACCATGCGCGAACAGCTGAAGCCCCTGGGCCTGTCCATCGACTGGAGCCGCGAGTTCGCGACCTGCGACGACGCCTATGTGGCCCAGCAGCAGGCGCTGTTCCTGGACATGCTGGAGGCGGGCCTGATCACGCGCAAGTCGGCGCAGGTCAACTGGGACCCGGTCGACATGACCGTTCTGGCCAACGAGCAGGTGATCGACGGCAAGGGCTGGCGGTCCGGTGCGACGGTCGAACGGCGCGAACTGACGCAATGGTTCTTCCGGATCTCGGATTACTCGGACGAACTGCTGGAGGCGCTGGACGGGCTGAAGGGCTGGCCCGAGAAGGTGCGCCTGATGCAGTCGAACTGGATCGGCAAGTCGCGCGGGCTGCAGTTCCGCTTTGCCATGGTGGATGCGCCCGACGGTTTCGAGCAGATCGAGGTGTACACAACGCGCCCCGACACGCTGATGGGTGCCAGCTTCGTGGCGCTGTCGCCGGACCACCCGCTGGTCAAGCAACTGGCCGAGACGCGCCCCGAGATCGAGGCCTTCCGCGAGGAATGCCGCAAGATCGGCACCACCGAAGAGGCCATCGAAACCGCGCCCAAGCTGGGCTTCGACACCGGCCTGACCGTTCAACACCCGCTGGACCCGGACTGGCAGCTGCCGATCTGGATCGCGAACTTCGTGCTGATGGACTATGGCACCGGCGCCATCTTCGGCAGCCCGGCGCATGACGAGCGTGACCACGAGTTCGCGACGAAATACGGGCTGCCGATCCGGGCGACCTTTGGTGAACGGGGCATGGATCAGGCGCAGGCCGATGCGCTGGTCGCAAAGGCGCCCTTTGTGCCCGCCAAGTCCGAGATCGTGACCTATGTGCGCGGCTTCTCGGGCGAGGCCGATCAGACGGGCGAGGCTGCGGTGGATGCCGCCATCGCTCATGCCGAGGCGCAAGGCTATGGCGAGGGCGTGACCAAGTTCCGCCTGCGCGACTGGGGCATCTCGCGCCAGCGCTATTGGGGCTGCCCGATCCCGGTGGTTCATTGCGACAGCTGCGGCACGGTGCCCGAGGTGAAGCAGAACCTGCCCGTGCTGCTGCCGCAGGACGTCATCTTCGACGTGCCCGGAAACCCGCTGGACCGCCACCCGACTTGGCGTCAGGCCAGCTGCCCCAAATGCGGCGGCGAGGCGCGGCGGGAAACGGACACGATGGACACCTTCGTGGACAGCAGCTGGTATTACGCGCGCTTCACGTCGCCCCAGGCCGATACGCCGACGACGCGTGCGGATGCGGATTACTGGATGAACGTGGACCAGTATATCGGCGGGATCGAGCACGCGATCCTGCACCTGCTGTATTCCCGCTTCTTTGCCCGGGCGATGGTGAAAACCGGACATCTGCCTGAAAAGGCCAGGGAGCCGTTCGACGCGCTGTTCACGCAGGGAATGGTCACGCACGAGATCTACATGACCCGGGACGAGCGGGGCCGGTCGGTCTATCACCTGCCCGAGGACGTGACGGACGGCAAGCTGGCGGATGGCACCGCGGTCGAGGTCATTCCTTCGGCCAAGATGTCGAAGTCGAAGAAGAACGTCGTCGATCCCGTCAACATCGTGAGCAGCTTTGGCGCCGACACGGCGCGCTGGTTCATGCTGTCCGACAGCCCGCCCGAGCGGGACGTCGAATGGACCGCCTCGGGGGCCGAGGCTGCGGCCAAGTTCCTGGCCCGCGTCTTCCGGCTGGCCGAGGAGACCCCGGCCGATGGCGGTGACGATGCCGACCTGACGCGGGCGGCGCATCGCGCCATTGCCGATGTGACGGCGGCCATCGAGGGCTTTGCCTTCAACAAGGCGGTGGCCAAGCTTTATGAACTGGCCAATGCCATCGGCAAGTCCAGGGCCGGGGGCGAGGCGCGCCGCGAGGTCCTGCGGATCATGGCGCAGCTGATGGCGCCCATGGTGCCGCACCTGGCCGAAGAAGTCTGGTCCGTCGCAGGCGGGCAGGGCATGGTCGTGGACGCCGCCTGGCCCAAGGCGGACCCGGCCCTGCTGGAGAGCGACAGCGTGATCCTGCCCATCCAGATCAACGGCAAGCGGCGGGCCGAGATCGAGGTGCCCAAGACCATGCCCAAGGACCAGATCGAGGCGATGGTGCTGGCGGACGAAACGGTGCAGCGTTTCCTGGAAGGGGCAGCGCCGAAAAAGCTGATCGTCGTGCCGGGGCGGATCGTCAATGTGGTCGCCTGACCGCATCCCGCGGCGCGCGGTCCTTCTGGGGCTGCTGGCACTGTCGGCCTGCGGGCTGAGCCCGATCCACGGGCCGGGCGGCGGGGGCGACCGACTGTTCGGCAAGGTGCGCCCGCGCGACCCGGACACGCCTCTCGACTTTGTCTTCAACCGCCGCCTGGCCGAGCGGCTGGGACCGGAGAACGCTGCGATCTATGACCTGGATTACCGGATCAACGCCAGCGTCGTCAGCCAGGCCATCACGCCGGACGAGGTGACAACCCGCTATTCGCTGAACGGCACCGCCGATTTCGCACTGACCGGGCCGCAGGGGCAGGTCATCACGCGGGGACGGGTCAGCAGCTTTACCTCCTATTCGACAACGGGCACGACCATCTCGACCTTGGCAGCCGAGGCGGACGCGCGGGAACGGCTGGCGCTGATGCTGGCCGATCAGGTGGTGACGCGCCTGCTGGCCGCCGCCGGGTCGCTGCCGGAATGAGGGCGCGATGCTGCTGAAAGGCGGCGAGATCGTGCGCTATCTGGCACGGCCTGACCCGTCACGCCCGGCCCTGCTGATCTATGGCCAGGACCCGATGCGGGTGGCGTTGAAGCGGGCCGAGGCCGTGAGGGCGCTGGTCGGAGAAAAGGCTGACGAGGAGATGCGCCTGACGCGGATGTCCGGCGCAGGGCTGAGGAAAGACCCGGCCCAGCTGATCGACGCCGTGCGGGAAGTCGGGTTTTTTCCGGGTCCCCGTGTCGTTCTGGTGGACGAGGCACCCGATACGGCGGCGGAGGCGATACGTGCAGCCCTGGCCGATTGGCGGCAGGGTGATGCGGTGGTCGTGGTGACCGCGGGCAGCCTTGGCAAATCCTCGGCGCTGCGCAAGCTGTTCGAAACCCATGGTCAGGCCGTCACGGCGCCCGTTTACGACGATCCGCCCGGAGAGGACGAGGTGTCCGGCTGGCTTTTGGAGGCAGGCCTGCGCGAGGTGCCGCGCGATGCCATGCGCGAGCTGATGCTGCTGTCCCGCGCGCTGGACCCGGGCGACCTGCGCCAGACCATCGAGAAGATCGGGCTTTACAAGCACGACGATCCCGCGCCGCTGACCGTCGAGGAGATCGCGCTGCTGGCGCCTGCCACGGTCGAGGCCGACCTCGACGAACTGATCCATGTGGTCGCCGAACGGCGCGAAGCCGACTTTGGCTCGCTGATGCGCCGGATCGATCAGCAGGGCATTGCCCCCGTGACCCTGTGCATCGCCGCCCTGCGCCATTTCCGCGCCCTTCATCTGGCGGCGGCGGATCCCGCAGGGCCGGGGGTGGCGCTGGCGCGAGCGCGGCCGCCGGTCTTTGGCCCGCGCCGCGACCGCATGGCGCGGCAGGCGCAGTCATGGGGAATGGGCCCGCTGGAGGAGGCGGTGTCCATGCTGCTGGACACCGACATGACGCTGCGCTCGACCAGCCGCGCGCCGCAGATGCCGCTGGTGGAACGGGCGCTGCTGCGGCTGGCGATGAAACCCAGGGGCCGGCGGTGATCGAGGCGGTCGATGCGCTGGTCATTGGTGCGGGCCCGGCAGGCCTGATGGCGGCCGAGACGCTGATGGCGCCGGGGCGGCAGGTGGTGGTGGCCGAAGCGATGCCCACGTCCGCGCGCAAGTTCCTGATGGCGGGCAAGTCGGGGCTGAACCTGACCAAGGACGAGCCGCTGCCCGACTTCCTGCAGCACTTTGCCGGCGGAAGCATGCCCCGGCAGTGCCCGGATTATCTGTCGCAGGATAAGAGCGACGCCTGGGGACCGGCCGAGGTGATGGCTTGGGCCCAGGGTCTGGGGGTGACGCTGTTCACCGGCTCGACCGGACGCGTTTTTCCGGTAGGCATGAAGGCATCGCCGCTGCTGCGGGCCTGGCTGGCGCGGCTGTCCGAAGGCGGGGTCGTTGTGCGCAACCGCTGGCGATGGACGGACCTGGCTGATGGCGTCTTTCGCTTCGACACCCCTGACGGGTCGCGACGGGTGCGCGCGCGGGCGGTGGTGCTGGCTCTGGGCGGCGCCAGCTGGCCACGGCTGGGGTCCGATGGGAGCTGGGCCCCGATCCTGGCAGCGAAAGGCGTGCCGATCGCGCCGTTCCGGCCGGCCAACATGGGCCTGAAGGTCGCCTGGTCTCTGCCGATGCAGCGGCATCTGGGTGCCGCCGTGAAGGGCGTGGCGATCCACGCTGCAGGGCAGGTCAGCCGAGGTGAGTGGGTGATCGCCCGCACGGGGATCGAGGGCGGCGGCATTTACGAGATTGCGGCCCCGATCCGCGATGGTGCCCCGGCGACGGTCGATCTGGCCCCTGACATGGACCTTGATGCGCTGGCCCGCCGGTTTGACCGGGGGCGGGGCAAGCTGTCCCTGGGAAACTGGCTGCGCCGTCTCCTGGGGGACCCGGTCAAGGTGGCGCTGCTGCTGGAATGGGGCCAGCCGCTGCCGCGAGAGGCGCGTGCTTGGGCAGAGCTGTGCAAGGCCCTGCCGCTGCGCCACCAGGGCCCGATGGGACTGGATCGTGCGATCTCGTCGGCGGGCGGCATCACGGCCGGGGGCCTGACCAACCTGCAGGAACTGCGTGCGATGCCCGGCGTCTTTGCCGCGGGCGAGATGTTGGACTGGGAGGCGCCAACGGGCGGCTATCTGCTGACCGGCTGCATGGCCACCGGACGACGCGCTGGTCGCGCGGCTGCGGCAAGGCTGTCTGCGACCTGAGTCGCAGAAGCTCCTGGCGACGATGACGAATCGCCGCAGTGCAGCTATCGTGAAAGTTGGGGGGAGCCTTGCCAGTCGCCATGCTCTGGCCAGAGGGGTTCCGATGACGCATACGATCACGCATTTCCTGCCCGAGGCCCGCTGCAGGATCGACGGCTTTGTCAGCCAGCTGGGTCCAAGGCCCGACCCGCAGCCGCCTGGCACCGGGCTGCCTGACGCAGGCGCCGGGCAGTCGCCCGCCGATCGCCCTGCCGATCCCGCGGCCGACACCGCCGGGTCGCAGGACCCTGATCAGGCCGCCGCGGCGCGCTGATAGGCCGGGCGCTGCCGGATCCGGTCGAGATAGTCCGACAGCCGGGCTTCGACGATCGGAAAGCGCGCAATCAGGGCCCAGTCCAGGCAGTGCCCCAGGATGATGTCCGGAACGGTCATCCTTTCGCCCATCAGGAACGGACCATCGGCCATGCGATGAACCAGGGTCTTTTGACTGGTTTCGAATTCCCACATCAGCGTGTTCTTGATGGCCGCAAGCCGCAACTCCTTGGGCAGGACAAAGCTGTGCCGCGCCGCCAGCCACAGCGCCGCATCGAATTCGTCCAGCAGAAACTGCGTCAGGCTGTCCTGCCGCGCCCGGTCCAGCGTCCCCGCCGGATGGGTGAACTGGCCGTGGCGGTCGGCCAGATAGGTCAGGATCGCGGTGGAGTCGGTGATGGGCGTTCCGTCGTCGATCAGCACCGGGACCTTGCCTGCAGGATTGAACTGGGCCACCCCCTCGCTGCGCGGGTTTGCAGGGATGTGCTGGTAGGGCTGCCCCAGTTCCTCAAGCATCCACAGGGCGCGGAACGCCCTGGATCTTGCAGTGCCTATGACGCGGTACATGAACCCCTCCCTTTGTCGGGATCAGAGGCCAGGGCGCAGCCCGCGTCAAGCAGGTCAGGCGCGGCGGCAGGCCACCAGCTGCTGGCGGTACATCTCGGAGCGCTGTCCGACCTGGCCCGCAACCCGCATCAGCCAGCCCTTTTGCCGGTGGGAGCCGCGCGCGAACCCGCCCCGGCCTTCATGATAGGCCAGGTATTGCGAGGCGGCGTCATGTTTCGACAAACCCAGCTGCTGCTGGCTGCCGTGCATGTACCAGCCCATGAAGTCGGTCGCGTCGCGGATGTTGTCGCGCTTGGCGCGGCGGTTGTTGGTCGAACGCTGATACTCCTCCCATGTGCCGTCCAGGGCCTGGGAATAGCCAAAGGCGCTGCTCTGCCGGCCGATCGGGATCACGCCCAGGGCATATTGGTGCGGTGTGCGCGCATCACCGATGAATTTCGATTCCTGGTACATCGTGGCCATCTGCACATGCACCGGCACGCCCCACTTCCGCTCGGTCTGGCGCATGGCGCGCAGATAGGCGGGACGTTCCGAGGCGATCGCGCATGCATTGTCCAGCTGTCGCGGCGCGCTGTAGTTGCCGCCGCCGCAGGAGGCGACCAGCCCCACAATGGCCAGCTTCAGTAGCCTGTTCATTCTGCCCTCGTGCTGCTTGTTCTTTTGCGTTGCGGCCATATTACGGAAATTCACGCGCCGGTGAAATCACAAAGCCGGAACGGGCGGTCAGCCGGTCCCCTCGGGGCGCAGCAACGCGTTCAGGGCCTGAAGATTCTCGGCCCCCGCCTCGCGCAGCAGAGCCTCCAGGGCGCGGTAATGGTGCAGCACCTGCCGGCCCGTGGCTGTCACCGTCGCCCCGCCGCCGCCGGCACCGCCCCGCGCGCTGTCGATGACCGGATCTGCAAAGGCGATGTTCATCTCCTCGACCAGCGTCCAGGCGCGCTTGTAGCTCATCCCCATCTCGCGCGCGGCGGCCGAGATCGAGCCGAGGCGTGCGATGCGGGCCAGCAGTTCCGCCTTGCCTGGTCCCAGGATCAACGGGGAATCGTATTCCAGGCGCAGCTTGATGCGCAGCCGGGGGCCTCCGGTGGCGATCTGGGTCATGGGGGCCTCGCTGCTTGCCGTTATTCCCCCCAAGCATAGCGACGGTTCGCGTCGGCTGCAATTTGCTCGGGTCCCGCCCGCTGTCATGGAATGTCGCGACGGAATGCTGCCGGGTGCTTGCCCGGCGGAGCCCGGCCCTTATTCTTTCGCAAAGGCAAGAGGAGGCCCGCCATGCCCGAAAACGAAATCGTCATCCTGTCCGGCGCCCGCACGGCCATCGGCACATTCGGGGGCAGCCTGGCTGCACTGCCGCCCATTGCCCTGGCCACGGCCGTCACGCGCGCCGCACTGGAGCGGGCACATGTCGCGCCCGACCGCATCGGGCAGGTGGTCTTTGGCCATGTGATCAACACCGAGCCGCGCGACATGTATCTGAGCCGCGTCGCCATGCTGGAGGCGGGCATTCCCCATACGACGCCCGCGATGAACGTGAACCGCCTGTGCGGCTCTGGTGCGCAGGCGGTTGTTTCGGCCGCGCAGGCCCTGCTGCTGGGGGATGCGGATTTTGCCGTCGCCGGCGGCGCCGAAAGCATGAGCCGTTCGCCCTATGCCATGTCCTCGGCGCGTTTCGGAGCCAAGATGGGCGACCAGATGATCCAGGACATGATGACCGGCGCACTGACCTGCCCGATGGGCACCGGCCACATGGGAGTGACGGCCGAAAATGTCGCCGCCGAGCATGGCATTACCCGCGAGCAGCAGGACGAGTTCGCGATGGAGTCGCAGCGGCGCGCGGCGGCGGCGATCGCGGCGGGGCATTTCCGCGACCAGATCGTGCCGATCGAGGTCAAGACCCGCAAGGGCCTGGTCGCATTTGACACGGACGAGCATCCCAAGGAAACCAGCGTTGAGAAGCTGGCCGGTCTGAAGCCCGTCTTTCAGAAAGGCGGGTCGGTGACGGCGGGCAATGCCAGCGGCATCAACGACGGGGCGGCCGCCCTTGTCCTGGCTCGCGCCCAAGCGGCCGAGGCCGCCGGGCTGGCGCCCCGCGCGCGCATTCGCGGCTATGCCGTCGCAGGCGTGCGTCCCGAGGTGATGGGCATCGGCCCGATCCCCGCGGTCGAGGCGCTGTTGGCCCGCACCGGGCTGAAGGCGGACCAGTTCGACGTGATCGAATCGAATGAAGCCTTTGCCGCGCAAGCCCTGGCCGTGAACAAGGGCCTGGGGCTGGACCCGGCCCGCGTGAACCCCAATGGCGGCGCGATCGCATTGGGCCATCCCGTGGGGGCCACGGGCGCCATCCTGACCGTCAAGGCCTTGCACGAACTGGAGCGCACGGGCGGCCGCCTTGGGCTGATCACCATGTGCATCGGGGGCGGCCAGGGCATCGCGATCGCGATCGAGCGACTCTAGCCCGTCCCATTTCGGCACCTGTCCAGAACTGGTCCGGTTTCCGGACCGGTTTTTTCTTGCATTTCGTTTCTGTCCATCCCCGAGTGATACGGACAAATCGAAGAGGAGAACGAGGTGTCACAGGGAGTTCTGTTCATTGCGGCCGCGTTGCCGGTTGCGGTGGTCTTTATTTTGCTGGTGGTGATGCGCCGGTCGGCCAAGCTGTCGATGCTGACCGCTTATCTGGTGACGGTGGCGCTGGCGCTGGTGCTGTGGGGGGCACCGGCCGCGCGGGTGGCGGGGGCAACCGTCAATGGTCTGGTGACGGCGGTCACGCTGCTCTACATCGTCTTCGGGGCGATCCTTTTGTTGTACACCGTCCAGGAGTCGGGCGCGATCCGGACGATCCGGCGCGGGTTCACGGACATCTCGCCTGACCGGCGCATCCAGGCGATCATCATTGCCTGGATGTTCGGGTCGCTGATCGAAGGAGCCTCGGGCTTTGGCACGCCTGCTGCCGTCGCCGCGCCGCTGCTGCTGGCCATCGGATTTCCGGCCATGGCGGCTGTTATGGTCACACTGATCATCCAGTCCACGCCGGTGTCCTTTGGCGCGGTCGGGACGCCGATGCTGGTCGGCATCACCAACGGGCTGTCCAACAGCGCCGAGGTCGATGCGGCCATCGGGCCCATGGCGGTCGCGGATTATGTCCCCGTCGTCGCCGCGCAGGTGGCGCTGGTCCATGCGCTGGTCGGCATCCTGATCCCGCTGTTCATGGTGGGGATGCTGACGCGGTTCTTTGGCACCAGCCGCAGCTTTGCCGAAGGTTTCCGCGCCTGGAAGTTCGCAGTCTTTGCCGGTCTGGCCTTCACGCTTCCCTACCTGCTGGTGGCGCGGGTGCTGGGGCCCGAATTCCCGTCGCTTCTGGGAGGGCTGATCGGTCTGATGATCGTCGTGCCGGCGGCACGGGCCGGCCTGTTCCTGCCGCGCGACCGGTTCGAGTTCCCGTCCCGCGACCGGTGGCAGGCTGGCTGGCAGGGCAGCGTCCAGCCAGCCGAGGCTGACGCCGAACTGGGTCCGCAAGGGCGGAGCATCTCGTTGCTGACGGCCTGGATGCCCTACGTGATCGTGGCGATCCTTCTGGTGCTGACGCGGACCATCGCGCCGCTGAAGGCATGGCTGACCGGGCCTGACACGACGATCGCGCTGACGAACCTGTTCGGGTCCGGCATCAACGCATCGGCGCAGTTCCTGTATTCGCCGGGAACGGTGATGATCATCGCCTCGCTGATCTCGGTCGCGCTGTTCCGCATGCGCGGGCGCGACTATGGCCGGGCTTGGGCTATCTCGGGGCGGACGATGCTGGCGGCGGCGCCCGCGCTGCTTCTGGCGGTGCCGATGGTGCAGGTCTTCATCAATTCCGGCTCTGACGGGATGCCGTCCATGCCGATCACGCTGGCCCAGGGCATGGCATCGGCGACGGGCGCGTCCTGGCCGCTGTTTGCCCCGGTGGTCGGCGCACTTGGCGCCTTTATCGCGGGATCGAACACGGTGTCGAACATGATGTTCGCGCTGTTCCAGTTCTCGACCGCGCAGGGCATCGGGCTGGACCTGGCGGGAATCACCACCGTGGTCGTGCTGCAGGCGGTCGGCGGGGCGGCGGGCAACATGATCTGCGTGCACAACGTCGTTGCGGCCTCCGCCACCGTCGGGCTGGTCGACCGCGAAGGGGACCTGATTCGCAAGACGCTGATCCCGATGGTCTATTATGTCGTGCAGGCGGGGCTGATCGGCATGGCGCTGATCACCGGCGGCCTGTGGTGGGCGGCGGCGCTGGTCTGGGCCATGATCGTTGTGCTGGCCATGCGTACGAATCGGGCGCGCGGCTGAGGCAAAGGAAAAGGGCGGCCTTTGGCCGCCCTTGTCTGTCAGAAGCTCCTGGTCGCTGCCGGAGGCTTCGAACTGGGAACGGGCCGCCCAGATGAGGCGACCCGCGAGATCCACGGAGATGGTCCGGTTAGGGATGGGTAAGCATCCGGTCCCAATCAGGGGTTACGACCCTCGGGGCTGCCCTCAGGCCACGGCCCCCCTGACTGTTCCGACACCTCTCTCCAATATCACTCTCGACACTGGACCACCTCCTTTCAAAAGATTGCCGTTATAAGCAGAGGGTGCCACAGATCGAAATTCTGTCAATCAGCTTTCGTGCCGTTGCCGCAACAAATTGCGCACGATCAGCCGGAACGGCACAAGGGCAAGTAGTGCCAGACAAAGTTTGACCAGCCAGTCAGCAACTGCCAACGAAACCCACAGGCGGGTGACCGGTCCCTGCCCAAGCAGCGGAACGGCCTCGTTCGCCCAGCCCGTGTTGATGTCGGCGGGCAATGCCGCCGAAAAGGCGATGCCGAAGAACAAGGCCGTGTCGAGCGCCGAGCCGATCAGCGTCGAGGCCAGCGGCGCCCGCCACCAGCGCCCGTCGCGCAGCCTGTCGAACACCGCGATGTCCACAAGCTGGGCCACCAGAAAGGCCGTTCCCGAGGCCAGGGCGATTCGCAGGGTCGTTGCCTGAAGACCGGCGGCGACCAGCGAGCAGGCCACCCCGACGACAAAGCCCGCCAGAACGACCCGGCGCGCGGCCGCAGGGCCATAGACGCGGTTCATCACATCCGTCACCAGAAAGGCCAGCGGATAGGTAAAGGCGCCCCAGGTCAGCCAGTCGCCGATCACGAATTGCACAAGGACGTTGGAGGCCACGACAATGGCGGCCATGGCAAGGATGCCGGGCAGAAAGCGGGTCATCGCTGATTTTCCGTTTTACAAGGTTGCGGAAGAACTCGGCCCCGGCAGGTTGCGGGGCAGCGCGGCCCTTACGCCCTGCCGCTCCGCCTTGTCAATTCCGCAGGGCCTGCCGGTCGCTGTCGCGCAGGCGGAACTCGACGATCTCGGTGCGCTGCACGAACAGGAAGTTGTCGTCCGAGATCAGCGTGACCCGGATGTCCTGTCCGTCGTGCCAGACCGAGATGCCTTCGAGGTTGTCATATTGCATCGGCCAGCTTTCCAGCAGGATCTCCTCGTCCTGCGGCCCGTCCGGGCCCAGCTGCATCCGCCGGACGCGCGAGGTAAAGCCAAAGCCGCGAAAGTCCCGCTCCAGCAGATAGAAGAGGCCATCCGGCCCGAAATCGGCGCCCACGGGCAGCCAGCGCGGATCGCGGCGGATCTGCGTCAGTTCCGACCAGCCGCCATCGAAGGTCAGGACGGTGAACGGCGTTTCCGGCGTGGCCGAGCGTTCCGGCACGGCGACCAGCGTGCCGTCCGGACGGATTGCCAAGGCCTCCAACCCCGAATTCGCGCCCATTCCCGGCAGGCGCGGGGGACGCGGAAGACGGGCGGCAGGGGCCTCCGGATGGTCATAGCTTGCCAGCCGGTGCAGCCCTTCGAAGCTGACCCAGATGCGGCCGTCGGCATCGATGGCCAGGCCCTCGCTGTCGCCGGTGCGCCCGGGGGGCAGAGGATTGCCCTTGCTGTCCCGCAGGTTGGCGCGACCGTCGATGGACAGGCCTTGGATGACGCCTTGGCCGTCCCGCGCGATCTGGCCCCAGTAAAGATGCGCCTGGTCGGTCAAGGCATGGAACGCGTCGCCCCCTTGACTGATCTCGATGCCGGAAAAGCCGCCAAAGCTGGGATCGTCGTCACGCCAGACATGGGTGCCGACATAATCAAGAACCGCGCCTGCATGGGCAGGCGCGGTCGTCAGGGCCAGCATCAGGGCTGACGAGATCAGGGCGCGCCGGCGACGGTGCGGCATTGTGCAGGCAGTTCGCTGAGGCGGTAGGTGCGGGGATGACGATAGTCGGGATCGGCCGGCGCGGCGGGTGCGCGCGAGGGATTTGCCCGGTTGTTGATCCATTCCTGCGCCTCGGCGCAGCCATCGCCTGGAGGCGGGGCATCCTGCGTGCGGCACAACGAGCCTGCGGGGCAGGACAGACGGACATGGAAATGATAGTCATGGGCGTTGATCGGCCGCACCTTTCGCAGCCAGGACCGGTCGCCTGTCTCCATCTGGCACATCGCGACCTTGGCGACGGGATCGACCAGGATGCGCTCGACCCGGCGGTCCCGCGCGGCGGCGCGCATGATCGACATGTGCTGAGGCGTCCAGTTCGCGGACAGGCCCAGCCCGTTCGAGGCCACGACCGAGACCGAGGACAGATTCTCGCGCTGTTGCGGCGACAGGTTCAGCGACGAGGGCGGCAGCATCCAGATGTCGGCATCCAGACCGATCTGGTGGCTGGCATGACCCGAGGTCATCGGCCCGCCGCGCGGCTGGCTGATGTCGCCGATATAGAGGCCGCGCCAGCCCGCCTGCTGGGCCGCCCGCGACAGGCCGACCAGAAAGTCGATCATTACCGGGTGGCCCCAGTGCCGGTCGCGCGACAGACGCATCGCCTGCCAGCTGGGGCCGCTTTCGGGCAGCTGCACCATGCCTTGCGCACAACCTTGAGAGTAATAGCCGATGGCCACGGCCGGTCCCTGGGACGGGCTGCGGAATGCGCCGAACAGGTCCTTGGCCAGCGGATCGGCGGTGGCGGGCAGGGCCAGCCCCAGCATCAGGGCGGCGGCGGTCAGGGTCTTCTTGATCACGGTTGGGCCTCTCCTTCCGGGTCCACCCACCGTAGCAGAACAAGCGCGACAAGGAAGATCACGATCAGCGGAATGAACCCGATCCGCTGGTTGCCGCTGAGTTGCGTGGTCAGCGCGATCAGGAACGGCGCCAGAAAGGCCGTGGCCTTTCCCGACAGCGCATAAAGGCCGAAACCCTCGGTTGCGCGATCCTCGGTCGTGTGGCGCACCATCATCGTGCGGCTGGCCGCCTGCAGCGCCCCGCCCGCGCCGCCGATGATGGCACCGCAGACAAAGAAGATCACGTCCGGCAGGCGCAGACCGGCCAGCACCGGCTCGGCCGGCGCCGGAAAGCCGAAGATCGTGCTGCGGTCCATGCCGACCAGCAGGGTGCAGACCGCCGTCAGCGCAAGGATGCAGGCGGTGATGACCGCGCGGGGGCCAAAGGCCCGGTCGGCCCGCCCGCCCAGCCAGCTGATCACCGCGGCCGAAACGGCGCTGACGACGCCGAAGACGCCTGCCAGAAAGACCGGCCAGCCCAGCACGGTACCGGCGTAAACCCCGCCAAAGCCGTAGAGCGCATTCAGCGCGTCGCGCGAAAACATCGAGGACAAGAGCCAGGCCGCCAGGCTGCGGCGGTGGCGCAGGCTGCGGATCAGCGCCCAAAGGTCCGACATTGCCGCTGCGACCCGGATGGGACGCCCGCCGTTGCGCGGCTCTTTCACCCACAGAAAGAACGGGATCATGAAGACGACGTACCAGACGGCGGTAAAGGGGCCGACGAAGCGCGTGCCCTCGCGCAGGGTGGGGTCCAGTCCGAACAGGGGCGGGATGCCGATCAGCGTGCGGCCATTGGGGGTTTCGGCAAACAGCGCCAGCATCAGGCCCAATGCGACGACACCCCCCAGATAGCCAAAGGCATAGCCCGACCCCGACAGGCGCCCGATCTCGGCCCGTGGTGCGAGGCCCGGCAGCATCGCGTTGGTGAAGATCGTCGCGAACTCGACCCCGATCAGGCCGATGCCGAACAGCACGACTGCCTGGATCAGCGCGGGTTGCACGGGCATCAGCCACCAAAGGCCGGTGGCGCCCACGACATACAGCAGCGAAAAGAACCACACCCAGGGCAGCCGCCGCCCCGAACTGTCGGCGATGGCCCCCAGGACCGGCGCAAGACAGGCGATGATCACCCCGCTGAACGCCAGCCCATACCCCCACAGCGCCTGCGCATGGGCGCCCGCAATCGACACGTTGTCGCCGATGGCCACGAAGTGGCGCTTGGCGACCTCGGCGAAATAGATCGAAAAGATGAAGGTCAGCAGCAGCGTGTGATAGGGCTGGCTGGCCCAGTCGAAAAACCACCAGCCCCAGATCCGCTTGCGGTTCATGCCGTCCCCCTGCTGCCCCTTGTCGCGCGCTGGCGCCATAAGGCCCACCAAGCCCTAGACTGGCAAGCCAAGTTTCGCATCGGCGGGAATGACCGGTGGCCAAGGGCGTGCGGCATCTGCCCGGATCCAGGCGGCGATCCATTCGGGCAGGGGCGGGCTGTCGGGATCGCGGCCCATCGCCGCCATCACCTCGGCCGGCGGCACGATCCCCTGGGCCGAGGTGAAGGCCGACCGGATCAGGACCTGGTTGCAGCACTCGGACCCCTTCCACATCGACTGCTCCATATAGGCAAAGCGGTGGTCCCAGCCCACGAGCCGCGAGATCATCGTGAAGCGTTCAAAAGCACGGATGCGGCGGCGATAGCGGGTCGAGTTCCCTGCCACGGTGATGCCCCAGCCCCGCTGCTTCAGCACCGGGATCAGCCCGGTGCGCTGCGCCAGCGGGATGCGGCCCAGGTCGAACAGCGTCAGGGTGCGCCCGTTGTTCAGCTCGATCCACGGATCCAGGTCCCAGGGCCAGCAGATATGGGTCGACACATGAGTCCCCAAGGGCTCCAGCCGGGGCGCGTTGCGGAACTTGAGCATCTCTTTGGCAAAGCGGATCAGCGGATACATGACGGCCCTTTCCTTTGGCCCCTGGGGTGGCGTCGGATCACGAGGGCGTCAAGTCGGACGCGGCGGCATCGGGTCGCATCGGCTTGCGTCAGGCCCGGCGCGTCGCCATACAGTGCAGCATGCCGCGACAGACGCCGAAGGAGTGACGATGGGAACGCTGTACGAAGCACTGCAACTGATCCTGCAGGTTCTGTGGTTCATCATGATCGTCCACATCATCATGTCCTGGCTGATCAATTTTCAGGTGCTGAACCTGCGCCAGCCGCTGGTCGCGCAGATCTGGGATGGGCTGAACAGGCTGCTCGAGCCGATCTATGCGCCGATCCGGGGCGTGCTGCCCAACACGGGGGGCCTGGATCTGGCGCCGCTGGTCCTGTTCATCATCATCATCATCCTGCAGCGCGCGCTGGCCAACAATGCCGGCTTCTTCTACGGATTCTGATGGCGCGTGACCTTCCTGCGGGCGATCTTCTGCGCCAGGTCTGGGGGTTCGACGGATTCCGTCCCGGCCAGCAGGAGATCGTCGAGGCCGTGGCCGCGGGCCGCGACGTGCTGGCCATCATGCCGACGGGCGGCGGCAAGTCGCTGTGCTATCAGCTGCCCGCGCTGATGCGCGACGGCGTGACGGTGGTCATCTCTCCGCTGATTGCCCTGATGCGCGACCAGGTCCGCGCCCTGCGCGAGGCTGGGGTCGCCGCGGGTGCGCTGACCAGCGGCAATACCGAGGCCGAGACCGAGGCGGTGTTCCAGGCGATCGCGGCGGGCCAGCTCAAGATCCTCTACATGGCGCCGGAACGGCTGGCCTCGGGCGGAACCGTGAACCTGCTGCGCCGGGCGGGTGTCACCGCCATCGCCGTGGACGAGGCGCATTGTGTCAGCCAGTGGGGGCACGACTTTCGCCCGGACTACCTGCGGATCGGCGACCTGAAGCGCACGCTGGACGTCCCGCTTGCCGCCTTTACCGCCACCGCCGATGTCGAGACGCGGGCCGAAATCGTGACGCGCCTGTTCGAGAGCGCCGAGCCCGTGACCTTTCTGCGCGGTTTCGACCGCCCGAACATCCGTCTGGCCTTTCAGCCCAAGAACAGCCCGCGCAGCCAGGTGGTGTCCTATGTGGCCGCCCGGCGCGGGCAGTCGGGCATCATCTATTGCGGCGCGCGTGCGCGGACAGAAACGCTGGCCCAGGCCCTGCGCGACGCGGGCCATCCGGCCATCGCCTATCACGCGGGCCTGGAGGCCGAGGCGCGGCGCGAGGCCGAGGCGCGTTTCCAGCGCGAGGACGGGCTGATCGTGGTCGCCACCGTGGCCTTCGGGATGGGCATCGACAAGCCGGACATCCGCTGGGTGCTGCATGCCGACCTGCCCAAGTCGATCGAGGGCTATTACCAGGAGATCGGGCGCGCGGGCCGCGACGGCGATCCGGCCGACACCCTGACCCTTTACGGTCCTGACGACATCCGTTTGCGCCGCACCCAGATCGACGAGGGTCTGGCCGACCCTGCCCGCAAGTCGGGCGATCATGCACGGCTGAACGCGCTGCTGGGCCTGGCCGAGGCGACGAGTTGCCGCCGCCGCCGCCTGCTGGCCTATTTCGGCGAGGAGATGGCCGAGGACTGCGGCAACTGCGACCTGTGCCAGGTGCCGCCCAAGCTGTTCGACGGCACGCTGGCTGTGCGCAAGGCGCTGTCGGCGATGGTGCGGACCGGGGAATGGTTCGGCAGCGGCCACCTGATCGACATCCTGACGGGCACCACGACCGACAAGGTGCGCGAGCGCGGCCATGACCAGTTGCCGACCTTTGGCGTGGGCCGCGACTACGGCCGGGGCCAGTGGCAGGCGATCTTTCGGCAGATGATGGGACTGGACCTGTGCCGCCCCGATCCCGAACGCCACGGAGCCCTGCACCTGACCGAGGCCGCCCATCCCGTGCTGCGCGGCGAGGAGAACGTCACCCTGCGCCAGGACACCACGCAGGGTGCCAAGGCCGCCAATGTCCTGCGCACCCAGGTGTCGGAAGAGGACGAGCCGCTGCTGTCGGCGCTGAAGGCCAAGCGGCGAGCCCTGGCCGAGGCCGCGCGCGTGCCCGCCTATGTTATCTTTCCCGACCGGACGCTGATCGAGATGGCCGAAAAGCGGCCGCAGGACCTGGACCAGATGGCGCGCATCGGCGGGGTGGGGGCCAAGAAGCTGGAAAGCTTTGGGCGCGAGTTCCTGTCGGTCATCGCCGGTGAGCAGCCCGACATGCATCCGGCCCGCCGTGCCCTGGCCGGACGTCCCGAGGGGGCGCTGTTCGATCGCCTGGTCGAGGCGCAGCTGCGCCTGCAACGGGGTGAGAACGGGACGGAAAAGCCGCTGTCCTGCACGACCTCCCAGATTCGTCGCATCGCTGAAAGCCGCCCGCACAGCCGCGAGGCGCTGGCCCGGCATCTGGACGAGGCGCGGCTGGACCGGTTCGCGGATGCCTTTTTGCAGGAAATCGAAGCGGCGGCCTGAGGCAGGTGGCCGATCTCAACCGAACGTGATGCACCGGAATGCATGCTTGCCACGTGAGTTGTGCGAAGCTGCGTTTGTGCTGCCGATCGGAGGTCACCATGAAGTTGAACTGGTCCCATGTCACGCCCAAGGCCCATTATCTGGACCGGCGCAGGTTCATGGCTGCCGGTGCCGCGGCCCTTGCAGGCCCCGCCCTGCTGGGCAATGCCGCCCATGCGCTGACGGGACGACCTTCCGCCTATTCCACCGACCAGGCGCCGAACACGTTCGAGGAGATCACGAACTACAACAACTTCTATGAATTCGGCACGGGGAAAGAGGACCCGGCCCGGCACGCCGGCGCGTTGACCATCGACCCGTGGTCGGTCGAGATCGGGGGGCTGGTCGATCGTCCCGGCAGCTATGGCGTCGAGGATCTGGCCCCGGACAATGCGCTGGAGGAGCGGATCTATCGCCTGCGCTGCGTGGAGGCCTGGTCCATGGTGATCCCTTGGATCGGCGTGCCTCTGGCCTCGGTCCTGGGCAAGGTGGGCGTGCAGCCGGGCGCCCGCTATGTGGAGTTCGAGACTTTGGTCCGCCCTGAGGAGATG
>VGDE01000002.1 GCA_016869875.1 Alphaproteobacteria bacterium
CCGTCAGGGACGAGATGGGCGGGGCAGGGCGCCCAGGACCGGTGTGCGGGGGGATGGCTCGGGACGAGACATTCAACCGTGCAGCGCAGCCGGGCGTATCGCCCCGACCAGCTCGGGTGGAGGCCGGTGCAGCCGGCCGGAACCGGGGGCGCGGCCCGATAGGGGACGCCCTCTTGACAGGTGTATATTCATTGTGTATATACACCATAAGGGCCGTGGCGCAGCCTGGTTAGCGTAGACCATTCCGAAGGAGACTTAATGATTCAATTTTATTTCAAAACGGAAGAACTATGCACCGATATGAATGGGACGAGAACAAGCGCAATTCAACGCTTGAAAAGCACAATATCGATTTCATAGATGCAATTGAGGTATTTGCGTCAGAACATATAAAACTTGTAAGTCGCTTCGAAGCTGAATTACGTTTCATTGCGATTGGTGAACTAGACGGAATTCATATTGCGGTGGTTTTTACTGTACGTGAAGACGTCATCCGCATAATTACAGCCCGAAGGGCAAGATCAAATGAAAGAGAAGCTTACATCGAGCATGTCTCTGGAAGAAGTCAGGGAACTTCGTAGTCAGACGCGTTGGGATAAGGTTCGAGCAGCCGGTGATTATCAGGGCGAGGCAGAAATTGATGTGGACTGGAGCCGCGTCGAGGTGGTCCGCCCCGATAAGAAAGTGATGATTTCTGTGCGTCTTGACGCTGACGTGTTGGACTTTCTCAAATCGCAAGGACCGGGCTATCAAAGCCGATTGAACGCTATATTGCGATCTTACATGAAGTCTCAAGAAAAAGCATGAGCAGGTTGAAAAGCCCCGGCTGCATCGCAGCCGGGGCATCTGTATCTTGCTTTCGCTGACGCAACCTTAGCGAAGGTGGTTCATCGCCGCAGACATGCGCGCCAGGCCAACCACCTCGTATGTTCCCGTAGTAGGGTCCAGTGCAAATAGGCCGTTACCACGTAGCTCGACCGTCAGGACGCCATGGTTGTCAGCCAGCCTATCGAAATCTGACAGCATGCTCTCTAGCATTTCGCGAGTAATTTCCGCTTTGGCATCCTGTCCCATGTCACGCGTCGAGAGCATCTAAAATTTCCCCATTCAAACAAACAAACTTCGAAATACTTGCTTTGTCGAGAAATAGAACTGACATGACCAAAAGGACTGACCAAAACCACATTTCGCAATTTCTTGTTGACACACGCGTCAACTTGATGCTGCGCCGTCAGGTGCAGCTCGGCCCGAAGGGCCGGGCCTGGCGGCGGGGGCCGGCGCAGTCGGCCGCCTTGCCAGGTCATCACTTCCCGGCAAAAAAGGAACCCCGCTAGATGCGGGGTCAGTTGAACCTTCGTCGCAGAAGGATGGATAGGTGGGCGCTACTGAACAGAAGCGGCGGCCAGAAATGCTCATTTACTGCATTGGGGCGGCGAACGCCGCCCCTCCGGTCTGGTATGTATCAGAAGCAGTCTGGCACCCATGCGTCGATCCGGGCCTTTGCTTCGGCGGTAACGCGCCATGCCTTTTGGTATTCGGCATCAGAGAACAACCGTTCCATAGCGGAGGCTTTCGCGGCCTTCTTCTCGCTCTTGAACACTTTGAAGCCGTTGCACTCCGGGTCACAGCCGGTCAGGTCAAGGTGCAGCTTGTCCAGATAATCGGCACTGACGCGGCTGAAAAAGTTCTCGGCCGTGGGCGTCCAGACCTTACGGACACCGGCCCCGGCATCGGCCTCGATCAGCTCGAAGAAATCCGCGTTGCCTGCTCCATAGGGCAGGGTCCGCGACACTCCCTCGACCAGCGCCGCATGGCGGGCCTTCTTGCCAGCGGCGACGAATGTGCGGAAGGCTGCGGCCAGATCATCCACCCGCAACTCCGGGCGGCTCCATGCCTCATGTCCCGCAGGGGCATGGGTCAGGCGTTCGGAAAACTCTAATCCCTCCGGCTTGCTCGGGCAGTTGTTGGGGCGTCCCGGCGACAGGTCGAAAACATGGGTGCTGACGCCCGATGCAAGCGACATGCCGAAGGCCAGCAGATCAAAGACCATTTCCGGCCGGTCCAGAAGTGCAGTCTGAACTGCGGCCAGCCGCACGGCCTTCATGTCCTCGACCAGCGCGCCGGAATAGGGTGACTTGGGCGCATCCTCGACGCTGGCTGCGCCGTGGCGCGTTGCGGCATGGCCGGTCAGCACCCCGGCCTCGATCGCCTCCGCTCGATCATAGGGGCTAACGAGGGGGCCGCTCTCGCAAAGTGTTCCATTGCTTTGCACATAGAGAAAAACCCCCGCCACGGCGCGCTGTGCGGCGGTGTAGTCGCCCTCCAGCGTTGCCATCAGTTCCGCCAGTTCGGCCTGTCCCGCCTCGTCCAGAACCTCGGCGTTCGCCAGTTCGGCCAGTTCGTCGTAACGCTCGGATTGCGCTTCGGTCAGATCGCCCTCAACGCGGTAAACGCGGTCCATCTTCTCTGTGGTACCATAGGGGATATAGCTGTCAGTCGAAACCTCGACCCATTTCCAGACCTCCCCGATCTTCGTCGCCGCCTCGTTCAGCTTCTCGACGAACAGGCGGTCCAGCAGGTCGGCATCATGCAACGTGGTCGTGTCGCTGAACAGGTCCCGGATCACGCGCCCGCCTGCGGCCTCGTAGGCGTCTAGTCCGACGAACAGGATGCGGCGGTCGGTGCCGCTGATCGCGTCAGGCTGCAAGGCCCGCTTGATCTGATGTTCCGACAGATCGCCGCCCTTCACTTCGGCCAGAACCTGCAAGGTCAGGGCCTCGTCTTGCGACACGGTAAAGGCTTTCGCCATGCCAAGGCTGATCTGGCCCGCCTTCAAGGCGTCCAGAACGGGGGCGGGCAGCGCGGCCAGTGCAAGGCGGCGATAAACATGCGCCTCGGTTTGGCCGAAGCTGCGGGCGATAGTGGACACGTCCGCGCCTGCCTTCTTCATCCGGCCATAGGCGCGGATTTCATCTGCGGGTGCCAAGTCCTCGCGGGCGGCGTTCTCGGCGCTGGCCCATGCCCGCGCGGTGGCCTCGTCAGGGGCGATGCGGACGGGAACGGACGCCAGTTCCGGGTGCCGCTCGGTCACGGTCGGATCACGCTCGACGGCACGGGCAATGGCGCGCAGCCTGCGGCCCCCGGCCACGA
Organism: Alphaproteobacteria bacterium; assembly: GCA_016869875.1. Classification (GTDB taxonomy): domain Bacteria; phylum Pseudomonadota; class Alphaproteobacteria; order Rhodobacterales; family Rhodobacteraceae; genus Paracoccus. The sequence continues at coordinate 3,151 of VGDE01000002.1, forward strand.
TGCCCACGCGGCCATCTGCATCAACGGTGCCGGACAGGTTTTGAATCAGGCCGATCATGGCAAGGCTGTCGGCCAGCAGGTCGATCCCCTCCGGGTCGGCATCCTGACGCGGGTTCAGGTCGGACACATAGAGTTGCGCCAGCGGAAGATACTGGATCGGGGCGGCTGCGATGGTTTCGGATTTCATGGGTGGCATTCCTATTTGCAACGATTATTTTTATTGGTGCCTTGCCCCCTGTGAGGGGAGGGCAAAGCGACGGGTCTTAGTTGACCCCGTGCTGACGCAGGAAGCGGCGTCCAATTCCAAAGGTGTCGCCCTTCCTGACAAGTGCCCATGCTTCCGCAAGGCGCTGTTCCAAAATTGCATTGCTCATGTGTTCATCCCCTTTTCGGTTGAAGTTGCGGGAAGCATCGGCCTGCTAACGGAGCAAAGCAGGCCGATTTCTTGTCAGTGTTCAGACGGCAGATAGAGCGTCAGAACACGGCGCGTCTGGTCGGGGTCACAGGCGCAGTCGGGCATCGTCGCGCCATAGGTGTAGGCAGTGTCGTAAAGGTCGATCTTCCAGAAGATCGCCGCGCCATCGGCCTCAACACGTCCAAAGGAATGATCCTCCCAAGGGTCGTTTTCCTCGGTGAAGTCGGTGAAGTTGATAACCTTCTCCATCAGGGCCGATTTGGTCGCCACGGGCAGGGCCTCGAAACCCGGCGTGACCACAGCGCGTCCTTTCAGATGATGGTCACGCCACAGGGCGGCAAAGCCCAGGCAGCGCCGGAAGGCATCGTTCTGCTCTGCGATCAGCAGGCGCAGCATATGGTCGCGCGCCTGCTCGGCGGCGGTGTCGGTCTGGATTGCTTGTGCCATTTGGCATTCCTTCTTTTGCAACGATCCCGCCCGGTCTTTGCGCCGTGGTCGGGTGCCCAAAATGGGCGGGGGGTCAGGCGAGGAAGCGCGAAGCGCGCCCCTCTCCTGAACCCTTGCCTCCCGGCGAGGGCAGGGGGGGAACCGCCGCAATGGGAAAATCAAATGGACAAGGGGGTGGTGCGGCCCGCAGCCGAAGGCGAGGACACGGCCCCGCAGGACGTGCAGCATTTTCCTGTTGCGGTGGGGGACCAGCGGTCCACAAACGGACAGGCGCGCAGCGCCTGGCCCAACAAGGGCAGGGGGCGTTTGGCTTGTCCAAATCCCCCCTGCGTCTCGATCGCCGCGCCTCGCGGGGGGATCTCGCTATTCTGAAAAAGGTCGCGGTTGCTCTGTGCCGCAGCTGCCCCAAACCACACCCGGTTGCCCACAGTCCCTTGCTCGATCCTTGACGTCTCGCGCGGGCCTGCTGCGGTCGCCCGCCTTCACTCCCAAGGTCGTTCCCGGCGCGCGACTGGACAACCGGGTGTGCCTTGCGTCAGCGGTCCCGCCCGTCAGGGACGAGATGGGCGGGGCAGGGCGCCCAGGACCGGTGTGCGGGGGGATGGCTCGGGACGAGACATTCAACCGTGCAGCGCAGCCGGGCGTATCGCCCCGACCAGCTTGGGTGGAGGCCGGTGCAGCCGGCCGGAACCGGGGGCGCGGCCCGATAGGGGACGCCCGCTACCAGTTAGGACGGTTCCTGATCTTCTGAAACCTTTTTATAATGGTAACCCTCGAAGGCAAAAAAACCACCTACCAGTCTATGCCACAAGGGGATGCGCAGCCGCTCGCTCATGTCAAAAGCGCCGGTGGCCCCAATTGCGTCATTGTAGGCTTTTGCGTCCAATGCGCGCAGCACAGGTGGCTCGTCTCCAGTAATCCGGATCATTTTGCTCCACCACTCTGCACATTGATTTTCATCGGGCTCGATTTTTGACTCGATGTCTGCCAGAAGCGAGTAGTAGTCGCGTTGCAGCGTCTGGTGATCCCGGGCCTGACGCCCGAAATCATAGACCAGCTGAAGTGCACCCAAGATTGCAACTGCCATCCCAGTTGCGAAAGTTGGCACCTGTAGGTTTTCTCCAAGGCTGCTTGCGGCAGCGGTACCAAGGATTACCACGAGAAAGTTAAACACTCGATTTACGCGCTCAAGCGAGCGCCGTCGCGCTGTATGATAAAGCGCATTTCTAAGAACATTGAACCGGATAGTCTCGCGGTTTGGCGTCATGCTATTTCTTCACTGGCGGCGGCGGCGCTGACGGTGCCTGCGGCTGCCTCGGACCTACCGACGTGCCCGGCGACAACGGTTGTCGCGGTCCTATTGACCTGTCTAGTAATGTGGGCTGTCGAACGCCTATTCCGGCAGTATGCGTAGACCCTGGCACGTTGGGCGGCTTTTTCTCAGTCATTTAGATCGTCTCCTTTAGGACAATGCGGAAGCATGATGAAGGCTCTGAGATCAATCGTGCCATTGCTACGCTATCTTTGGGAAATGAATTCACCATCAGCTACAGAGATCATCTTGATGCTGCCTACCTGTAATAAAAAAAGGCCCCGCCGAAGCGGGGCCTAAGTCACTCCGTTGCAAAAAGGAGTAGGGTTTGCCTAGCACTTCTGAAGGGTTAGCACCACGGTATTGATGCGGACCCCGACGCTGGCGAAGCTCTCGGGCGGCAGGTCGCGCCACTGGTGGCACCGATAGCCGCGCGGGGAATGCTGTGCGGCCCATGCCCGAAACCGCTCATGCTTTGCGGTCGATCCGACCTCGGCCGACGCGGGCAGGATCGCGCGCAGCTCGCCACCGGGCGCTGTAGATTGTCAATGTATTCGTCCTCGGTCACTGATGAAAATCAGTTGGTTAAGCGCGCAATCCTTCACAGAACCTTCCTTATTTGCCAACAAAAACTTCCTCAGGCGAGGGCAAGGCCTGCAGTCAGCATTATCGGTTATCAGTCCAAATCGACATCGCAGGTGTCAGCAACCGATCAAGTTGTCTTCGGCTACCTGGAGGCAGAGCCCATAGACCACTATCCAGGCTTTGACTATTCCAGCACCCGGCGGATCTTGGGCACCGCATATCGGGGATCTTCATGATGATCGATGATGTTGGCAAAACGACCGTCTGCGTTGAACAGAAAGACGCCTGCCGTATGGTCCATTGTATAGTTATCCTCGCTCTGCACTTTCCGGAACGTGGCGCGGAAGTCGGCAGCAGCCTGTTCTATCTGAGGCAAGGTTCCGGTCAGGCCGGTGATCCGATCATCGAAGTTTGACAGGTAGTCGCCCAGTACCTCGGGGGTGTCGCGCTCGGGATCAACGCTAATGAGGACCGTGTTAAGGTGATCCGCATCGGGACCAAGCTCTTCCAACCAGTCAGAAATGGCGCTCAGCGTCGTCGGGCAGATGTCGGGACACCATGTGAAGCCGAAGAAGACCATTGTCGGTTGGCCTAGCCAATCAGCCGCTTCCACCGTGTCTCCGTGCTGATCCGTCAGCGCAAAAGACATCCGGTCAATGGGCAAAGGCAGGGTTCCTGACGGGGCCTCGTCTGAATGGCGGCTTTGCCACCAGCCCAGGCCAAGCATGAACACCACCGCCCCTGTGCTCAAGGCTCCGGCTTGCAGCAGCGTCCTTCGCTTCATCCGTTGTTCTCGGAGCAGCCCGCATCTGTCGCCCCGACGCCTTGAACGCTCACAGGGACCGTCACCTCGCCCGCATTTCGAAAGGTCAGGGTGACAGGGAAGGACTCGCCCTCCTTGAGCACCTGCGTCAAGTCCATCAGCATGCCGTGGTAGCCACCCGGCTCCAGCGCCACGGTGGCATCTGCCGGGACGGGCACCTCCATTGCATGAGGCATCGAGGCAATGCCGTCCGTGACAACTGTTTCATGCAGCATGGGCATGCCGGAGATGGGCGTATCGATGGAAACAAGCGCATCATCCTCGGTGCCGGCATTCCGGATGGTCAGATAGACCACGCCGGGACGCGATGTGCCGATCGAGGCACGGGACCAAGCCTGTTCAACTTCAATCGTGCCAAGCTGGACAGCGTCACAGGCAAGAACGGGACTCGATACAAGGGACAGAAGGGTGGCGGCAAGAAGACGGTTCATGGCTCTCACAATCGGGATTGAAGGTCTGAAACGATGTCACTGGCAGGGGTGCCGTAGGTGAACTGACGCAGCCAATCCCCCTCGGGCCCAACCAGGTAAAGCGCGGGGCTATGGGACATCGAGTATTCCCCGGAAGCGTCAGCCGTGTCTTCGCGCTCGTAGTAGATGTGAAAACTGTCAGCCGCCGCGCGGGTCTGCGCCTGGTCCCCGGCAAGGCCGAGAATGGCCGGATGAAAGGCATTCGTGTATTCCGCAAGACCCAGCTCGCGATCACGTTCAGGATCAATGGAGATGAAAAGGGGCTGGACCTCTTCGGCCTCGTCGCCCAGATCATCCATGACCTGCCCGACCTCGGACAGGGTCGTGGGGCAGACATCCGGGCAGTTGGTGAACCCGAAGAACACCAGAAGATGCTTTCCCTCGAACTCTGCCGCAGTCCTCAGGCGTCCTTCGGCATCCGGCAGCGAGAAGGTCGGACGGAAAGAGGCTTGAGCGGCAGGCTCAGGTGCACGATTCATAATAGTAACGAGCACCCCAAAGGCCACAATGGCGAGACCTGCCGCCACCCAAAGGGCCTTTTGCAATCGTGTCAGCCGCATCGGTATTCATCCCTGTGCTTCATCCACCTGCCTAAAGCCTCCAGCGACTTGAGCTTCAAGACAAAATTTCTGCCGTCACGAGATGGTGAATTTTTCATCCGTTCAGAACCGTCGAGAGCAGGTTCACGTTCAGGACAATGATCGTTGCGGCAATCAGGGCGCAAAGCCCTGTCAGCCATCGAGGTGATACCATTGCGCCCATCTTGGCGCGACTGGCGGTGAACATGACAAGCGGCACGATAGCGAACGGCAATTGGAAAGACAGCACGACCTGGCTGAGGATTAGAAGCTGCCCGGTTCCTTCGCTGCCATAGATCAGGATCACCGCCGTCGCGGGCAGGATCGCAAACCCCCGGGTTATCAAGCGTCTCAGCCAAGGTTTAAGCCGTATTTGAATAAAGCCTTCCATCACGATCTGACCCGCCATCGTCGCAGTGACGGTAGAATTCAGACCCGAACACAGCAGCGCCAGCCCAAACAAAACCGGTGCGATGGATGAGCCCAGCAATGGCTCAAGCAGCAGATGTGCCTTGTCGATGTCGGCTACATCAGTCTGACCGACAGTATGAAAGGCGGCCGCCGCAAGGATTAAGATCGACGCATTGATGGTCAACGCGAACATCAGTGCGATAGTCGAATCCCATGTGGCAAGGCGCAGGGCTTCGCGCTTCGATGGTAGGTCCAGACCGTAGGCACGGGTCTGCACAATCCCGGAATGCAAATACAGGTTATGCGGCATGACCGTCGCACCGATGATCCCAAGCGCCAAATACAGCATGTTGGGATTGCCGATGATCTCCCGGCTTGGCGCAAAGCCTGCGATGACCTCACCCCAGACCGGGTCAGCCTGGGCGATCAGCACGGCAAAGCAGGCGGTGATCGTGGCGAGCAGGGCAATGATGAATGCCTCGACCCATCTGAAGCCCTTGTTCTGAAGCCAGAGGATCAGAAACACATCGCCGGCGGTGATAAATATACCGATCTCCAGCGGGATGCCAAACAGCAGGTTAAGACCGATGGCAGTTCCAATGACTTCGGCCAAATCGGTGGCGATAATGGCCAGTTCGGCGAAAATCCACAGCGGAAAGGATATCCACTTAGGATAGGCATCGCGACAAGCCTGCGCCAAGTCCCGCCCTGACGCGACAGCGAGGCGGGCACACAGGGCTTGCAGCAGAATTGCCATGATGTTGGATAAAAGCGCCACGAACAGCAGCGTGTATCCGAAAGCCGCACCTCCGGCCAGCGACGTCGCCCAGTTGCCCGGATCCATATAGCCGACAGCAACCAGATAGCCGGGTCCGATGAAGGACACAAAGCGGCGAAACCGCGTCGCCCCACCGCCTCCAACGGCAATCGTGCGAAAAACTTCGGACAGGGAAGGGGCTTCACGCTCATGGCGCCAGGCTTTGGAGGGCATCATCAAAAATTTCCATGGCCTTTAAAAGTTAGCTATGGCTAATAATTTACGCTTTGCCTTTACCTGTCAATCCGCGATGTGTCACACTTGCTCAATGACCCATGATCCCAACCTTGCTGCTCCTGCAGAGCCTCCATCCTCAGATAATCGTTCGGAAGCATTTCAAGGCGTGCGTGAGGCACGACGAAACGAACTGGCCGAAGATTATGTTGAGCTGATCGCAGAGCTTATCCATGAACACGGAGAGGCGCGGCCGGTCGCCATCGCCGCACGCTTGGGCGTGCGTGCGCCGACAGTGACGAAGGCACTGGACCGGCTGGCCAGGGAAGGACTGATCACCCGCGAACCATACAGATCAGTCTTTCTGACGGAAGAAGGACATGCGTTAGCGCGCGAGTGCCGCCGCCGCCACGAGATCGTCCTGCGTTTCCTGATCCGCCTCGGCTTGGATGCCGAGACGGCGGAGCGGGATGCCGAAGGCATCGAGCATCATGTGAGCGAGCAAACGCTGGCCCTGTTTGCGGCCTATGCAGACGAGGGCTAAGGTTTGCGATCAGGATGTTTCGACGGCGTTGCGAACATCCGAGATCAGACTTTCAAACGTAACGTTCGTCAATTGGCGACCGTCCAGGAAGAACGTAGGCGTCTGGCGCACGCCCAGGGTTTCCAGATCGGAAGCATCCTGATTGAGAATTCCGACAATGTCCGGCGACAGGCGCATGCTCTGGGCCTTTTCCAGGTCGAGACCGGCAGCCCCGGCAATCTGCCAAGCCAGATCCAATCGGGGCGCACCATGCACTGCCCATTCGGGCTGCCGCTCCAGCAGCGCATCAAGGACCGGTTCAAACTGGTCTTGCATGCGTGCTGTTTCCAGAATGCCAACTGCCTCGTCAGATCCTTCGTGAAAGGCCGCATAGCGCATGACGACGCGAACCTGATCAGGAAATTGTGTAAGGATATCCTGAACGACCGGATGAAAAGCGCGACACGCCTCGCACGACGGATCGAAGAACTCGACCAGCGTGACCGGAGCATCCTCGGGGCCAAAGCTGGGGGAGTAACCGCGCACCAGCAACTCCATGTCTGCCGCCGGGGCCGCGGCGGCCTGGGCCTCTGCCTCGGCCTGGCGGTTGCGAGTCATGACGATCGCGCCACCGCCAAAGGCAGCAAGGCCTATCGCTGAAGCTCCAATCACAAGAGTGCGGCGATTCATGGACGTTTTCCTTTCAGTGACATGAGGCAGACGATGATTGCAGCAAACGCAATCAGCGCCAGATAGGGGATGGGCACGCCCAGGATGGTCTGCGCCTGATCGGTGCAGGACGGCCCGTCCTGGGTGCAAGGCGCAATGGCCTGTGGGATCAGCCCGGCGTAAAGCCCCGAATGCCAGCCCGCCAGCACCAGACCCGCAAGCGCCAGCGGCAGGCCGTAAAGCCGCGCCAGTCCGTCGTTGCGCCAAAGCGAGATGGTCAGGATCGGAACCAGAGGGAACATGGCGATGCGTTGATACCAGCACAGGGTGCAGGGCATCTGACCCATGACCTCACCGATGAACAGGGCACCAAGCGTTGCCGTCAGGGCGATCAGAAAGGCCAGAAGGGCGGCAAGTTCGTCGTGAGACAGGTTCCGGGTGTCAGTTGCGGTCAAGAAGCGGCTCCTTGCGGCCTGTGGTGAAGGTGGCGATGAGGATGATCAGGGCCCCGAACGTGATTGCGATGTCCGCGCCATTGAACGTGGGCCAGTGCCAGTCACGCCAGTAAAGGCCAAGGAAATCCGTCACCGCCCCCTGCCGCAGCCGATCAATGATATTGCCGAGTGCACCACCCACGATCAGTCCAAGGCCAGCCCTTTCGGGCAGGGTGTCCGCGCGAAACGCCATAACCGCAAAGATCAGGGCAAGGGCGCCAGTCAGCGCCGCCATGAGCAAGGGCTTGCCCGTCATGACGTCCGACATCATGCCGAAGCTGGCTCCTTCGTTGAAGCTGAGGGTCAGATTGAAGCCGGGAAGAACGGGCAAGGTTTGACCAGGAGAAAGCAGTGACAGCACGGCGGCCTTGGTGACCTGGTCTGCCAGCAGGGTGGCGCCGATCAGGGAAACGATAAATATTGCCCTCACGGCATGGTTCTCCTGTGCAAGCCGAACCAGCGCGGAACGGTCGTCAAGTAATGGCTGTAGTCTGCACCTAGGGCCTGCTTCAACTCACTTTCCTCTGAGTGAACCTGCGCGGAAGCCGACCAGAGAAAGAGCAGGGGGGCGAGGAGTGTCGGTACTGCAGGAATGGCGAGGCCGACCCCCGCAAGCAGCAGGAACTGCCCGACAAAGGTCGGGTTGCGGCTGAATTGGTAAAGTCCGCCTGATACAAACGCTCCTGTTGCGCCCTTGGCCACACCGATACGCCACGAACTGCCCATCGACATCTGTGCGGCAAAAGCCAGCATCGCACCCGTTCCAGCAATGAACACGCCGATCAGGCCAAGCGCCACCGCCTCGCCCCCGGTCCAGAAAGGGTCGGACTTGTGCAAGACAGGCCAGACCAGCCAGAGCAGCGGCCCGAGAAAGGCCAAAGCAAAAGCGGCGCGAAAGCCAAGAGCCGCCCAACGGTCGCGCCCGCTGGCTTGTCCGAACAGCCAGATTGGCCTGTCCGCTGCCTGAGCCGCCATGGCACTGCCCCAGAAAAACAGCAGCAGGTAGCTCGCCAACAGCGCCAGTGCTGCCCCGCCAAAACCTGAAAGCATGGCCTCAGCCCTCGCGTTCGGGATTGAAACCCAGCAAGCGCAGCGCGTTCAGCGTCACCAGCACGGTTGCTCCCGTATCCGCAAGGATCGCGATCCAGAGCCCGGTGATCCCCAGAACAGTCGTCACAAGAAACACGGCCTTCAGACCAAGGGCGATGGTCACGTTCTGGCGGATGTTGCTCATGGCGGCGCGGGCCAGCCGGATCTGAGCCGGCACATCGGTCACGCGGTCGCGCAGAATGGCGGCATCGGCCGTTTCCAGCGCCACATCGGTGCCTGATCCCATGGCGACACCAATGCTGGCCTGCTTGAGGGCAGGGGCGTCATTGATGCCGTCCCCGATCATCATCACACCGCCATGTTCATTCATGTCACGGATCATGCTGAGTTTGTCTTCGGGCATCATGTCGGCCCGAAACTCCATGCCAAGACCACCGGCAATGGCCGCTGCGGTGCGCGGGTTGTCTCCCGTCAGAATAACAGACGTGATCCCCATGGCGGAAAGCTGACGGACAGCTTCTGCAGCGTCAGTGCGTGGCTCGTCACGCATGGCGATCAGGCCAAGCGGCGTCCTTTCGCGATAAACCGCAACGGCCGTTTTGCCCTCTTCCTCGAAGACTGTGGCTTGCCGCAAGCTGTCGGTGTCGATGCCGTCATTTTCGGAGGCGTAGCGGGGAGACGTCACCCAGGCGGGTGCGTCACCCACGGTGGCGACCACGCCTCTGCCCGCCAAGGCCTTGGCATCACGCGCCGGCAGGGCTTTGACACCTGCCGACTTGGCTTTGTTGAGAATGGCGATGGCCAGCGGATGGCTCGATCCGCTTTCAACCCCTGCCGCCACTTCCAGAAGCTCAGCTTCTGTTGTCGCACCGAACGGCACGAGGTCCGTCACCTCGGGACGACCATGGGTAAGGGTTCCCGTCTTGTCGAAAGCGACCTTGGACACCTTGGCGGCCGCTTCAATGACCGCTCCTCCCTTCATCAGCAGTCCCCGGCGGGCACCGGTGGACAGCGCCGACGCGATGGAAGCAGGAACCGAGATCACCAGCGCGCAAGGGCAGCCGATCAGCAGAAGCGCGAGCCCGCGATAGATCCAGGTGTCCCAGGCGTGACCAAAGACCAGCGGCGGCACCACGATCACCAGGACCGACACCGCGACAATGGCAGGCATGTACCAGCGGCTGAACCGGTCGATGAAACGCTCGGTCGGCGCGCGCGCTTCTTCGGCCTCTTCCACGAGGCGAATGATCCGGGAGATGGTGTTGTCTTCGGCGGCCCTGGTCACCGTGATCCGCAATGCTGCTTCGGTGTTGATGGAGCCCGCAAAGACCGCGTCTCCGGGTCCGCGCGTCTTTGGCACACTTTCCCCCGTCACCGGGCTTTCATCGATGCCGGAACGGCCTTCGGCGATGTCTCCATCAGCCGGAATGCGGTCGCCGGGGCGGACAAGCACAGTTTGGCCGACAAGAAGGCTGGCAGCCGCCACTTCGCGTGTCGTGCCATTGACCTCCAGCAGCGCAGTCTTGGGAACCAGGTTGGCCAGCGCACGAATGCCGTCGCGGGCCTTGCCAGCGGCGACACCTTCCAGCACCTCACCGACAGCGAACAGAAACACCACAAGCGCGGCCTCTTCGGCTGCGTTGATGAACAAGGCGCCGATCGCGGCAACGGTCATCAAGCCCTCGATGGTGAACGGCTGGCCCATTCGCGCGGCGGCAAAGGCGCGACGTGCAATGGGTGCGACACCGATCAAGCAGGCCGCGCCGAATGCCCATGTACCGATCCGGGGTGCAACCAGTTCCACGCCCCAGGCTGCGGCAAGCAGCAGGGCCGTGAAGATCACCAGCTTGCCTTTGCCCGTCTGGTACCAGCTCTTGCCACGATCAGCAGGGTCATCATGAACATGGCCGAGGCTGCCGTGACCGGAAGAGTCTGCCGCAGGCTGGCTCGTCTGAGGCTCTCGATGCCCGTGCTGATCATGACGCAGATCAGCGTCCGGCGCGGCACCGGGCATGACAAACCCTTTTTTTTCCGCACCACGCGGCGCGATACCGTAGCCAAGCGCCCGCACGGTCTTTTCGACCTTCTCCCGGTCGGTCTTTTCTTCATCCAGCGTCAAGCGCAGGCGTTCGGACATGATGCCGATCTCGACACCGCTGACACCCGGCAGGCGAGACACCGCGGCTCTCACTTTCGTGGCGCAGGAGGCGCAATCCATGCCTGATACCGTCCAGTCGCAGGCGGTTTCGCCTGTCACATCTCGGTTCGTCATTGTCATTCCTTCCGCCAGGTCAGGGCAGTTGCCTTCTCTGATTCGTATCCTTAATGTCTCTAGCTGCTATAGCTTCAAGAGGAATTTGATGCTGACCATCGGCAAACTTAGCGCATCGACCGGAGTAAAAGTCCCGACGATCCGCTACTATGAGCAGATAGGCCTGCTGCCCGAAGCGGAGCGCAGTGCAGGCAATCAGCGCTTGTACGACCGGAAAACCCTGGATCGGCTGGCGTTCATCCGGCATGCGCGGGAACTTGGGTTCTCATTGGAGGCCATCAGGGACCTGCTCAGCTTGTCGGATAATCCCGATCACTCTTGCTCAGCAGCGGATGCCATCGCCCGGGCTCAACTGGTTGAGGTTGAAAGCCGCCTTGCACGGCTGGCGGCGCTCAAGGCGGAGCTTGAACGCATGGTGGTGCAATGCTCTGGAAACAGGATTTCCGACTGCCGGGTGATCGAGGTGCTGGGCAATCATTCCTTGTGCATCACTGACCACATGATCGAGGACGCCATTCATTAATGGGGACCGCACGTCGATGCTGAGAATTGTCTATTGCATCCACCGCACATACACACCGGCTCTGTAGCCGACAAGCTGTGCGCCCACTGGTTGCGCTGGAATAGCTTTGTATCCTCCTTTCTTCGGCTCAAATGACTGACAATTTGGTGAACCCCATAAGAACCAACTTGAACCTCTAGCTGCTTGAGGTGGCATAAGGTGCCATCAGTCGCAACGAGTAGGGCACAGAAATGATACCTTTCGGACATCAAGCAGGCAGATGCTGACGCTCCTGGGGGCTGTCCTGGGCTCATGGCGCGGGCTGGTTCGCGCACGCCAGCTTGGTGGGAACAGACTGGATATGATCCAGTATGCCATCGCTCACGCAATCGTTTTCGGATTGATAGGGGCGTTTGTAGGTATTTATCTTGGTCGCCTCATGATGCCATGACCGTGCCGTTACATACCGAGACACTGAGCGAACCCGCACCAGAAGCGGGACCAGCAACCAATCTTTCGCAGCACGAGGGGTGGAGGGCGGTACGCTGGACGCGATCCTGTCTCATGCGGGAATAGCCGCGGAAATGCGCAATGAGACGGCACTGGCATTTCGGGTGCCTTCGATCTGTCGACCTTGACCCCTGGCCAAGTGCTGAGATGGAGCGTGTCGGAAGATGATCTGCCCGCTTGGACCACTTGTTATTGTTGGTCAAGAACGGGACAGACATTGTCCTCGACTTCAGCAAGCCACTTGAGGCTGCTTGGTCTACACTCAGATACAGACACGAAGTTACCGCGAAACGTTCATGCTCGTCAGTTCGCTTTATTCTGCGCTTGCAGGACGCGAGGCGCCTGAGAGCTTTGCCGTCGATCTTGCTGCGCTCTTGGCAGGATGTTATGGGCCATGTTCGATGGTTGGCTTAATCATCCGGAAGCCAATACCGTCGATTTTGCACTGAGGGCACCTGAGTTGCAGCGCGCATGTACGCAGAAGCACCAAGTATTCTGCAAGCATTGGCGGTGAGCGGACCTCAACTCATTCCTTGCGGAGATTGCTCTGCAGCTGGCTTGTATCCGCCTCCCGACTGCAATAGCTGATGTTAAGTCATTCCAGAAGGAAAGATCATGGTGTCAGGCTCACAAATGAAAGCAAAGCTTTGGGTGGCTATGCTCACAGTCTCTCTTCTCGGGGGATGTTCCTCGGTGTTGACTGATGCCATTGGGGGAACGCAGGAACTTCCAGAGGAAGTGGTCGCATTGGCCGCTCCAAACCAAAATATTGCGACAGCACGTCTCCAACCAGACGATAACTGCTACTGGTATGAGCACGTAGGTCCAGTCGAAACGACACTTTTGCCGCTTATATCAGAGCGAGGTGGCCCCATCTGCCTCGCAGAGGGATGAGAGTATCGTTTCAACCAAGATCTCTTCCACAACCGCTACTTCATCCATTCATAAAGCTGCCTTGATGAGCGGCTCGGATCGGGCTGAGTGACAGAGCTGTTTTGTCATCGATCTGCTATTCTCCCGGATAAAGAATAGCAGTGACGCCGGTTTCGACTTGGCTGTAAAGATCGTTGACATGCGCCATCACCATGCGAACGCATCCCGAACTTGCTCGACTTCCGATTGAAGTGGGATACGGCGTCCCGTGAATGCGCAAATAGGTGTCACGGTTTCCGACATAAAGATAGAGCGCACGCGAACCGAGTGCATTTGAAGGTCCGGGCTCCATGCCATTCGCGTACTGCGCGTAAGTTTCCGGTTCCCGCCTGATCATCTCCGGGGTCGGAGTCCAGTGCGGCCACTTTGCTTTGCGCTGGACTGTGTAGGTTCCTGGCTCATAAAGATCGCCGCGTCCGATGGCCACTCCGTAACGCATTGCCGTGCCATCATTTTGAATATGATAAAGGTAACGCGCTACCGCATCGACGTGAATGTCACCGGGCGTCAGACCGTCATTGGCTTCGACACGCTGCGGCAAGAACCTCGGATGCAATCCCCAAGGATTCGAGGTGGCTGGATCATAGGCTGCCGGTGTGATCTCAGAATCCCAAGCAGCCATTTGAGCCTCGCTCGGCCACGACATTGCAAAGCTGGGTGAAGCAATGGCCGGCGAGAACAGGGCACTGGTTGTCAGGATGAAATGGCGACGTGTCAGCATTCTTCTCTCGCGATTGTTCTTGAGACGGTCATCAGTTCCGTGTCTCTGATATCACGAGAAGACACAAGCGTGGCTGGGTAAAACCTGGGTGTTAAGCAGCTATGCTCTTTCCACTTCCTCAACCATGACCTCCTATAAGGGCAAATCACCTAACAAGCCCGTGAACTCTGAAATTGTGACTTGAACCTCTAGCAGCTTGAGGTTGCAGTTGTCGCAAGCAAAAACCCGGCAAGTGCTGGATAAGGGACGGATCATGATGGAATTGACACGGCGAGCCGTGCTTCTTGCCGCAGCCGCAAGCGCACTGCCGACACTCGGACTGTCGGGGAATGCCCTCACGATCCATGTTGTCGAGGGACGCGGCTGCGAGTGCTGCAAGCAGTGGACGAACTACCTGCGGGAGAACGGTTTCCAGGTCACGAGCGAAGAGCGGTTCGGCACTCTTCTCATGCAGCACAAGATCGATCTTGGCGTGCCTGTCGAACTGACGTCCTGCCATACCGGATCGATTGAAGGTTACTTCCTGGAAGGACATGTTCCGGTCGCCGATATCCGCCAGCTGTTGCGGGATCGCCCGGACGCTTTGGGGGTCACTGTTCCGGGAATGCCCTTCGGAAGTCCGGGCATGGGTTCCGAAAGCCGGCGCGTGGCTTACGACGTCCTGCTGATCCGCAAGGACGGCAGCAGTGAAATCTTCAACAGCTACCCCGCTGCATAAATCAGCCGAACGCCTTCTGCAGGAACCCGTGTCAATGTCCCACTTCACCCGCCGCCATGCCTCACTGGCCATGATTGCAGCCTTGGCAGCCTGCGGACGATCCGGTTCATCCGGCGTGAGCACTCAGGCCGCAGCCCGACCGATACCGGAGTTCAAGCGCTACTTCGGACCCCCCGTGACGCAAGTGGTGGTCTACAAGAGCCAGCGCAGAATGCATCTCATCAGCGGCACGACCTTGCTGAAGTCCTATGATTTCGGGCTCGGCAACCAACCTGTCGGTCCGAAGCAGTTCGAGGGCGACGGGAAGACCCCTGAGGGTCTATATTTTGTCGACCGCTTCAATCCACGCAGCCGCTATCACCTGTCGGTCGGCATTTCCTACCCGAACGATCAGGACAAGGCCTACGCCGCACAATTTGGACGAAAGGCAGGCGGAGACATCATGTTCCATGGTCGGGGGCCTGAAGGAAATGTCCTTGCCGCCAAGAACCGGGATTGGACTGCGGGGTGCCTTGCGCTGACAGATCAGGAGATCGAGGACGTTTACGCAATGCTCCAGCCAAGAACACCCGTGATGATCTACGCGTAATTCCTTCTCCGACCCGTCACAGGTCGTCTTCATGAAAAAGAGGCCGGTGGACCGGCCTCTTTATTGTCTGACCTCGACGGATTTATTCGGCCGAGGGGAACATGGCCTGCCGCATGACGTGGAAGATGACCTCTTGATCCATCGTCCCGCCGAAGAGATGCGCCCAGGGACCAGTGGCCCACAGGCCGACATCGACGCCGGAATGGCTTTCAGAGCTCGCCGGGATCAAGGCTTGCTGCAAATGATCAGGATTGGTCGCTTCGTCCTGGGTCAGCTCAGCACGAGAACCTGAATAGGTCCCATCTTCCTGTTCGGTCAGAATGGAGCCCGGACCATTGCCGAAGCCCACGACTGTAAAGGGCGAGCCGTCATCAGCCAGGACAAGTTCGTCAGAATGCTTGATCCGGTCGGTGGAGACGTCATAGCAAAGCCCGGTGATGGGCGTGCCGCGGCCGCAATAGCCGTTGAAGACCATGGCATGATCGTGGTCGGACGTGACAATGATCAGCGTTTCTTCCGGATTGGTGGCTTCCATGGTGGCCTGGATTGCTTCGGCAAATGCCACGCCGTCAGTGAAGGTGCGATGAGCATTGCCATCATGACTTCCGTGGTCAACCCGTCCGGCTTCGACTTCGAGGTAAAAGCCCTCCTCATTGCTCGACAGCTTTTCAATGGCCATTTGCGTCATCTCGGCCAGCGTCGGCTCTTGCTCGGGACGGTCGGCAGCATAGGCCATATGGCTTCCCGCAAAAAGGCCAAGAACCGGGCCTTCTGCGGCAAGATCCAGACCTTCGGCGGTCTCGCGATCATGAGCAAAGGCGACGCCCAGGTCTTTTGCACGGGCCACAAGATCAACGTCATCGGGTCGGCTGCCGGTCAGACCACCGCCCACGTCCACGCCCTCCGGAGCAAAGTTGGACGCACCGCCTCCCATGGCGAAATCAAGCATGCCGCTTTCCATCGCGTCGATCATCTGGGTGGCGATATCGGTGCAGCCTTCAGGAGCCTCACCTTCCCAGTCACGGCTTTGGGTCTTGGCAAAAACGGCAGCCGGCGTGGCATGTGTGATGCGTGCGGTTGACACGACGCCAACGGATTTGCCTGCCTCGGAGGCCAGTTCAGCAAAGGTCGTCAGCGGGGTGCCGCTTGAACAATCTTCATGAACAACGTCTTCGCTCATGTTGATTGTGTTGAATATTTGCTTGACGCCCGTGTTCATTGCACCTGCCGTCGGAGCAGAGTCCGGGGTTTGGGCATTGATGTTGTACGTCTTCATGATGGCCGAGTTTTGAAACAGGTCATAAGGGAGGTTGTATTCCTCGCCCAGGAGGCCCTCCTGCTGACCCATGTACAGCCGGATCCCGTAGTTCGTGCCGATCCCCATGCCATCGGCGACAAACAGGATGACATTCCGAGCCGTGCCGGTATTGGGCTCTGCGTTCAGGCGCTCGCCCAGCACCTGCTGAGCAGCCGTGAAGTACTCGCTTCCCCCTTGGGGCAGGTCTTGGGCAAAAGCCGTGCCTCCACAAAGCGCAATGGCAAATGTGGACGTGAATGTGCGACGAAACATGGAGCCTCCGGAGATCTTGTCTGGGGGCACACGTTATTACTGGCCAATGACGTACTCGTAGCAAGACAATGACGATGCCGTGACAGGTCCGCCTTCCTTTGCTGAGTTGCTGATCAGCGGGCGCGTGCTGTCGCCATCCTCCTTGGCTTCCTATCCAAGGACCCTTGGCCTGTTGCAGATTGTCCAGAACGAACCAAAAATGCTTCGGATTGTCTTGGTTCAAGCCCCGTGCTCGGCTATTGCTTTGGGAAAAGCTGTCAAAAACCAAAAGAGCGAGGCAGGAGCATGTCTAGGGACCGCAGAACCTTTTTGCAGGGGCTTGTCGCAGCAAGCGTCGTTCTTCCCGGCACCTCTGCGTTTGGACAGAACTTTGACCCCGCCACCGGGCAGCCGCTCTACCCAAGCCCGCCAGCAGCAGGCGTTCCGGCTATGAGCCAGGCCGCTTCCGGCGGAGGTCCGCAGCGCAACCTGTCTTCCTTCCGCTCGCGGCACTGGCGTGACTTCTATCCCTCCCTCGGGAAAGGCGTCATCCTGGCCGACGTCACCTCCCGTTGCGTGCACTACTGGTCCGCCGATGAGAGCGTGCATTTCGTGTTTCCCTGCTCCATTCCCATGACCGAAGATCTGACGCGCCGCGGCCAGACCGAAGTCGTCAGGAAGACCAAGAACCCGCCCTGGACGCCCACGGCGAGCATGCGGGAAAAAGACCCGACCCTGCCGCAGCGTGTGGAGGGAGGAGCCCCTGAAAATCCTTTGGGCGCTTACGGCCTTTATCTGGCCTGGCCGGCCTACCTCGTCCACGGCACCCACGACACCCGCAAGATCGGGCGGAAATCGTCGTCGGGCTGCTACGGCCTTTACAACGAGCATGTGGAACGGCTTTTCGCGGTTGCCGAAGTGGGCACCCAAGTCACTGTCTTCTGACCGCTTCTTGTCCGGGATCTGGAACTGACGCTCTGCGTCCCGAGCGTGCTGAGCCCTTAATGCTCAAAGCGGAGGGTGGAGCAGCTGGATGACGTGGCATGCTGGAGGCCCCTGACCGCGACGAACCCGCTACCGCCATCCTTCTTCAGGGTTGGCGGCAGTTCGTCACGGTCACCCCCGGCTGCGGACGTACTCCACATGACTTCTTTGGTTCAACCACTTGTTCTGCTTCACCAGCCGCAAGCCCGGAACCTGTCCGGCGGCAACCATCTTGCGAAACGTCCGGCCAACATCTGCCGGATCAGCCACCGCGTCCCATCCTTCCCCATAGAGATCACGAATTGTCGCCCGGTGCGGCTCCCTGGCTGCAACAAAACGTTCTGCGCCCCGCTGCAGTCGCTCAGCAATGTCATCATTCATCGGGTCTGGCTTCCACGTCTCTCTGGGTTGGTATCCGACCACCCTTGTCGCCAATTCCTGTCTTATGGAAAACCCCGGCCGTGATAACAGTCCTGCGCGTGCTGCATTCCATGTCAGTCCGGTCTTGGCTCAGGCAAGCGGCGGTTGATCGTCGGCCGTTAGCGGCTGCAGCATTGTTCCAGGTGTCGATGATCCTGCCAAACAGTCGTTCCTCTGCTCTGCCGCCGTTCAAGCATCCATTCTTAGGTGAGAATGACTTGCAAGTGTTAGTCTTGCCGTTTCGATGTCGATCGATGCCTTCATTGCGTCGATTGGAAAGGGCGCATCAACGCAACGGCCAAGCTTTAACAAGGCTATCCGGACAGGCGCGATCTTTGGCGTTGTGGAAGCGATCACTCCCTTGATTGCCTGGGCCGCAGGGGTTGCAGCCAGTACACGGGGCTGTTGTCACAGGTCCACTGATAGAGCAGCAGCCTGTCAGGAGGAAGTTAGCGCAGTCTGCGCCTTGCCAAACGCCTCGATCTGCCGGCGCAAAAAAGCCGGACCTGAGTGCTGACAAAGGTGAGCTAGGGCCAACGCGGCCTGACAACACCTGGTGCCCGCCAGCCAACGAGCAACTCTCGGCTTCAGGCGCGCCAGAACCGCGGCATCAGCAGCACCAGGACCGAGACCAGCTCCAGCCGCCCAAGATACATCCCGACGATCATGATCCACTTGGCAGCGTCGGGAAAATTGACGATCGAGCCATTGGCGCTGATCTCGGGCCCCCAGGCGGGGCCGATATTGGCAATGGCGGTCCAGGCGGCCGTCAGGGCCGTGCGCGGATGCAGGCCGGTCAGCGATAATCCCAAGATTAGCAGGCCGAAGGTCAGCATGAAGAGCGTAAAGAACGCCATCACCGAGTCGATGATGTCCTCGTCCAGCCGCTGCCCCTCGTAGCGTAGCGATGAGATGCGGTGGGGCGAATGCATGCGGCGGATCTGCGCACGCACGGCCTCCAGCAGCACCAGGTAGCGGAAAACCTTGACCGAGCAGCCGGTCGAGCCGGTGCAGCCCCCGATCAGTCCCACAATGATCAGCAGCGCCAGCGGAAGATGCCCCCAAGCCATCATGTTAGTCGAGGCATAGCCGGTGCCCGAGAAGGTCGAGATGGTGTTGAACACCGTTTCACGCAAAGCCTCCGGCAGCGAGGCGTCCTGATCCAGATAGAGCAGCCGATAGCTCATGATGATCGCGCACACGTAGAAGATCCAGCGCAGGTAGGTCCTGATCTGACGGTCACGCCACAGCGGCTGGACATTGCCGCCCATTGCTTGGACCAGACGGATGAAGGGGATCGAGGCCATAATCATGAAGACCGAGGCCGCCCACTCCGGCCCCCCCAGATAGGCCCCGAAACTGGCGTCATAGTTCGAGAACCCGCCGGTCGAGCAGGTTGTCAGTGCATGCACCACCGCGTCAAAGCCGGTCATGCCCAGCAGCATGTAGGTGATCGCGCAGGCCCCTGTCATCAGCAGGTAGACCGTTGTCATCTCGGACGCGATCTGGCCAGCGCGGGGCAGGACCTTGCCTAGTGTATCGAACCCCTCCGAGCGGAAGAACTGCATGCCGCCGACCTTCATCACCGGCAGGAAGACCATCGCGACAACGACAATCCCCAGCCCACCCATCCATTGCAGCAGCGCCCGCCACAGATGTGTGCTCTTGGGCAGCGCGTCCAGTTCCGGGAAGGCTGTGGTCCCGGTGGTCGTCATGCCCGACATAGCCTCGAAATAGGCATCGAGAAAGCTGACATGGGGCTGGCCCAAGATAAAGGGCATCGCGCCAAAGATGGGCAGGATGGCCCAAAGGCCCGATGTCAGCAGAAAAGCCTGCTGGATGGTGAGCGAACGGTAGCTGCCGCGTGTGGCAACTGCGATCAGCCCTCCTGCCGTTATTGTGACAAACGCACACTCCAGGAAGACCATCCAGTGCGGATCACCATGCCATAGGTCCACCAGCATGGGCAGCAGCATCGCTACGCCTACGGTGACGATGATGGTTCCAATTGGATGGGCTACGGGGCGCAGGTCGATCATCGAGCCTAGTTGCCGCGCCCCTTGGAACTCGTCAAGCCGCGCCGGACAGCCACCATATGTGCGTCAGCCATGGGACGGGCTGTGCTGACGACATGTGCACCTGGGGCGAGAGCCAGACCGACTGCGGCTGCTACGCCGTGAGAGACGCTGCCACGGCGGGTTCCAGGACGAAAATATGCTACCTGGCTAACACCGTGCTGGCCTTCAACGCCGTGTAGAGGGCAGACTTACTTACTTTCACGCGAGCTGCGGCCTCGCGCACGTTGAGGCCCGACGCGATCAGCTGACGGGCACGTGCCACCTTTTCTGGTGTAACAGCAATGGGGCGCCCCCCTTTCCGCCCTCTTGCCGCGGCAGCTTTCAGTCCTGCGCCAGTTCGCTCGCGGATCAAGTCTCGCTCAAACTGACCAAGGGCCCCGAAGATGTGGAACACGAGCCGCCCGGTCGGGGTGGTGGTATCGATTGTCTCGGTAAGGGACCGGAAGCCCACACCTCGGCCTTCAAGTTCAGCCACCGTTTGCAGCAGATGGGTCATTGAACGGCCAAGCCGGTCGAGCTTCCAGACGACGAGCGTGTCACCTTCCCGGAGGAAGGAGAGTGCCGCATGCAAGCCAGGGCGGTCCGCCTTGGCACCGGATACCCCTTGGTCCTCAAAGATGCGGGTCGCGCCAGCAGCCTTCAGCGCGTCAAGCTGAAGGGCAAGATCCTGCTCGGAGGTCGAGACGCGCGCGTACCCTATAAGTGACATCTGTTTTTCCTTGCGCACTGTTTTCGGCATCAGTTGCCTGAAAATGTCCATAAAATCATCCAACAATCAAGTTGTCCGAATACGCATCTTACAGCCTGTTCTCGGACATATCTGGCAATGGTCCGCAAAACGTCCGTTTTGTGGACAGAGGATTAGTACGCCAGACGATATCACGAATTCAATTTTGACATCATCTTGCCTGATGATATCATTTTTGGTGGAACGCTATCTGAGGACAGAGGCAGCTATGGGAAACATGATGATCCGGAACCTTCCTGACGAGGTTCACAACCACCTTCGGGAGCAGGCGTCGAGCAACCGGCGAAGCATCGAAGCCGAGGCCCGTGCCATCTTGGTCAACTCCTACGTTGCCAGACAAACGGGCGGTTTCGGGCAGCAACTGCGGTCACGGTTTCAGGAAATGGGCGTGATCGGTGAAGAGTTGAGCCGAACGCGTGACAAAACTGCGGGCGAAGCTGCCGACTTCTCATGATCATCCTGGACACGAACGTTCTTTCGGAGGTCCAGCGGCCTGCTCCAAACCCGAATGTCATGGCTTGGCTTGATGCACAGGAACCAGGCAATCTTTACGTGACCGCCATCACGGCAGAAGAGTTGCTGTTTGGTGCGTTCATCTTGCCTGCCGGGGAGCGGAAGACACGACTTGTCGGGACGATCGAGGCGATGCTGCAGGATGATTTTGCCGGCCGTATCCTTCCCTATGACGGAACGGCGTCGCTGTTCTATGCCATGCGTGTCTCAAGGGCGAGAGAGCGTGGCGTGACCATAAGTCATGCCGATGGTCAGATCGGGGCCATTGTTGCGGCCCAGAACGTTGCCAGCATCGCAACCCGCGACACCGCACCCTTTCAGGCCATGGGTGTCGAAGTCATCAACCCCTGGGAGTTCCAGCCGTAGCTGGATCCAATTGTGCTACGTCTGGGCCATCTCCTGAGCCGTCGTTCGCTGCAGCTGCACAATCACTTCTATCGTGGACATTAGAACGTAGCGAAGGGTCAGAAGAGGCCGCTTCTAAATCGTCAAATACGGAGTGCAGCTTCCCCAAATCCAGTCTGGCCTCAGCCGTGCGGCATCCTCCGGTCCAGTGGTGTTCGAAGCTTAGAGGGTGCCTACCCTGTCTTTCTAAAAGCGCGCGGATCCTCGATCCATATGTCCCACTGTTTTGATGCTGTGCTGCTCTTGTTGATCCAAATTTTGTTGGTGGTGCCACCTTGAATTGGCGCTTCATCGATATATGGATAAATACCGAGATATTCCTGTCCTTGGAAGCTCTCGCCACTTCGAGTAACGGGAAGGATTACGACGGCTCCGTTGAAACCATCGAAATATCCTAGCTCCCAGGGCATCCACTTGGATGATCCCGAATTTACGCTATGCACATAGACGAGCGACCTGCACTGACGCATCCGTCCCCGGATGGTCTCGGCAGTCGCCGGTGTTACCCGGCTGCGATCAAGCTGCGGGTCTTCCAACCAGTCCACGTAAACAGTCTTCCCATAGTCTTCGAGGACGCCTTTTACGCCGAGGATGATCTCTGCATCGGATGTCGAGTGGCTTAAAAATATATCAAAGCTGGACTTCGCTTTCGCTGAGGCGACCTCTTCCTTAAGGACGGCCGTCGCGTTTCTATAGATCCCAGTCTTGCGCTGCGCGCGTTGGCGAATTCTGCTTTCGGTGAAGGTCGTCATTAATTTTCCGATGTTGCATACAATTATTCAGCCTAATTGCCCTACACGGCGAAACGTATATAATATGGCGAGCATACTGGACTAACATCACTACGATAATCAGTGCACTATCTATTCGTTGGCAATCGTCTTTATTGCATCAATAATAGGCTGAAGAAGGACATGAAGATTATCAACAGGTGTTTGAAGCGCATTAAGCGATTCTACAAGGGCGGGAGAGAGATTGTCGCTACTGGCAAGCATTTCAGCTGACAGTTCTGCCGCCATCGAACCGGTGGCTCCCACCGGCAGAGTTACCACGCCTTGGGAAACCGCAATCTCGAACTCCTTTCGCACGCCATCCGCCGGCACGATCCTGCCCTCGACTTCCTTGTTACCAAGAAAGAACAAAGCTATGCCCGGTAATGATAGCAATTCCTTGCGGTATCTTTCCCATATAGCAGCTCGCTCTTTGGGATCGGCAATGTCACGTGGAAAAGGCCGAACCTGAAGGAAATTATCTAGATTGATGTTACGATTGGCGTATGCTTTTTCAATGGCGCCGCTGATCAATGAATTGCCTACGCCAAGCCCGAAGCCGCTTACGATCTGGAACTGGTTGTCGATTAGAATTGAGCCGAGGTCGCGGAAGAAGCCATTCACGGCGGTTTCGCCCCACGGATCGAAGTTGCTCGCGCTTCCTGATACAAAAACCAGTCGCCGCCTATAGTGCTTTTCAATAGTTAGCAGCACCTCAGTAATCTGCTCGAAATCATCTATCTCTAACGCAGTGACATTGTAACGCTTTAAGTCAGCGACAAAATGACGGTGCCGTGCCTTGGCATAGACAAAATCCTCCTCCGACTTGAAGCTGTCCCGGTGAGGAACTTTCATAAGGCAAAAGTGCTCACGCTGCGCATTTTGGTATCGTAGCCTCAGTTGAGACAGAACGTGATCTAAATTAGGATCTGTGAAGCTGAAGCCGATGAACAAGAAAGTCTTGCCGGTAAGGTCGCCTACCAGGGCGTTTACGAACCCCATGCGCTTATGCCCGTAAGACTCATAGTCGTCGCGAGTGAGCACTGCCTCATTTGGATGCTCAGCATCGCCGTGCATCTTGTAGACGACAGCATCACGCTTTGGTTTCGTTGTTGGCAACTGACTGTCTACGTGCTTCACGTCTGTGTTCTTACGTGCCCCTTCGAGAGCCTTTTCAAGCAGCTTGTCGTAGTTCGTGGTCCAGAACGTCTTAATCGGAAGTCTTGCTAGAATTTCGTGGTTCAGTGACGGGCTGGTCATGCTCGGGAATGCCGAGATGAGCGCTTCGTTCAAGTGCGCGCGGTTTCCCATCTTGTGGTTGAGAGAGAACTGAGCAAATCTTACAAGATGCTCGCTCTCGCGCTCGATATCGAGATCGAGTTCATTGGCGAACGGCGCAAGCAAGGATTTCCAGTTGACGAAGCCGGCCGGAGCAGAAAGACCGGCGCCTGCAAATACCGCTACCGTTCCGTCGGCCATGTCGCGGGCATATTTTCTGCAGAAAGCGCTCACCGAATTCGAAAGAGCCATCGAAAACTCACCTCCATATTAGAACCTAGTATTACCAATAAACTGGAAATACTAGGTTTTATTATTCAACTGTGTCTAAGGTTGCTTTTGGTATAGTAACGTCACAACTATTTTTTGTTGCACTGCTACTCAAAGCGCGCCAGCGTATTGCTTGCGGATTTTGATGGCTTCTTCGATCCAATCGCCAATATTATTTGAGATAGACGCGTAGGCTTCTTGGCTTGTGGTGCCGCCTGGAATCCAGAGTGATGGAATTCCCGACAGGCTATATCCATTCGCCGTGATGTTAGAGAATGGATTTGATCCTCTTTGGCTTTGCGTTCCATCACTGTGCTTGAGTTTATTAACATGAATACCAAGCACACCACGCCCATCTTCCCAAGCTTTTTTTATCTCATAATTAATCCATTTTCGGCCAGCTGTACCCGACCCGTTCAGCACCACAAGGCAAGACTTTCCCTTCATGTGGGTGTCGATCCAGTTACGAACTGCCTGATCACTTGTGCGCTTCAACTCTTCCCATTTATTAGCACTAGCAAGGGTTTGTCCATCTAGTGAACCCATATTCCGAACGGTCTGTGTCCGCCAGAAATCGTTATCAAAGTGAAACGAGAAGAAAACTTTCCTGACCATACATTCCAGCTCCTGTTGACACGTCAATTGATGATAGTTGCTTGGGCAAAATATCGTAAGGCCATTACCTTACTATATAGATTACTTTACTCAAGCCGCGGCTATGAAATAGGCTTCTAGATTTATGCGTTATATAGTTTTAGCGCTTCCTGCGACGGACATCAACCAGACCGCCTACATTGTCTCAAGGCAAATTTTTTCTGCGTGTGAGCCTCCGTCATTTTTGGTCGGAAGGTACCATTTTGGCTTCTGGTCCGTGTTGCAACTGCGAACGGCCTTACGTGCTACTGCATGCCCTACGTTGGCAGTGCGATCTTTGCGTCGATTCTTTGACCCACGCTGAACGTCCGGTCCCACCTCTCAGTCGCTTGCGCTGCGGCTGAAAGAGGATATTTGCGGGAGAGAGGAAGGATAATGTCCAAGGAGGACGTCTATCGTGGAAACCACATGTAGGCGGGCCATGGCCCATCCAGAAAACCGTGACTCGCAGCGAGTTCCAGAAAAGGCAGGCTTCATCCTTACAAGGACGCTCCCGGAGTGCACGCCGCTGTTCTATCGCCGGAGCTGCGACTAACTGCTACGGGCCCTTTGCGTCAATGCGGCGGCAAACGTTGAACGTCTGCTTCGGTCACGCTGGTACGACTTTTTCCCTGAGAAGCAGAACCTCTGACAGAAAAGGCAAATCTTTCTGCTTCTGAACATGGGCGGGGGGTCAGGCGAGGAAGCGCGAAGCGCGCCCCTCTCCTGAACCCTTGCCTCCCGGCGAGGGCAGGGGGGGAACCGCCGCAATGGGAAAATCAAATGGACAAGGGGGTGGTGCGGCCCGCAGCCGAAGGCGAGGACACGGCCCCGCAGGACGTGCAACATTTTCCTGTTGCGGTGGGGGACCAGCGGTCCACAAACGGACAGGCGCGCAGCGCTTGGCCCAACAAGGGCAGGGGGCGTTTGGCTTGTCCAAATCCCCCCGGCGTCTCGATCGCCGCGCCTCGCGCGGGGATCTCGCTATTCTGAAAAAGGTCGCGGTTGCTCTGTGCCGCAGCTGCCCCAAACCACACCCGGTTGCCCACAGGCCCTTGCTCGATCCTTGACGTCTCGCGCGGGCCTGCTCTGTTCCTCCGGCAATCCTACCTTGGCGCGCGCAATGGCTTGTGTCCAAGCTCTCGGATGTGCCGTCTCAGGGCGCGGACTGTGGGATAAAGGTGGTCCTTCGCAACGAGTCGTGTTGCTTCTTGTTCTGTCGCACCGTCGGCCATTAAGATCGCCTTGAGCTGCTTGGTCAACCTGGCGATGCTTTCTGCCCGTATTGTGCCGGGGCGAACTGCCGCTGGAATATGGGGAGACTGTTGTTTCATAGGATCGTTTGGTGTGCGCGATGAACGATTGCAGGCGTAAATTTTCGAGCCGCATAACGCAGATCATCTCCTAACAGCGCCTCCCTTCCAAGGCCGTTTTATCGCGCGACTGGACAACCAAGTACGCGCCTTGCGTCAGCGGTCCCGCCCGGAAGGGGCGAGATGGGCGGGGCAGGGCGCCCAGGACCGGTGTGCGGGGGGATGGCTCGGGACGAGACATTCAACCGTGCAGCGTAGCCGGGCGCATCGCCCCGACCAGCTCGGGTGGAGGCCGGTGCAGCCGGCCGGAACCGGGGGCGCGGCCCGATAGGGGACGCCCAAGTTGGCTATAGAAACAATGCTGAAACCTGCATCAGCAAACCTAAGCCGCAAAGAATAAAAAAAGCCGTCCAGAACCCGCCGCCCCTATTTGGCTCGCTGCTGACAGCTGTATTTTCATCTTCAGGAATAGTTTCAATTGGCCCAAGACATGCGGGACAAACAACTGGCCCGAATGCATCCATGCCACATCGTGAGCATTTCATTTTCATCTTCGAAGCCTCCTAGAATATTATTAGTTATTCATATGAAAAATCTTGCTATCGCTCAGCACGAATACCTTTGCTTTTAGAAACTCCACTACCGACAAGCGGTTCGCGTTTGCTATCTGCATTGATATAAGCCTTCATTGTATCGACCAGTTCCCTGCTCGAAATAGCAGTATCTAAAATCGCGCTTCCCATTTGCGCTGCTGCGATGATGGCAATACCATTGATCACCAGCGCGCCCGCCAAAAGATAGTTTACAAAGCTACCATTGTTTATATTGTATTGCATTATTGCTGTTATAATCGCGATAATTATCAGCAATACCCCAGCTATGCTGGCAAGCTCCATTGTAAACTTTGCTATCGAATAGCGTGGTATCATATTCTTCCCTCACCCCTGTCCCGTTAGCAGCTTCTTGCAAGGGTATATCCTATTTAATATATTCGGATATACATTTAAGGATAGACCAATGACCATCCTCATCAAAGGCGATGAAATCGACGATCTTGTTGCGAAATATTGCGCGATAACAGGGGTTAAGAACAAGAGTGAAGCAGTCCGTCAGGCACTTGCTGCGCAAATTTCCGTCCTTTCTGCAAAGGAAAGTTTGGCTGACCGGATCGCCGCGATCCAGAGCCGCGCAGCGGCTTCTGGCATCGTGGCCGATGGCGGCGACGATAAGGCGTTCATGGATGCGATGTGGGGTGAGGACTGATGTTCATCGACACGAGTGCGCTGGTGGCCGTGCTGAAGAATGAACCCGAAGCACCAGAGGTGGTCGCAGGATTTCGGACCAGTTGCTAAGCTTTGGCGATTGACGAAGGACTGATCCGCATGACGAAACGGAAGCGCTGTTCGGCCGAGTTCAAGGCGAAGGTGGCTCTGGAAGCGATCCGCGAGGAACTGACGACGGCCGAACTGGCCAAGAAGTATGACATCCACCCCACCATGATCACGGTCTGGAAGAGAACCGCGACCCTGAACATGGCCTCGGCCTTTGACGGCAAGAACGCTGCTGAGAAGACGATTTCCGATCAGGAGGTCGAGAAGCTGCATGCCAAGATCGGCCAGCTGGTTGTGGAACGGGATTTTTTGTCCGCAGCCTCCAATCTCATCCTCGGGACTGGAGGCAAAAAGCGGTGAAGCAGGACCACCCTGATCTCAGCCTCCGGCGGCAATGCAGCCTGCTGTCGCTGGTGCGCTCCAGCCTTTATTGACCTGCCACGCGGCGAAAGTGCCGAGATCTTGGCGTTCATGGCCATCATCGATCGGCAGTTCCTCGAGACGCCATGGTATGGTTCACGGCAAATGGCCCGCCATATGCAACGCGGGGGACATCGATGTGGGCGCCATCGGGCCCGCCGGCTGATGAAGCTCATGCGACTTGTGCCGATCTATCAGGAGCCCAAGACCAGCAAGAAGCATCCAGGGCACAAGATTTACCCTTACCTTCTCAGGGGCCTGTCCATCACCCGCCCCAATCAGGTCTGGTGCACCGATATCAGCTACATCCCCATGCGCCGGGGGTTCCTCTATCTGGTGGCGATCATGGACTGGCACAGCCGCAAGGTGCTCAGCTGGCGGCTGTCGAACTCCATGGACGCGCGCTTTTGCGTCGAGGCCCTGAAGGAGGCACTGGCCAAATACGGGCCGCCCGGGATCTGCAACTCTGATCAAGGTCCCAATTCACCAGCACCGAGTTCACCCAGGTGCTGCTGGATGCAAAGGTGAAGATCTCCATGGATGGCCGCGGTCGCTGAAATGCGAATGCGTCTACCTGAACGCCTTCGAGGCCGGGTCCGAGGCCCGCAGGGGGATCGGCGCCTGGATCAGCTGTTACAACGAAAAACGTCCGCACTCATCGCACGGGTTGCTGACGCCAGATGAGGCCTATGATACCGCCAACCAGAACCTGAAAGCCGCCGCCTGACATGAAACCCATGCCAGAGCTTAGCGAAGCGGCAAACTGGTCGAAAAACCCGGACCACCTCTGCATGAAGCTGAGTGTAGGCAGCCTCAATAGTGTCACGCGAAACACCAAGCGAAGCTGCAAGCGCACGCGATGCCGGCAACGGTTTGCCCGTTCCGAGGGCGCCATCTAGGATTAACTGCCGAATTGCTCGCTGTATGCGTGCATGAAGGGGCATTGCAGCATGAGCGGGATGCGCAACCCATGCCTTCACAGACTCCAGTTGTGAGTGTTTGAACAATGGTCAGAGCCTTGGAATAAGTCGACTAAGATCAGGCCAGCTCGTTGTAATCTTTAAACGCTTCATGAAACGCTTCCTTTCGCGGAACGGTCTTGCATCGCCCTCCGGCCGCAATAGGCTGTTGTTCACAGCCACTGCAACGGTGCCGCTAGAGCTAGAGGTTGCGTTTGTGTCCCACGATCTCTTTCGGCCCCTTCTCTACGATCTGGAACCGCCGCAAGGGCGCGTAAGCGACCTGGTGCGTGGCACCCACTTCATCTTCCAGCATAAGAGAAAGAGGTAGATTGGGATTCAGTCCGCTTGGCAGACTCGCGTAATTCTATGGCTTTTCCCAACTGAGCCAGAGCTTTTCCGAGAGGCGAGTCGCCGCACTGGAAGGTGGCGTAGCCGCCAAGATCCAGTGCCGCCTTATACTCGGCTTCCATTGCAGCCCGATCAGCCCGCTCCACTCCCTCATCGTCTGGCAAAGCGGGACGGCCTGCCCACCGCCCGAGAAGCGCCAGAGCGCGCTTTGGCGCGGACAGGCGATAAGCGTTGCTGACCTGCCGAACCTGCGGCCCACGGCCTTCATTGGGTGTCGGTTCGAACCGCCGCAGCCAATCCAGAAAGCCGTGATCGCGCAGCGCCTTCAACGCTCGCACAACGGCATCCCGCGACCGGCGCAGCTTGTTGGTGATCCAATCAAGCGAAGGGTCCAACCGGCCCGTCTTGAAGCTGACCAGGTTTCCGAACAAGTCCAGAACTTCCAAGGCGATTGCTCCCAGTGGGCCATTGCGGTGCCCAGGCTGGCGCCCTGTCAGCTCATATCGCTTGGCTGCCTTGATGATCTTCTGAACCTCCTGGCGTGACGTGCTGCGCCAGAAAGAAGACTCGCACGATCCTGCGCGGAGGGAATTTCGGTGGATGGGTTTTCGGCCTGCTGTGCGTTCTTCGACGCAAGCGCCCGCAATCACGCCGCCAAGGCGCTTGAAAAAGGTGCCGCGTGTCGCGGCTGTGGTCGTCGGCATGTGCTGCTCCTCGAAATCAAGAAGCGCGGTGTCCGCAGGCAAGCCTCATCTGTTCGCACAGATGCGCTTTTTGCTCTTGATTTTCGGGGATGGGGAGATAACTATAGCAGGTGAAATAGTTCGCTAATTCAGGTCGCCAAACCTGTGTTATCAATCCCAAGCCCCCTCGTGCGGACCCCCGCGCGGGGGGTTTCCTTTTGGGCTGGTGGTCTATCTGATTCTGCTCGTCCCTTTCCCTTTTGCGGGCATTTTGCCGAACACCTTACGCGTGCAAGGGGTTAGCGGCAATTCTTTGTGTAGCCTGTCGAGCAGAAGCATCAGTAAGTCACCCATTCAACAGCTGTAGCCCCGGTATAGTCTTGGGTTCTGAGCATAATCCCCCGGAAGCTGCCGTACTCGCCAGAAAAGGTATTCCCGGTGTGCTGCAAAAGCGCGTTCTCCACCCAACCGGGCACACTCGCTTGCGAGCGACGGACATACTCGCCCTCCACATTG
Organism: Alphaproteobacteria bacterium; assembly: GCA_016869875.1. Classification (GTDB taxonomy): domain Bacteria; phylum Pseudomonadota; class Alphaproteobacteria; order Rhodobacterales; family Rhodobacteraceae; genus Paracoccus. Next base: position 33,385 of record VGDE01000002.1, read on the forward strand.
TAGTAGCCCTTGATGGCGTTGGAGTAGACCATCCGCCCTCCACTGCTGTTCTCCGAAGTCTTGGACAGTTCCCAGACCTCAATGGCGTCACGATACTGGCGAACCTCCGGGGTAAGTCCGTCAGCGCCTAGATTGGGAACGGGCACTGACCCGCCCCCTCCCATTGGACAGTTCCAGAGCTGCAACGGCGGCTCAATCGGCCAAGGCGTCACGCGTCGAATGACCTCAACCTGGGCGGCTGTGCATTCGGCTGAGGGGGGAAACCCACCAGCCATGCACAACAGGATGGCACAGTCGATAGGATAGGATTGAGCGACAGAACCTGACGGCGATACAAATCCCACCGACATAGCCAACATCACTCCCAACGTGGTTGGGCTTAAGTTTCGAAGCATAACCACCTTCAACCGCCCTTATCCTTATAGTGACACACTCATCACTATAAGATCATATAGTATCCTTTGGGATGGCTTGGCAACGTCTAGGCGATAATTCTTCCAGATGCTTACCCGGTCAGCAGCCGCAGGGTGCGGAGGCCGGTGCGCAGGATGTAAGGCGGTAGCGAAAACGAATAGTGTCCGCAGTTCAGTTCCAGAACGTCAACACTTGCTCCCGCCTGCCTCAGCTTTGCCAGCAGAGGCTTTGACAGGTGGGGCAACACCACCGTGTCTCTTTTCGCCAGAACGATTTGAAGCTCCAGATCGGGCCGTGCCAATTGTCCTATGTGGTTCTCAAGGTTCAGCGGACTCCACGCTCTGTTGAGCTGGGTCACGTCAATATCGCCTTCGAGGCTGGCGCGAATGTGCTTTGTGGCACACCCTGTCCAAACCATGTCAGCGAGACTTCCTGCCGTGAGACACAAGACAGCCTTTTTAACGGCAGGGTCGTTGGCTGCGGCAAGACCGGCGACCCAAGATCCGAGGCTCATGCCCAAGACTGAAATCTGCTCATAACCTTGGTGTTGCAGCACGCGTATCAGCTTGCGTCCATCCAGAACCGCTTGCCGGACTGACTGAAGGGTCCGGCCCAGGTTCGCGCTGAGCATGTAGTCCGCATATCGAGACGCCGGACGACTGCGCTCAAAGTGATAAGGCATGGCGATCTCGACCACCGTTATGCCGCGCCTTGAGAAGAATTTTGCGATCTGACCATATCGCGCGCTTGCGTTCCAATGATGGAAAACAATCAGCGCCTGATGAGTTGAACGGCTCTCCGTCACCTTTGCTCTGACAAGGTTGTTTTCCGCAGTGTCCGTCAAGACACCCGACGGAAACTCGATCCACCCATTCTGCCACTCAAAGTTCAGATCAGACCCTGTGGGTTCATCGAAGAATGCGCTGTCAGCCGTCGCCAATTCGGCAAGATCGCAAAAATCATCAATGCCTATGTCTTCCTTTTCCAAGGAGGGGAACGCGAGCTGCGCATCCAGAACAAACGCGGCTTTTTCCTTCACCGCATTTCCGCGCTGTGCCCGCCGATCGTCCCAACGATCAAGCCAGTTATGATACAATGATGCCCTCCCCTTCGCTTTTCGGTCGGGACCCTAGCCACGGATCAAGAAGCCCGTAAATGGCAACAAGGACCGAAAGACCCAGCAGGATCGAAAAGCCGTTGAAGGCCTCTATCGACAGATAACCGCCGACCAAAAGCACGACGGCCGCCGCCATTTTCAGACGATCTGCACCAACTTCAGAATTGACGCTTAACCGGGTAAAGGCACAGGTGAAGGTGAAGCAAGTCACCAGTACAATGAGAAGGCTCGTATATTGCGTCGGGGCAGCAAGATCCTGCCAACCGATCCCATGATCCTGCCCAATCAGAACCGACCAGAAATCCTGAGTCAGCCAGTCCAAGATATTTGCACTGTTCGTGACGAGGAAGATGGCCTGGAGCTTCATGCAGATCGCAATAAGAACACCTGAAAGAGTGCATCTAAAAATGCTTCGCAAGACCCTTTCGCCAACGGTCTTGGCAACATCGGGAAAACGTTCGTCAAGCACGCTGATCGACCGTCTCTTGATATCCCTGTAGTCATAAGCCAGGGTGTAAAGCAGGATAAGCCCGACAAAGAAAAGGTAGAAGCACAGGCACATATAGAGATAGGCAAGCCCTGTGAACGTGACCTCTGCCCCTATGGAAATGACTTCAGGCCGTAGGATGCCGACAGACCCCCAATCGACGGCATAATCGCCACCCCCTTCCAACAAGGGGATCAAGCGAACGCTGATCCACTGGAAAAGACCGGCAAACCCCACACAAACAAGAAAAACTGCCCAGTAGGTAAAGGGCGAAGCCTCAACTTTCTTCATCCATCCCTCATCGCCCACTGCGCCGCCACTCGCTGCAACGAGCTGCGCCCGACCCTCCTTCTTCCAGTAGTCCAGGACCTCTCTGGAGAAGCCAAGGAAAAGGGGCATGAAGATCATGAACAAAAGGGTCCAGTTCGGTGCCCACAGAAACCCGACCTGCCTGAGAACACCCGCATCTTCAGCGTAGGTGATGCTGTGAACGCCCAGGAAGACGGACATGAATCCAAGCGCAACGGCGCCCGCGAAGACTGATGCGGGCAGGTCCAGAAGTGATCCCCCGCCAAAGATCGCCTCGGATTGTCGAGCAAGGCTGAAGCCTTTGACAGGTTGTGTTTCAGGCTGCCAATCGTCTGCTGCCTCCGTGACAGTCGCGTCGCCCACAGGGACCGCCGCTTGTTCACCATTGTCTGTGTCCTGACCACCGCTGACTGACGGCTTTCGCCGCTTCCGCCTTTGGGCAACCAGTCGCGCCTGAGAGGCACTCAGTTCCGCTTGCCACGCGCTTGTAGCCTCGGGGTCGCCGCATCCAAAAATCCGTGCGAGCCACCTGATATTCTCGGCGCTGATGCCCTTGTCGTTGTCCTGAAACCATAGCTGGACCGTGCGCAGTTCGATCCCGGCGCGGTTGGCGTCGATCTGCGAGATCGCCTCCGCAAGAAGATCCGGCGTCCATGGACCTTGCGGAAACCCGTTTTCGTCTACAGGGCGTCCGGCACCAGAAGCGGCAAGATGTTTGAACAGCGCCTTGAAATCTTTGCCGTCACCCCTAGGGGGAACAAAATATTTTTTTCTGTTTTCCAACGTGTTACCAGACTTCATTTCGTTCTGTTTCACTTGGCTTCGTCTTATGCCGTGATCGGGGCGGGGACCAGACGTCATTAACCACTCGTTAACAAATCGCTGGACAAGGGAACGCGCTGCGTTGCCGCACAGCCACGCCCGTGAGGACAAGAATATGGGTAAACACTCTGGCAAAATCATGTTTGCCGAAAACGATGTGACCGAAGTGATGACCGAACGAGAAGCACACCCCGTCAAACGTGTCCTCGATGCCAATTCCCGGGAAGTCGTTGGATGGCTTTACAAGTGGAACACTGGAAGCCTCGCCGTGATGTGGAAGGGTGAAAGGCGCGAAAACGTCATCTACGAGTGAGAAACAGAGTGATCTCAATCGTGTGAGGGTGGCGCGAGCGGCCCTCCTTCATGCCGTTTGTCGCGAGCGGTTCGTTTAGACCTGGCTGGGCGGCGCAGGATTGGCGGTCAACGTCAGCCTGCATGCCGCCCTTTTGCTTGCCAGCACACTCAGCATCTCCCAAAACAGCTTTGATTTCAGGGTTCCGCGTCATAGTGATGACACGGCTACCGGAAATCTCCGGTCGGTAATCTTATAGGGTTGCTGTTAAAATTATAATGTCGTAGGACTTGGTTACCTGAGAAGGGTGCCGGGGTCCTACCAGTTGGAGGACCACAGGCGTGGAAATAGAACTCGATAAAGAAACGCCGAATGTGGTTACAGAACCTAAATTCCGACAGCTTGTTGCCAGCGGATATTCCGCTGAAGTCGTGTGCAAGGCTGAGGCATACCGCAAAGCGTCTGTCTGGTACGGCGAGTGGATCATTCGCGTCGTCAATTCAGAAGGGACGTTTGATAAGATACTCGTCACGACGCCGCGCCGCGTTGATGACATTAATGAAATCAATGTCAGGGTCTTCAAGACAGTCAACGGCCTTACCTCCTTCATGCACGAAGCTGGCTTCAGGCACGTGGATGTTCCCCTGTTCGATGACGAACGAACGGTGCATTCCATTCACAAGAAGCCAGCGGATAAAAACAAGAGCTAGGACTTCACTATTCTCTTTTACTCCGGCAATGGCTGGCTGCCTGATTGGGCTTCTTTCGCTTAACCCAGGCCATTCCTTTGCAAATGGCATGGTTCTCGTGCCGGGGTCCGATGGAACCTTTCAATACAGAGAGCAAAGCAACGGCTTTGCCCGTCATTTCGGATCAGGCGGGCAGCCGATAATTCCAGAGGCTGAACGCTCAGCCTCCCCTTCCCAAAACTCCATGTCGTTTCTTGCAGAACCGGAAAGCGGTTTTGTCGCGCCGCGTGCAGTTTCCGGAAGGGAAGACATCCTCAACGCCATTGACCAGACGGCCATGCGCTATGGCGGTCATGCTGCTTTGCGCAAAGCCGGAATGTCGGTCATGGAATGGCGGCATTTCTACCGCGCCAATATCGAGATCGAAAGCGCGTATAACCCGCAGGCGAAAAGCCATGTCGGGGCCATCGGCCTCGGTCAGCTTATGCCCGCGACGGCTGCCACGCTCGGCGTGAACCCCCATGACATGCACCAGAACCTCGACGGTTCTGCCCGCTACCTGCTTCTTCTTCTCGACCGCTTCGGGTCGAAGGAGCTGGCACTGGCTGGCTACAACGCCGGTCCCGAAGCGGTTTCGCGCCACGGAGGCATCCCGCCCTACCGCGAAACCATTGGTCACGTCCGCAAGGTGATGGCCGTTTTTTCCCGACTGAACGGAGACACACTATGACCAAATCCCTGCCGCTTTCGGCTTCATCCATGATGCTCGCGGCGTTGCTGGCGTTCGGGCTTTTCATGCTGATGACCTCGCCCGCCCTGGCTCAAGGGCAGATCGACCTCAACCCGATCACCAACATCCTGACGGGCATCGCCACCACCCTGACCGGCCCGCTCGGGCGGGCCATGGCAACGCTTGCCGTGATCGGCATCGGTGTCGCGTGGCTCATGGGCTATGTCGATTTCCGCACGGTTGTTTATGTCGTGGCAGGCATCGCCATCGTGGCCGGCGCCAGCGTCATCGTCAACTCGATGTGGGGCGCATAATCGCCATGCTCAGACGGTCCACGCTCTTTCTCGGCCTCATCCGCCCGCCTCGCCTCATGGGCCTGCCGATGTTTTATGCCGTGATCTGGATGATGGGGTCCGTCCTGGCTTTTGTGTGGGTCCAGAGCTTCTGGACCCTCCCATTCATCATCTTTGCATACCCGGCTTTTTGGCTCGCCGCAGAATGGGACCCGCATTTCTTCGATGTGGTCACGGTCGTGAGCAAAAGAACCCGCCGCACCAGGAACCGCGATCAATGGGGCGCTGACTCTTATGAACCATAATCCTCGCATCGGCCCTGCCGCTCTTGAAATTCTGCCCGCTTGGGCACGGCGCGAACAATCCGTGGCCTCCATGCTGCCTTATGTGTCGTTGGTCGATGACCTGACCGTTCGGACCAGGGGCAATGAACTTCTCCAGTGCATCCGCGTCAGCGGGTTGAACAGCCTGACCACGGCTGACGCGGTGCTGGACCGGATGAAAGACACCTTCGCCAGCATCATCGCCCAAACCGGCGACAAGTTTGCCTATACCGTCCACAAGGTGTCTCGCCGGATCGACACGGCCCTGCCGGCCATCAGCGAAGGCACGCTCGCGGCCCAGATCGACCGCCGCTGGCAGTCGCACATGGCGCGCACGAACCTGCGCGAACACACCATCACGATCACCGTCATCAAGCGTCCTGATGTGCTGGCAAAGATCCCGCTGTCCCGGCGCAAGTCGCAGGAACTGCTTGCCCGCCAGATCGACGGTCAGGTGAGCCAGCTGCATGAGGTTGTCGAATTTCTCTGCTCGGCGCTCTCGAAGATGAACCCGCAGGTGCTGACGGCATCGAGCGGTGATCTTCTGGGCTTTCTCGAAAGCATCAACACGGGCATCGAGGTTCCGACCTTTCACACGACGCTGGACCGCACGATTGCGGAAACCGTCTCCAACACGCGCGTCACCTTCAAGGGCGACAAGATTTACCTGACGGGCGGCAGCCTGCCGGATCGGGTCGGCATGATCTACTCGATCAAGGAATACCCGCGCGACTCCTTCGTGACCATGTTCGATGAACTGGACCTGCCCGTTGATATGGTCGTGTCCAACTACTTCGTGCCCATCAACAACGGCATCATGGAAGAGCGGATTGCCCGTGAGCTGCGCCGCCGCGCTGCGATCAACGACAAGGCCGGAAACCTGATCGCGGCCTTGGGCGAGGCGCAGAACCGGCTGGCCTCGGGTGAAGTGACATTCGGTCATCACCAGATGGCCGTGGCGATCTATGCCGACAGCGAGGAAGAGCTTGGCAAGATCAGTTCGATGATCCGTCAGGTGGCGGTGTCGGCGGGCGTCAAGATGGTGTCGCAAGCCTATACCTCGCGCACGGTCTACTTCGGGCAGCATCCGTGCAACCGTGCGTTCCGCATCCGTGAAGGCGCGATCACCAGCGAGCAGTTTGCCGACATGGCCGCGCTGCATCGTGCCGCCATGGGCAAGAGCGGCGAGAACGTGCCTTGGGCCACGCCGATCACATGGTTTCCGACGATCTCCCGCAGCGGTTACCGCTTCAGCTTCCATGAAGAAGGTGATCCCGCGAAAGAGCCAAGCAACGGCCACACGCTTGTTCTGGGCCGGATGGGGTCGGGCAAGTCGGTGCAGGCCGCGTTTCTGGCCGCCCAAGCGCAGCGCGTGGGCGCACGGGTTTTTGTCTTCGACTATCGCCGGGGGATGGAAATGGCCGTCCGCGCGCTTGGCGGGCGGTATTCCGAACTGAAGGCGGGCGAGCGCACCGGTCTCAACCCGCTGTGGGTGGAAACGGACACCGCCGGCCAGGAATGGCTGAGCGACTGGCTCATTCACCTGATGGAAAGCGGCCACAGCCAGCTGCACCCCGAACAATCGCAGGCCATCAAGAACGCCGTGCGCCAGAACGCGGAAGCCAGAAACCCGAACCTGCGGACCTGGACGCAGTTTGCGCAACTGGTCGGGGCCACCCATGACGGCGGCACACTGGCCGACCGGCTGAACGAATGGACGGAAGGACACCGCTTCGGCTGGATCTTCGGGCGCGAGGTCGAGGACAATTTCTCGCTCGACGGCCAGTTTGTCGGCTTCGACCTGACCGACATTCTGGACAGCGAAAATCCGAGGGCCCGCATGGCGGTCCTGTCCTACATCTTCCGCCGCATTGAACGGAAGATCGAGGACAAGCGCCCGACCATCATCATCATTGATGAAGCCTGGAAGGCGCTGGACAACAGCTACTTCGCGGGCCGGATCGAGAACTGGCTGGTGACGGCGCGCAAACAGAACACGGTCGTCGTGATGATGACGCAGTTTGCCCACCAGCTGAACGCCACGGCCCACGGGCGCACCCTTCTGCAAGCCCTGCCAACCAAGATGCTGCTCCCAAACAAGGAAGCCGGTGAAGAGGATTATGCGGGGCTCGGTCTGAACCCGAAGGAACTGGACATTCTCGTGGGCGTGAACCCCGGCTCGCGCCTGGCCTTGGTGCGATCCGATGACGGCTCGCATGTGATCGACACCGATCTGTCGGCTCTTGGACCGCTCCTGACCATCCTTGGCGGCATGAAGGCCGGTGAGGCGCTGGTGGGCACGGATTACCGGACCCGGCCCGATTTCTGGAAAGGATTTGCCGATGCGTAAGCATGTTCTCTGCGCCCTGATAACGTCTCTCGCCCTGTCCGCCTGTGCCGGGACGCAATCACAGCCGCTCGACAGCCAATGCTTCAGCGCACGCGGCGATCTGACCTGCAATCTCCGCCCCTTGCCGGAACTTTGGGGTGAAGCCCGTCAGGATGCCGTGCGCAAGGTCGGGGTGTATGAGGGTGCAGTCGAGGACGGGCCGTATGAGCAACGGTGATGGCCGTTCCCCGACAGGAACAAGCCCGCGCGAGACGTCAAGGATCGAGCAAGGGCTTGTGGGCAGCTCAGTGTATTGTGGCGGCTGGAGGCTCACCCTTTCTGCGCCCCTGCTTGCGCTGATGTTGTCCTCGACGGCTCTGGCGCAGGGCGTTCCGGTTGTTGACCCGGCCAAGAACGCGCGTGAAGCCCAGATCACGGTCCAGATGGAAGCCGATCTCGTGCTTCAACAACGAAAGGCCGAAGAGGAACGCAGGCGTCTGGAAGCCGGTCAGCAGCAGGTCGAAGACCTCCAAGCTGTCACCGATGGAATGACCCTGCCCGATGACGGCGCAGGCGCGCGGGACATGGTGAGGGGCCTTGAAGAAGGCTTTGCCCCGGCCGTGGAAGTCTATGCGACAAGCAACAGCGCCGCCGCCGACAGGCTTTTTGGTGAAGGGCGCGAAAACGTCGAACAGATCATCATTCGCGCCGCCCGTGACACGCACCACATGCAGCGGGCTGGGCTGTCGCCGGTCCAGTGGCGATGCTGGTTGCAGGCGCTGATCTGGCAGGAAAGCCGGTTCAATCCTCACGCGCAATCGCCGGTCGGAGCCTATGGCCTGACCCAGATCATGGAAGCCACCGCTGGCGAGCTTGGCATTCAAGGAACCTATAGGTCAGACCCCTACGTCCAAGCCGAAGGTGGCGCGCGCTATCTGGCGCAGCAGCTGAACGCATTTGATGGCGACATGATCCTTGCGCTTGCCGCCTACAATGCCGGTGCGGGAAACGTGCGCCGGTATGGCGGGGTGCCGCCCTTCGCGGAAACGCAGAAATACGTCCAGATCATCCCGACCAAGTACCGCGAATACATGGCGAAGCTCGGGGCGGCGGACCAGATCGGCTCCATCGAGGCAAGCTACATGGCCAATGCTGACAAGGCGATGATCGGCGGGGCCACGATGGAATATGCCGACGAAGCGGGACAAGACATGGGGCTGGCGATGGCCCGTCTTGAAGACGCCATGGCGCAACTCACTGAGACAACCAATGCCGCTGAGGCGCTGGCGCTGAACAGTTATGTTCGCGCCGAGTTTGTCCGGCTTCTCATCATGCGGACACGTCTGGCCTCGACCCGCTCCAAGCCGATGACGGCGGAGGAAGTCGCAGCGGCGTCGGCCTTTGCCCAAGAGCGGCAATTCATCAATTTCCAAGGGGGACTGTAAGATGCGGATCGCATTGAAGGGAATGATCGTTGGTGCCGGACTGTGCCTGACGGCGACGCTGGCGCTGACCGCACCTGCCACGGCGCAAGGGGTGCCCACTGTCGATACGCAATCCATCGCGCAGCAGATCACCCAGATCAGGCGGATGCTGGAAGACTACGGCATCCAGAGCGACATGCTGGATCGGCTTGTCGATCAGTTGGCCGAACTGCAAAGACAGACAAACGAACTGCAATCCATCTACGCGGTCCTGACAAACAGCGCCGACCTTCCGGGCCTGCTGATGGGTGACGGGCTGGATGCGGTTCTGGCTCCCAAGATGACCAGCATTCTGCAAGCCAGCCATGCCGCTTCGACAGGCGACTGGTCGGGCCTGTCCTCGGGCTACCGTGAGCAGATACAGGCCGCCGCACAATCCACTATGATCGGCGCGGGCCTTGATCCGGCGCGGGTTGAGGCCATGGGCCGGGACGGCTCCGTTGCGGAAAAGCGCGCGGCCAGCCAAGCCACGACCGGCGCAATGGTGGCGGCCTCGGCCGACACCGCGCAGCGCGAGTCCGGGGCCAGCCTTCAGCGCCTTGATCGGCTGGTGGGCGAGATCCCGCAGCAAACCGCCGTCAAGGAAGCCATCGACCTGAACACCCGGATGATGGGTGAGGCGGTCCGCGAACTGATCCTGAACAACCAGCTTCTGGCGATGCAGAACTACGGCATGGGCATGTCGAGCGTGTCGCAGGCCAGTGCCTGGGCGCAGGAGCAGCAGATGCTCGATTTCACCATGCCGGACTTGCAGTGAGGCCAACGATGTTCAATCGCAAAACCAACCAGGCGCAAGCCGTTCCCGTCGCTCACATGAGAGTCAGCGAAACAGAGGAAGAGCTGATCTACGGCGAACGGCGGCGTGGGGCCTTCTGGATGAAGTTCGGGGTCGCCGGATGGGGGTTCGGGGCAGTCGGCTGCATCATGGCGGCTGTGATCGCGGCCAGTCATGAAACACCTGCCCCGGTCCTTGTTCCCTTCGATCCGGCAAGCGGCATGGCCTTGCCCATGGCGAACCTTCAGACAATCTCGATGAACAACCGCGATGCCGTGGTCCAGTCGCTGGTTCATTCCTATGTCCGCGACCGGGAAACCTACAGCATGCTCGACAATGACATTCGGGTGCGGTCGGTCCTTGACCGTTCATCCGGCGCGGCCTTGCAATCCATGCGGGCGCTGTGGTCGTCGGACAATCCCAATTATCCGCAAACCAGGTACGGGCCGCGCGCCCGCATGGATGTGGAAGTCCTTTCGGTCACGCTGATCACCAATGACCGGGCACAGGTGAGACTGCGCAAGCGCCTGCAGGACGACTCCGGTGTCACCCAAGGGTTGTTCACCGCCACGCTGGCCTTTCGGTATGACACGAACAAGGCCCGCCCTCTGGATGACGTCTGGACCAACCCGTTCGGCTTCAGCGTCTACGAATATGCAATCAACTCTGACCGGCTGGAGGTCCAATGAAACGCGCTCTCCGTTTCGCCGTCGCCATGGGCGCGGCCTGCATCGGTGTCACGGCAGCTTGGGCCGAAGTCACCCCTCGGGCGGGCAATCTCGATGCTCGTGTGCGCTATGCGCAATGGGTGGATGGGCAGGTCTACCGTGTGCAGACACAGGTGGGCCGGGTCACGTCCGTGGAGTTTGGCCCGGATGAACAGATCACCTCCGTGGTGGCAGGCGATACGGTCGGCTTCAACTTCGATGCCGTGCCGGGAGGCAATGCTTTTGTGATGAAGCCCACGACCGGTGGGGCGGCGACGAACATCAATGTCTACACCAACAAGCGGCAGTATTATTTCGAGGTTTCCGAAAGCGCAAGCGCGCAGTTCTCAGTGGTGCGCTTCACCTATCCGCGCGGCTCGGGCGGCAGCACTCCGGCCAACAAGCAGGTCGCCCGCGGGCCTCTCAATCACGATTACGGCGGAAACGTGGTCAATGGCACCACCCCGACGCAGGTCTGGGATGACGGGGCATTCACCTACTTCAAGTTCCGCCGAAACGGCGAGCTGCCCGCGATCTTCAAGGTCACGGCAGGTCAGGAAATCACCGTCAACTCGCAGACAATGCCCGATGGTGTCGTGCGCGTCACCGGCACAAGCCCCTTCTGGGTGCTGCGCTTGGGCCGCGTGGAGTCCACCATCGGAATGATGAAGGCCGTGAGGCTGGTGCGATGAGCGATCAGGAAATCCATGACCTCCGCCAGCGCCTTGCCGGTCTGCAAAAGGAACAGGATCAAGGGACGGGCAAGGCCCGTCCCAAGGCCGGTCCCGCCAAGAGGGCCCTGCTTCTTTGTGGGGCAGCAGCCATTGCCGGGGCGGTGTATATCTATTCTCAGCCGGAAGGTCCGGCTGAAATGGGTCTTCGTCAGGCCAGCGAGTTCCAGAACCAGGGCGAAGGCTTCGGCAACATCGAGCGCACAGCGGCACAGCAACAGGACCCCGTGCCCTCACTGGAACCGGAACCGCAACCGGAAACGGTCGCCGCCCCTGCCCCGGCACCGGCAGAGGACAATTCCGAACTGGTTGAACTGGTCCGCAGCCTGCAAGCGCAGATCGACGCCCTGTCCGCGCCCGCAAAGGAAAGCGAAGAAGTGGCCCCGCAGGTCGATACCACCGCCCTTGATGCCATGCGCGACGACCTGGAGCAGCTGCGCGAGGAAGCGGAAGCGCGCGAGCGCGCACTGCGCGAAACCCTCAGCAGCCGCGATCTTCAGATTGCTGGATTGAACAACGAAATGGACATGCTGCGCCTTCAAAGCGGCCAAAGCGTCATGCCCGGCAGCAACGACGATCTGCTGACGCAGCGCCGGCAGTCCGCAGAGGACGCGGCGCGGCGTGAGCAGGAGCGCAGGCAATCGTCGATGATCGCCATTGGCGGGGGCGGTGGCGCGGCTGGCGCCGTGGCCGATGCCGCAGGTTTTGGCGATGGTGCTGCCGCCCAACAGGCGGCAAGACTGAGCAGCGACGCGCAGTTTGTTCGCGATGCCGGACGCCCGGTGAAGGTCCAGCGCGCGGAAATCATCGTCAATCCGTCCAACACCGTCACGCAAGGCACCATGATCCAAGCGGTGCTGGAAACGGCCATTCAGTCCACGTTGGAAGGGCCGATCCGGGGCCTCGTGACAACCGATGTGGTCAGCTATGACGGCTCGCGCATCCTGATCCCGCGCGGCTCCCGCCTAATCGGCAGCTATTCCTCCGATGTGGACACCGGCCAGAACAGGCTTCTGGTGGCATGGGAACGCATCATCATGCCCGACAACCAGTCGGTGCAGATCAGTTCGTTCGGCGGTGATGCTCTTGGCCGCTCCGGCACGACCGGCAAGGTCAACAATCACTTCTTCCGCCGCTTCGGCGCGGCAGCACTTGTTTCCACCATTTCGGCCATTCCCTCGGCGCTTCAGGACAAAGGCAGTGACGGCGGGGTGACGATCTCGACCGGAGGAAGCAGCGAGGCCGCAACGGGTGTCTCGAATGCCCTGAGCGGTGCAACAGGCAATGCCGTCGGAAAATACGTGTCGATGCCGCCGACCATCAGTGTCGCTCAAGGCACCAGGATCACCGTGATGGTGGACCGCGATCTGGAGATATTCTGACATGAACGACATGAGCCACGGCAGCTATCTGGATGAAGCACTGGCAAGGATCGGGGCTGTCATCGACAGCCCCGCCCTTGTCGAGATTGCCATCAACCCGGACGGCCGCATCTGGTCACTGGAACATGGCGATCCGGCAATGAAGCTGGAACCCCGTGAACCAATGAAGCGGCAGGAAGTCACCGATCTGGGCCGCATCATTGCCAGCGCAGGCAAGCTGACCCTTGGCAAAGATGCCCCGATCATTTCCACCTCCGTGGATTACCGGGGCCGCCCGATCCGGGCGCAGGTGGTTGCAGAACCCGCCGTGCTGTCAGGCGCGGCAATCTCAATGCGCTTCTTCTCGTCCCTGCCCCTCGACAAGATCCGGGTGAAGTTTCTGCACGGTCAGGAATACTCGGTGGACCAGGCCCGTGCGGACACCAAGCGCGGCCTGAAAGAATTGACGGCATCGGGCGATATTGATGCGGCGATGGCGTTCATCGTCAGCAACAAGATGAACGCCCTGATCGCGGGCGCGACCGACAGCGGCAAGACGGTTTTCGCCCGCAAGATGCTGTCCTATGTCAGCGACAGCGAACGGATGATTACCATCGAGGACGCCTCCGAACTGGTGCCGACGCAGCCAAACGTGGTGACACTGATCGCGGATCGCGACAGCCGCACCAGGACGCCGGACATTCTGCTGACCTCCTGTCTGCGAATGCGGCCTGACCGGCTGATCGTGGGCGAGGTTCGTGGCAAGGAAGCCATGACCTTCATCGAGGCAATCAATACCGGCCACGGTGGCTCGATGACGACGATCCACGCCGAAACCCCGAGGCTGGCCCTGTCGAAGCTCGCCATCATGGCGCTGAAATCAGAACTGCCGCTGACCTATGCGGACACGCTGCGCTACATCGGCAGCTCGATTGACGTGGTGATCCAGACCGGCCGTGCCGGTGGCGATCGCGGTGTGCTGGAATTTTACATTCCCGAAAGCGGGGACAATGAAGGAAGAGAACATGCTTGATCCCAAGTCAGCCTTGGCAGGCGCGGCGACAGTAATCCTTGGCGCGGTCATCGGCGGTGCAGGGTTCATCTACTTCACCGACACACCTTCCAGCGCACAAACACCCGACATGCGGATGGCGCAAAGCCAGATCGAACCGCAACCTTCACAGGCAGAAAGGGACTTCATGGACTTCACCATGCCCGATCTGTCGAAGCCCAAAGCAGGGCAGGACGTAACCCGACATGGGTGTGTGAAACCAAATCGGCCACAGTGGGTAACTGATCTTCCACGCGCGGAGGCTGAAAAGTCATTGCTTCTGACCGCCCTTTATGACGCAGCACGTTTTCAGGCAGTCATCGAGAACAATTCGTGTCCTTGCGAAACGGAATATCCTTCTTGGGATGAAGCAGATTGGCAGTATCAGAAGATAGCCAACGGCAAAAACAATGCAGAAATTACGGAATTAAAGCGTCAAGCAACGCGTCAGGCCAGCAACTTCCGGTTTGATGCATTGACTATCTGCAGTCAATCACGGGGTAACTGAATGACCGTTGTAGCAATGATTGTAGACTCCGCCGAAGGTTTTCTCGAAAACGCCGCTAGATCGACGTTCTTGGGTTTGGTCGAGGCGTCCGGCACACTGGTCGGCTACATGGCCGTGCTGGCAGTTGCTCTCGTTGGCATCAACATGATGCTGCAGCTGCGCCCTATGGTATGGACGAACTGCATAGGGCTGATGATAAAGCTGTCGCTCATAGGAATTTTCGCTTGGAACTGGAATCAATTCTGGGCACTCGCGAACAGCATCTTGAGTGCGATTGAGACAACTGCGGGCGGTATTTTGGCATCAAGTGGAAATGGTCTGAACGGGCCAACGATCACGGACGGATTTGCCTCTGCCATTGATGACATGCTGGACAGTTTTGCGGCTGCGGCGACGACCATCGGTCGAGAAATGGGTGGCTGGTTTGGAACCATGATCATGATGGGTATTTCATCTCTACTCATTGGTTCTGTGGCCGCCGTTTCTGCCCTGATGATCCTGTTCCCTAAGGTTGTCATCACGGTCCTGTTGGGGCTGGCTCCCATCATGATCGCGATGACATTGTTCGAGGCGACAAAGGGCTTCTTCGAACGCTGGCTGGCTGCTTGCATAAGCTGGTCATTGTATCCTTTGTTCATCGCCTCGATCTTCTCGATCATGCTTTCCATGGGAAACGATATGATTGGCAGAATTGGCACCGATACTTATGAAAGCATTGGTGATTTTCTTCCGTTCATTGTGCTGATGATCCTGATATTGCTGTGCGTGGCGCTACTGCCAACTATAGTCGGCAGTGTCTCAGGAAACCTGCAGTTGCTAGGGGTCGTTGCTGCTGGACAAAAGTTCATGGGCGGGCAAAGAACTATCATAAACACTGGCAAAGGGGCGGCAGCGAAAGCTGCAGCACTAGCCCAAGCGCCAGGCCAAACATTGCGTGGAGAGAATGCAATAGGTCGAGCAGGTCAATCCTTTGCCGCGCACCCTTCAGTCTTCAGGGCTACAACAGGGGTTGCCGAGTCCATAAACAGAATGCAGGACAAAGCCCGCACTCTTGGTAAGTGATGGTCGCTAAAGCGAGGGATAGAAGGGGCAGCCTGTGGCTGCCCTTATTTTAGAGAAGGAAGCCTCATGAATATTGACTTTGAAAGCATGTCGTTGAAAGAGCTTCGCGATCTTCAAAAGGCGGTCGGTCGTCAGATCGACGGTTTTGAGGCGAAGAAAAAAGAACAGGCCATGGCCGCTATACAGCAGGCGGCAGAGGAACATGGGTTTTCTCTCAAGGAACTGTTTGTTGAAGGAAAGGCGGCTAAGGCGACCGTTGCAGCAAAGTATGCCAATCCTGAAAACTCATCTGAGACCTGGACAGGCCGGGGACGTCAGCCCCGTTGGGTAAAGGGTCATCTGGATGCCGGGGGCAGCGTCGATGATCTACTGATCAAGTAATCCGCTCAGAAGATAGAAGAACGGGCGGCCGAAAGGCCGCCCGTTCTTCTATTGGGCTGCTTCCACGGCTGCGCCTTCTCCATCACCTTCTGCCGAAATAGATTTCACCTTCGAGGCAGTATCAACAAGCAATTTGATCGACTCATCATTTGCTTCAAGAACAGGTGCTTTTTCTTCTGACTTATTAGGATTTCTGCGCCGCACCACGGCTGGCAACGCTTTGACAGGATCACCGTTTGCTGGCGCGGCTTTGGCTTGTTTCTTCTCCTCAGGCGAGACTAGAACAATTGACTTGAGAGCAGATTTGACACGACTGCGCCTCTTACCACCCTCTTTGATTTTGTCTGTCAGTTCATCTAGCCGATGGGTGGTTCTGACAAGATCTCCGCGCAGGTCACGAATTTCAGCATCCTTCGGATCAGGTGCGGGCAGTTGACCCTTTTGCGCCAAGAAGATGGGTTTCAGCGTCCTGTCGTCAAAATACTTGATCCGACGCGCCTGGATGGGGTGCTGACCATTGGCAAGGATGATCACCGTGTCCTCGTGCAGCCTGCCGGCTTCGTCCTCGGTCAGAAGATCGCGGTCCTCGCTCCGTTCGGATATATTGATCCCCGAGAAAGGCCCCTTTCCGATGGTCTTGGACTTTGACGTAACGCGGTGTGTGGTCTTGCCGACCGCAGCGGACAGCTCCGACTTCGTGCGCTGCTCGGATGGGGCGAGATAGATCTTCACACCGGCACCACCTTGCAGCGACAGGCGGGTGTCCTCGCCATAAATCTTGTCCAGCGCCGGGATGGTCTGAGTGACGATTGCCAGATGCCCGCCGTAAGCGCGCAGGGTCTTGATACTGTCCGTAACGCTCGGCATGCGACCGAGCATGTCGAACTCGTCCAGCATGATCATCACGGGCCAAGGTTCGTCCTTGCCCGGAAGATGATCGTGCAGGCTGGACAGCAGGTCCGAGAAGAACAGCCGAACTAGTGGTGCAACGGCCCGGATCTTGTCATGGGGCGGTGCCACAAAATATGCTGTCTGCGGCGTGCGGCGGAAATCATGAAAACTGAAATCGCTTGTCTCGGTCGCCCGGTCAATCGCAGGGTTAGACCACAGACTGAGGCCTGAAGTCATCAGCAGCG
This sequence comes from Alphaproteobacteria bacterium, assembly GCA_016869875.1. Classification (GTDB taxonomy): domain Bacteria; phylum Pseudomonadota; class Alphaproteobacteria; order Rhodobacterales; family Rhodobacteraceae; genus Paracoccus. The sequence goes on from VGDE01000002.1 coordinate 50,386, forward strand.
ACAGATAGGAGGTCAGGGTGCGATCATTGGTCGAGGCAAGCCGCTCGAACATCAGACGTGCAGCATGGCTTTGCACCTTGTCGGCATAGGACAGATACTGCTTCTGCTTGTCTCCCCCTGCCGATGCCAAGCGGTAAATCTCGCCCAGAGTCGGGGTGCCGCGTTCAATTGCAAAGATACCGCAGGCCACGAACAGGTCGATACCGCCGTCCAACAGACCCTTTGCGCTATCGTCCTCGGTCTGCAAGAACAGTTCGGCCAGCAGGCGTATTTCCATTTGCCGCTGATCCGGGTTCGGAAGCGCATTGATCCGGTCCAGAGGATTATAGCGATGGCTGTTGCCGCTCCAATCCAGCGGCGCGAAACGCCAGATTTTGTCGCCCATGGATCGACGGTGACGGCTGGTCAGTTCGAAGTTCTCGCCCTTCACGTCCAACACAACGGCACTGCCCTGAAACAAGAGAAGGTTCGGAATAACAAAGCTGATGCCTTTACCTGCGCCCGTGGGTGCGACCAGGAGGCAGTGAGGAAAAGATGCCGAACACAGAAATTTCGCCCTGCCCTTCGGTGAGCCAAGTTTACCGACAACAAACCCTTGGCCGGGTTTCTGGAAAAACTTATTGGCTTTCAGTTCGCGGCGGCTTTGCCAATGGGCGCGGCCGAAAGTGGTCAAGCCCTCTGTGAGTACCTTGGCAGAAAACAAAAGCGACAGGATAATAAATCCGGCCCAGATCAGGTTCAAAATCTGGAATGCTTGCGGGTCGTTATGCTTGATTGCGAAGTAACCGGTCGCGATCCAAGTCCAATCCAGATATTGCCCATTGAAGCCGTAACGGAACGACAGAAAGCCAGTTCCGACGACATAGGCGAAGCCAGTGGCGATGAGGGCGAACAACAGGACGCCCCCAAAAAGACGCAGTTTATTCATGTCCGCCTCCCTCATGCCCGCGTTCCTGACGAACCCGGTCCCGCTCGGCGGTCAGCTCGTCGCTCACGCGGTCGATGCCATGCTGTGCGGTAGGATCGTCGCTAACGCGCAAATAATCCCGTGCAAGGGTCAACTGGTCCTGCCGATCCCCAACGCCTCGCAGAACCTCCGCGTCGCCGTTCTTGAGCGCCGCCAGTTCCTCGCGGGTCAATGCCCGCTCGATGGCCTCGCGCAGCCGGCGTTCATCCTCTGCACCAACTGGATTGGCATACCGCGTAAGGTCGGAATGATCGCGGCCCTCGCCATCACCCGACCCGATAGACGTAACCGGCGCCCTCTCCTGCGCATCGACCTCGCGGATACGCTCGATCTGCGCGGCGGTATCATGGCCCGGTTCGGACGTCTCGATTGCCGCACCACGCTGTGCAGCCGCGCGCTGATAAATGGCATCATCGACACCATAGTCTGCCGCCACTCGATCATAGGCAGCATCGACAACTTCAATGGCCTGTTGCAGCTGTGCCTCGTTGCGAAGATCGAGCCCGCGCAGGTCGGCCACGCTTTGCAGGTCCTGCTGAACCCAACGGGCTTCCAGCGCCGCGGAATTGGCAGCAACGCGCATCCGGGCCTCGACTTCGACAGGATCAATGCCGGTGCCATCCAGCGCGGCATTCAGCTTGTCGCGACCTTCCAGCGCAAAGCGCGTGTTCACTTCCTGAACGTTCTGCGCAGAGTAGATGCCTTCCTCGCTGGCCGCTTCGCTCAAATCGCGAGACCGGGCACCAAGCGGTTGCAAATGCTCGACCGAGGACAGCGCCTCGGACAGCTGGCGTTCCATCGCCGGGCGCTGGTTCGGGGCAGCGTCAGTAATTCTTACCTCAGCCTCATCGACAGCGAGCCTTAAGTTGGCTGCGGCTTTGTCAAAATCCTCTTGGACAGACATGTAAGGTTCTCCTTTGGATACAATGACGCCGCCCTGGGACAGGACGGCTGATGCCTTCTCAAATGCGGTCGTCAGATCCTGCAAATTTGCTTGCGAGGCATAGCTCGCCAAGTCGCGATAGCGCAGGGACCAGTCGCGGACTTCTTCGGTGGCACTGATCAGCGCGTTACCGGTTCGAGGCTTTCCCGCAGGAGCCTCGAAGGCAGTGCCTGTCGTCACTGCCTTTTCCTTCGCCCGCAGCCACTCGGCATCGGTGGGGGCGTGATTGATATGCCCGCGCTGCAAACGCGTGGTGGCTTCAAGCTGAAGGCCATAGCGTTTGGCGTGATCCACCATGGCCTCCTTGAAGGCTTGATAGGTGAATTCGGTGCCCTGACGGAGTGTGAAATAATCCCCCGGTTCCCTGCCCCGCCGATTGACGATGATATGGGCATGCGGGTTTTTGTTCGGGCTGTCGGTATGAACGGCAATCATGTAATCGAACCGACTGCCAAGCTTTTCCCTACAGATTTCTCCGGCAATCAGGCTGACATGCTGCGGCTTGGCATTGCGCGGAAACGACATAACCATATGGCTTGTTCGGGCCGCATTCATCTGCCCTTTCCAGTCATCGGCCCAACGCGACACGGCCCGCTCGATCTGATCGCCTGACAAGCGCTTCTGGCCATCCAGCAATCCGCGTGAATCATGCACATCAACACTTTTGCTGAACAGGTAATTGAATTGGGCCGATAGCTGTCCCTTCGATGAACACCCACCCGTGCGGATCATCTTGAAAATGGCCGGGGATGCGCCTTGTGCCGCCCGTGCCATATGCCGTGCATTGCGAAGCCCTCCGCCTCCGCCGATCTTTTCCCAACCGTCTTCAAAAAGCCTGGTGGAAACACCGGCAACAGCATTAGTCCACCCCATTGCTGTTCCCTTTCATTCCTTCGACAAAACGGCGAACCGTATGGGACGCGCGCTTGCCCTCGATCTCGCGCACGATCACCGACACGCCGTCGATGTGATCAAGAAGATCAGCCAGAAGCTGCTGCTGCGGCTTGGTGAGCTTCAGCTTCTGACCGCGCCGGACCTCGTAGTTCTTGGTGGCAACGAGCTGGTTCACGTTCCGCCCGAGCGCCGCCAGCTGCACCGCGACGTCCCGCAAAGCGTCGGCCAGGTCGGGGTCCGGCTCCAGAAAACCGGCTGGAACGCGGCACACGCGGCGCAGCGCATCTGCCCTGCTCTTCAATCCAAGGCGTCCAGTGAAGGCATCGAACGCCTGAAGACTGGGCCGATCCACCGTGAATGACACCGCCGCCGTGCTGACATCAGCCACGGCTTCCTTGTCGTGGAAGCTGCGAACGGCGCGATAGATCGTCGGCCGTGTGACACCATAGGTCGTCGCCAGCACCGTCACAGGCACCCCTGAACGGACTGAAGCGGCGATCTTTTTCTCGTCAGCGGGAGTGAGCTTCTTTGATCTTCCGGCCATGCCTACAGTGTAAAAAATTACACTTCCATTTCTTGCCAAATATACACTCTACTATCGCCTTTAAGACGATGACTGTCAAGGAAATCGGCTTAAAGGCGATAGTAGAGTTCAATTTGCCGGGACTGAGGGTGCAGCGAAGCCTGCTCCCGAAGAATAGCCCCGGAGGCCCGCACAAGGCCGACAGAGGGCTAGATCGCACCAGATGGTAGGGTGGCACACCCGGAAGCAAGAAAGGGCACTCAGCGGTCAAAATAGAGGGCCTTATGACGCCAGGGGGGCTTTCAACCGCTCACTGCAGCCGATGGGCCTCAAACTGCATCGTGTCATACGGTAGTCGTTACCTAACCAGATACCTCAGTGGTTACGTTACCGAACACGTTACCAGTTACGTTACTCAGTACGTTACAAGTTACGTTAACCGATACGTTACTGAATACTTTACCGGATACGTTACCGGATACGTTACCGGATACGTTACCTATTGACATGACGTTGGATGAAACGACACATAAGGGTGAACGAGATACTGACCTGCAAAGTGATCAGGATGACGCAGAGCAACTAAAAGGAATGACGAATGGCGATTGTGCTTGGACTGATGAGCAAGAAGGGCGGCGCTGGAAAATCTACTATCGTCAAACTGCTTTCATCCTCGATGACCTACACCGGCCATAAGTGCTTGGTGATTGACCTCGATCCGAACAAGGACATTCTGACTTGGTGGGCTGTCAGTAAGACCAACAACCTCGCAGAAGATAACTTGATCGTTCGAACTGTTTCTCCTGAAAGGGATTTGTTCGATTTAGTCGACGAGTTCGACGACAAGGTGAAATTTATCATCATTGATACAAAGGGCGAGGGTGTGGATTTTGGCGTAGATCTTGCAAGCGTTGCAGACGCGTTGATAATTCCATGCCTCAATGCGAAAGCCGATAGTGACCGAACTAAAGAAACCATCAACTGGCACAAAGACCTGAAGGCAAGAGCGGAAGACCCGAGCAGAATTCCTCCACTGCATGTCGTAATGTCCAGGGTCAATCCGAAGCTATTGACCCATGTTAAAGGAACGCCCAAACCAGATGGAGTCGGCGTAAGGGAATTTGAGAGACATTACGAGATAATAAACCAGCTCGATCCGCTTGATATCATGATCCCGGAAAAGCCGATTTATCAGGAGATAGAAGAGCGGGGAACCCTCGGGATGATTATAAAGGAACATAGGGAAAAGACTGACGCATCCTCAAAAATGAAGTTGCGCCATTTCGAAGCAGCTATGGCACTGGCAATATTGCTAGGAAACTGCATTTTTGAAGAACGCAAAATGAGTAAAGCAAATGGCTCGTGAACGAATAAAAGTTACCCGTGCAGACTCCACAGGTTTTGATGAGGTTGTCAAACCCGTTCGGGACCGTTCCGACTACACAACCCTGAAAGTAGATGCTATCGAGGCGTTCGAGAATAAAAGAAAAGCGTCTGATAAGGGGAGTAAAACCAAAGACCAGTCGCAGGAAGATGAAGTTAGTGCAAAAGCCGATACTGGCTCCGTAGAAATACCAAAGCCAGCAACTCATGTTCCCGATGAGTCTGAAGATAAGGCAAGCCTGTCGCAGCCAGCTAAGAATGCCAGAGTTGAAGCACCGACAAAACCCAAAGGCAGCGACAATGTAGAGGCAGACACCGAAGCGAACACACTTCTTGACCTTGCCTTACCTCCACGTCGCAGAGCTGATGGGTATATCAATTTGTCTTTGAGGCTTAGAGTTCTTGAGCGTCATGTTGATGCCCTGAAAAGCCTTGAGGATAACGGTATTGATGTAAGTGATGTTTTTCGTGTGGCTTACCGTAGCCTGCCGACCGTTGATTTCAGTCCTCACTATGTTCCCCAGGTCGCAGAACCAAGCGGACCAGGAAAATACGCTTATCGCGTAAGACCAGCGGTGAGACAGCAAACCATATCAGCCATCGAAAAACAGGTCAGGGGAGGGGCGAATGCCTCTCGGGCCAGTCTCCTGCTGGGTCAGATAGAACCAGCTTGGTTTGCAAAACTGGACCTTGTTATCAAGGAATTCACGAAATGATAGATCGTCTGGTATCCACTCTTACTACACTTCTCGTCATGTCTGCTCCGGCATCCGCTTGGCAGCATACAACCGACTTTCGTGGTCTTGAAATCTACGACTACGAAGCGGACGGCATAGACATGCAAGTCATCTGCGACCCTAAAGGCGCTTTCATACCTCCAATCTACTCTGCACGAATAGAATTTGGAGAAGACGACTATGAAGGCGAGGTCACTCTGCAATCGGGTGAAGCGTCTTTCATCTTCCAAATGCGATACGGCAGCGTATTGCCAAGTGATGCGGCAAGTTGGACGTCGCTAATCGAAGGTTTGCGCAGCGGATCTGAGTTGACCCTTACTGCTGGAGATCAGACTTTGCAGTTGGATACGGTTTCGCCGTTCCCCGTTACCTGCGGTGCAAAGATTTGATAAACGGTCTGCAGCACACTCTCTTTTTACCTTTTTGACAGCCTTGCCCGAACGGGATTTGTCCACCCGTGGCCCATCTTGGGGTCACGGGCTCGCAGTCCACGAACGGAACGGCCCCCATAGAGCGAAGGGACGTGAGTGGGCTGTGGTCAAATCCATCCTGTAAAGCGGCACCTTTCCTTACGCGCCCGTGGTGGCGAAGCCGCCGCCACAAGCCGCCGTCAGGCGGCGTCTGCGTGAAACGCACAAGGATCATGTGGCGCGGCTTGCCGCGCTGCGATGTAAGGCGAAGCCTCGGGCGGGCGGGTTGGCGGGCGAAGCTGCCAGCCCGCCCGCCCGACATTCTCTTTGCGCGCCAGGACAGAGGGACAGGGCAGGGGGGTCAGCAGACCCCCACAAACCTTTCGCCACCCCGGCTGTCGATTTCATAGATCAGTACGGGCGATCCGATCCGGGCGGCGCGGCGTCTGCCGCGCCGCTCCGCTTCGGCCAAGGTCGCGCAAAGGATGGGCAGGTCGTCTGGATCGTCGCGGATTTCATAGGTCACAGCCCAACCCCCTGTTTCAAGTTTCCGTCTCGGTCCAGCCAACCGCGAGCTTCCGCGCACCCCATGCAGATGCACGTTCCGGTTCCCCCGGCAGTGACAGGGGCCAGATAGACCGTGGGATTGGTCGTGCCGCATTTGCGGCACGACAGTTCGGGCGGGGGGCCGCTCACGCGGCCGCCCTCTCTTCTTCGACACGCTGGCGCTTGGTCAGCAGGTCAGCGGCTTTCTGGGCCTCGCTGGCGGCTTTGAAGATCAGCCGTTTGTCGTCGTTCAAGGCGCGCAGCCAACTTTTCACATAAGCCCCAGATTGGGCAAAGTCGGGGGTCAGGCCAAGCTGCGCGCAAACCATGCAGTTGCCGATTTCCGCCACCAGTTCCTCGAACGCATAAGATTTGCGGTCAGTAAAACGGGAAAAGCGGTCAAGGCGGCTGGCGTGGCCGGTCCAATGCGTGGCTTCATGGGCCAATGTGCCATAGTAGCCTGCCGCGTTATGGAACGTCGCAATCGGCGGCATGTGAATGAAGTCCTCGGTGGGATTGTAGTATGCCTGCGCCTTGTCGCTGGTGCGGATCTCGGCCCCGGTTGCGGCAAAGAAAGCGTCAAGTGTCGGGTCAGCTTCGGTGCCAAGATCGCGCGGGGCTTCGGCGGGATTGCCGTAGTATTCGGCGGGCAAGCCCTCGATCTGCTCCGCG
>VGDE01000003.1 GCA_016869875.1 Alphaproteobacteria bacterium
CGGGGGGTGGTGCGGCCCGCAGCCGAAGGCGAGGACACGGCCCCCGGTGGAGACGACGCCGCAGGCGGCGCTTGTCTTTTGACAGGGCCGATCAGGTCTGTTGGCGGATATGAAATGAAAGATCGTCGGGGTGGGGGTGAGCGCGGGCCTTGGCCCGCGTCGATCCCCCGGCCCGTCCGCAGGATCAGACACAAGCCCGGCGTCCAGCCGGGCTTTCTAATCCTCTATCTTTGGCCGGAGCTATCTAGCGCTAAGGGGAGTTCCTAACGATCCAAGTTTTGATCCGGACAAGCTCCTCGGCCATTTGTTTTTTCTCACGTTCTTGGCGGGCGGCAATGCGCGCCTTTGCAGCCATCGACTGAACAGGCTTGTCACGGGCAAAAATGGTGCGAAGCACAGGTGCCGAACACAGGACTTCGGCTTGTCTCTCGTAGATGATCGGAATGGTAACGGGTGAGGATTTAGCTGAGGCTTTCTTTCTAGATGCCCCGTCTGGATTAAGCCGAGCCTCTATTGACACTAGGCGATCCCGAATGGCCGTTGAAATCTTCGTCCCCGCAGCGTCCTCAAAAAGCTCTGGCAGATCTAAGACGTCCTCTCCCTCTACGTCACTCAATAGAGCGGCTCGATTGACAGAAGCCACGTGATGCCGCCCCAAGCTGATAGCGGCCTCAAGGATCAGCTGCTTTCGAATGCCGACATTCTCCGGGCATAGAAACAACTCCTTCATCTTCTCAAAATTCTGCATGAAAATGCCGATGTTCGCGCTTGCCTTGAATGCAGACAAACGGACACGCGGAGATTTTGCCGTGCAGAGTTGGATGATGAAGCCCCTCACATCCGGGTCATGTCCGTGAAGACTAGATGCAATTGTCGTGAATTTTTCAATCAACGACGTGTTCTCACTCTGTCGCGCGAAGATGCTTAACATCAGTTCGCGGAGTTCGATGCGGGAGGTGGTGATGCTCCTGAGGAAGTAGAATAGGTCGGTGCGCTTGGTTAGGTCGATGTCGTCGGCAAGTAGCTTCTGGCAGAGGATTGCCGCGGTCTCTCGGTCAGCCTTCTTAAGGATCGAGTGCCTCTCCCGCTGATTTCTATATCGTTCATGTAGCCAGCCGGATATTTCAAAGGGATCGCCTTCGAGTAGAGTGCGATACATGCGTGCGGCCATCGGGTTTTCTTTGAAGAGCAAGAATTCTCGGTAGTAGGACGCAAAGCATGATCCTTGGAGGTCGGCCCCCTCAAAGTTGGTGCTGCTGTCGAAGATGATGTCAGTTCCGTAGCTACCACGCAGGTCTGCGCCGCGAAAATCGAACCCGCGCAAGTCTGCCATCGAAAAATCAACATTCCGAAGGTCACTGAAGCGAAAGTCCCGCACAGGATCAAGGCGCAGCGTGGCGCATGTTTCCGAAAATTCTCCCGATGTCCCGGCGACGCTCTTGAAGGCTGCTTCAATATCTTCGGGATTCAGAAGGTCTTGAAGACTAGCGTCACTCTTCATCTGGTAGCTCGATGTTCGCTGAGGACAATGTGATTTCGCCGACGAACTTTCCGTTTCCACGGACCGCAGAATCTATCGACTTCGCAATGAATATGTTCAGCAGGCGGCGCTGTGTCGTGTTGAACCGCTCAAAATACTTCCAGGAAAGCGGGTCCTTCATGACTTGGCTGATCGCCACATCCCTTTGCCTGACGGTAGCACGCGCTAGTACAGCTGTTCGATTAGCTCTCTCTGTGCGTGTGAATCGCATCAAACTGTCGCTCTCTAGATATGTCCCGTCGAGCCGACTTTCATCCTCTTCTCTAACTTCCCAACGGAGGTTTGGCAGCGCCTTCACTCGATGGTGCACCAAGCGGTCATGTCTGGTCAGGACCGTTTCACGCTGCACCGCCGCCTTGACCTCGCCTGAAGCAGAGGCTCCAAGCGCAGGACCAGTAATGTCGAGATTTGCGTGTGCTGACGCGTTGAAAGCAGTGGCTACCTTATTCTCTTGAGTAGTAACCCTGTCCATTTCGGAAGTCTGTTGCTTGCGTGGCTCACCAAGGCGGCTGCCAGGAACTGGTATTGCTCCCTCCAAGTCCAAGTATAGCGTCAGTTTAGATATTGAGATCTCGCAGCTCTCTTCGTCTAGATCGACGTCTCCTGAGGCCAGACGCAATTCAACAATGCAATCTAATTCGCCCTCCGGCGTTTCCGAAGGCACAACCCGAATGACCAACTCGCATAGCTCTGAAAAGGCGTTCCTAGTATTCATGTGATTTTCCTGACTAGGGCCATTACAAAACTGCTAAAAAACCCAGGTGCTTGTACTATACGACAACCGTTATAATCCATACTTGCGTGAAAAGCAGAGGCAGTGGCGATCAAGGTGATGGGGTCCATTGCGTGATATAATAAGTCACCTGAACGTCACACCCGCAAAGTAGGTAGCTCGCTGATCCGCGTTGTGTAGCGCGGCGACCGATGGTCGGCCTTAGTCGCCCAGGATCGGCTAACGCCTTCCCGTGCCAGCACCATCGTCTTCTTGCCGAAGCGGTCATTGATCGCATCGAGTGCGTCTGTCAGGCGCGCGTCGCGTGGCCTATCCGGGGGAAACAGCATGACGGGTCGGTCGGCCTCGGCCAGCAGGTCATCGAGGATGATCCCGGCCTTGGTGTAGCCATAGCCGTTTCCGGACGGATCGCCTTTCCAGCCCCGCCGCGCAGCGGCCACGGCGGCATCCACCAGGTCGAATGTATGGTTTGACATGGGCCGCAGGCGGATGCTGCGCGAAAAGGAATGGCGCGGCCTGTCGGGCTTGTGCGGGTTGGTGTGGTAGAACACCGTCATCGTGCCTGCCACCAAGCCGTGCTGCCGCAGCTTCTCGGCCGCCCGTGTGGCATGAGCGCTGATGGCTTGGGCCAAGGTGTCAAAGCTGGTCATGGGCGTGCCCGCGGAGCGGGTGACGGCCATGCCCTTGCGCTGTGGGGGCACGTCCTCAAAATCTATGCAAGGTATCCCACGCAGCTCGGCCACCAGGCGTTCCAGAACAACCGTGCCGATCTTCCGACCTAAGGCCAAAGGCAGGTCGCGCAGCTCGGCGGCAGAGTTGATCCCCTGGGCCTTCAGCTTGGCCTCGGTCGCGGACCCGACGCCCCAGATTTCTCCAATGGGAATGCGGCGCATCACATAGTCCCGCACATCCTGGTCCATGAGATTGCAGACGCCGGAAAAGAGTGGGTTCTTCTTGGCAGCATAGTTCGCCAGCTTGGCAAGCGTCTTGGTAGGGGCGATGCCTACGCAGGTTGGAATGCCGGTCTCGGTTCTAACCGCATCCCGCATCCGTGCGGCATGGGCCTCCATGCGATCCCCGAAGCCGGATAAATCGACAAAGCTTTCGTCAATTGAGTATGTCTCAAGGCGCGGGGAATAGCTGTGCAGGACCTCGGTGACTCTACGACTTACGTCACCATACAGCGTGTAATTACTTGATAATGTTATAATTCCATGTCTCTTTATCAAATCTCTGATTTTGAAAACAGGTTCGCCCATTTTTACAAATTGCTTCGCTTCTTCGCTACGGGCGACTGCACAACCGTCATTGTTCGATAGAACAATGACGGGGATGCCACGCAACGACACATCAAACAGACGTTCACAGCTGACGTAGAAATTGTTGCAGTCGATCAGCGCAATGGGTCGGTCGGATTGCTCCACCGTACCTGCCCCTATTCGATGGGCAGGCGGCGGACCACGCCGGCGACAACCCCCCATATCTCGGTCGTCTCCGTGACCGGGATTGTGGCATAGCCATCCGCTCGGGCGCGCGGATCGAGAAACCAAACGCCATCGCGCTTGGCGAGCTTCTTGACGGTAATGGCGCCATCGACCACCGCGACGACGATACGGCCATGGCGGCGCTTGCCTGCGCGATCCACGGCGATCAGGTCGCCGTCCAGGATACCCTCTGCCTCCAGACTGTCGCCGGACACGCGCCACCAGAAGGTCGCATGTTCATGCCGCACCACCCACTTGATCGGGTCGATCGTATCCTCAAGATCATCCGCGGCAGGTGACGGAAAACCGGCTGGAACCGGCATGGATGCCAGGGGCACATGCCGGTCTACGAGCGTGATCTTGATAGGGCTTAAGTGCAGGGTCATGGCTATTAGAACAATACGGGAACACCAGCCATAACCCGAACACCCCCTGCGGCGTCAAGGACAGATCATAAAAGTTAGCTCTTAGGCTTAACGTTGAGCCCCTACTGCTGTCAGATTGTCTGCATGGGCTTGATGTTTAAGCCGATGGTTTCGCCTGCGTACCGCGCCCCCATCATGAAGCCCGCAGCCCAAGTCCTGATACGGTTTTGGGCTTCGATAGGGTTATGGGTTTCGTCCTCGGAAAGCAGAAGCTCATAGACTGGAACCGGGTTCTCCCCGTCCCTAGTGTCGCAGAGGCTGAGCCTGATAACACTGTCAGCCATTGTTTCCTGCCCCCGATCCTCCAGCTCTGAAGCGGTCAGATGCTCCAGAACCAAAAAGCCTTTCGTCCCAGGTGGGGGAAGCACAGGCATGAACAGCGTAAGGTTCTCTTTCATTGCTTCCTCCTGTTTTGAAAGCTGCGCAGAAGGTCATGAAAACCTTACCACTGTCAATTGATCAATTTCCTCTACGCCAATCTTTGGGAAGCTCAAATGTTCCAGCACAGCCCCCGCCCTCTACGCGCGACTACTATCCAGTAAACGGTACAAAAATTATTCTAGCTCAACGCGGAGGTAGCTACCTGTATGCCAAAAAATAGCGTACAATGGCGTTATGTCTTGGAAAGATCACCTGACGCCGCTTGAGCGGAATGAGCTTCTTGAAGCCGAACATCGCAAGATCGAGGTTGTAGGGGCTTACAATGCGATCTGGCGTAGGTTGAAGATTAGGTGCGATGCTAGGAAAAGGCGGCACGGAAGCAGGAGCGAAGACGATGGCAATGATGCATGTTCATAACAATGATACCGAAATCAGCGCATCTCGCTTTTGTGGGCATTGCGGCACGGAGGTCAGTCAAGGCTACACAGTTTGCGCGGCGTGCGGCGCAAACTACCGTCGCAAGGGGCGGGGTCTTTTTATTGGCATCCTCTTGGCAGTCCTTGGTCTCCAGGCTCTTGTTACCGGGGAATGGGAAGGCGCGCTCGTTCTGCTTGGCGTAGGATTTTTGTTGATCCGTCATGCTCGCCAGCGTGCGTGGTATCGTAGGAACGCTTGACGGTTCTCTCTCTTTGCCAAGGTCTGAACCCGTCGTGATCAAGGTATTCACGTCAACGAAAAACCTATGTTCTGCGCTATCCCTGCTTGAAACGGTCTTGCATTACTGACCGGCTGCAACATGCTGTTTTCTCCAGCCATGCAACATCGCGTCACGAACAGTGGCTGAGGCTTTTGCCATAAAGGTTATGTGTCTGTGACGCATATTTCCCGCGCTTGTGCTTCGCTTATAACTTTCCCAAAATTACGATGGGGCCTGTCGGCGCTAGTTTTTAGCATAAGAATAAGAGGTAGCTTGGGATTCAGTCCGCTTGACGGACTCGCGTAAATCGATGGATTTTCCCAGCTGTGCGAGAGCCTTTCCAAGAGGGGAGTCACCGCACTGGAAAGCCGCATAGCCGCTAAGATCCAATGTTGCTTTGAACTCAGCCTCCATAGTGCTGCGATCAGAGCGTTCGCTTCCTTCATCGTCCGGCAAAGCGGGACGGCTTGCCCAACGTCCCAGAAGCGCCAGAGCGCGCTTTGGCGCCGATAGTCGATAAGCATTGCTGACTTGCCGAACCTGCGGCCCACGGCCCTCATTCGGCGTAGGTTCGTACCGGCGCAGCCAGTCCAGAAAGCCATGATCGCGTAGCGCCTTCATGGCGCGAACAACGGCATCCCGCGACCGCTTCAGCTTGCCCGTGATCCAGTCAAGTGAAGGGTCTAGTCTGCCCGTCTTAAAGCTCACAAGATTGGCGAAAAGGGTCAGAAGCTCCAGAGCTACGCCACCCAAGGGGCCATTGCGCCGACCAGGCTTCTTGCCTTCCAGCTCGTAGCGTTGCGCGGCACGGAGGATTCTTTGAACCTCTTGGCGAGACGTGCCGTGCCAGAAAGACGCTTCACACGACCCTGCACGGCGAGAGTTACGGCGTATTGGGGTGCGGCCAGTTGCCTGATTGTCGGCGCCCGCGCCTGAAATCACGCCCCCAAGGCGTTTGAAAAAAGTGCCGCCTGTTGCGGCTGCGGTTGTAGGCATATCCTGCTCCTCGAATTCAAGAAGCGCGGTGTCCGCAGGCAAGTCTCATCCGTTCGCACAGATGCGCTTTTGCTCTTGATTTTCGGGGACGGGAAGATAACTATAGCAGGTGAACAAGTGCTAATTCAGGTCGCCAAACCTGTGTTATCAACCTTAAGCCCCCTCGTGCGGACCCCCGCGCGGGGGGTTTTGCTTTTGGGCTGGTCTTTTATCTGATTCTGCTCGTCCCTTTCCCCTTTACGGGCATTTTGCCGATCACCTTACGCATGCAAGGGGTTAGCGGCAATTCTTTGTGTAGCGGTCGGCGGCTCTTCACACGCATCAGTACCTAACCCACTCGCTGGTATACGCGCCGGTATGGTCCTGCATCCGCAAGAGGATGGCCCGGAAGTTGCCGTATTCAGAGCTAAAGGCGTTGCCTGTATTCTCTGTCACCGCAGCACTAACCCAACTCGGGATATTGCTTTGTGCCTGCCGGACGAAGTCACCCTCGCTGTTGTAAAAATTTCGGAACGCGGATGTAGAGACTTCACGCCCGCCACTGCCGCTTTGGCTTCGCTTGGAAAGTTCCCAAACCTCAACGGCATCACGATACTGCCGGATTTCTGGAGTGAGACCGTCCGAGCCTAGGCTTGGAACGGGCACTGACCCGCTACCACCCATCGGACAGTTCCAGAGCTGCAACGGCGGCTCAATCGGCCACGGCGTCACTCGCCGGATCACCTCGACCTGGGCGGCAGTACATTCAGCCGATGGAGGGAACCCACCAGCCATGCACAAGAGGATTGCACAGTCGATTGGGTAGGCGTCCACTTTCGGCGCTGATGCTAGAGAGGCCGACGCGAACGCTGCTGCCGCTAGGTATTTCAGTTGCATCATAGACCTCCGTTCGAGCGAGCTACCATAGGCAAACGACAGGTTACAACATAAATGAAATGTTGCATCATTCAATTATGTTTCCTGCTATCGCGCTTTTGTACCGGTTATGCCACCGGTTGCCTTGTTGGATTATGTCGGCCTGAGACTGCTGCAAGCACAGCAAATAGGCGTTCAGATCGTTGAAATAACGGTCATATTCATCCCTGACAGATAGACCGTAGTGAGTGAGTGCCTGTTCGTCCTCGATTGGATCATTCGGCGTTACGCACAGATGAAGAACCTGCTGCATTGAGGGTTCAAGGCCCGGAGCCGTCATCTGACTTAGCGCCAGGATCGCGAGTCCAGCGATCATTTTGAGGCATCCAACTTCAGTGCAATGGCGCGCATAAGGGTAGCGCGGCTAACTCCAAGTGCCTTCGCTGCCTGAGCCTGTGTCATTTTCTTTGAGGCCAGCCAGTCTTGGGCCTGACGTATCTGTGCCGGGGTCAAAAGGCGTTTGCGTCCAAACTGGCTGCCTCGACTTCGGGCAGCTTCGAGTCCCGCTTTCGTTCGCTCTGCAATCAGATCTCGTTCGAACTGAGCAATCATTGCAAAAACGTGGAAGATCATCCTGCCCTGCGGCGTTGTCGTGTCGATCAGCTCGTTTAGTGATCGGAGGCTGATGTTTCGGTCAGCTAGGTCATTGGCAATCGCGATCAGCTCCTTAACACTGCGCGCAAGCCGGTCCAGGCGCCAGACAACCAAAGTATCGTTGGCAGACAGCACCCCCAAGAGCTTCTGCAGTTGCGGTCGGCCATTTTCATTTGCCCCGCTGCCCACCTCAGATACGATGTAGTCACACCTGGCCGCTTCAAGGGCATCGTTCTGTAGACGATGGTCTTGGCCGCTCGTCGATACGCGGGAATAGCCAACTGTCGCCACGTTTGCCCTCATCAATGCTGCATAAGTCACCCCATAGTGGGCATGCTGCAAAACTCGCTCATTTGACGGATTTTGCAACACGTTTGGCGTTGCTGCATCAACGATCGTTTTTGAACATTGCTGGCATGAGGGCAAAGAGGGGTGCATCCACTGATCCGCGCTAGGTCTCTTGAGCGCGGGGTCTGGAAGGATTTGCTAAGCTAAGAAAGCGGAATAACCTTTTGATCAGGCAGATTGGTTAATTTTGTGTTTTCGCTTGACTTGCCGAGGCACGGTACAAGTTACCCAGGCTATTCGTTCGGCCGTAACGCGCACTGGTCGGCTGCGTAGCGGGCGGTGGGGTTCACCAAAGTCCAAACTGGTCTCCCGACCTATTTAGACAATCGGCCACCCTGCAGCAGGAAGGCGTCGGATACACTGGCGTCGATCCGACGGGGGCGGCGGGTTTTGGCATCAACGCAGCACCAAGAACTCCGGACCTCGGCCGCCAAATCGTCCCCGCGCCGGAACCGGGTCACAAAGGTTGCCCGGGATCCGCGTGTTCCGATCGCCGTTACCTCGGCTACTACATCGTCACCAAGAAAGAGCGGCAGGCGATAGGTAATCTCGTGCTTGAGAGCCACCCAGAGCAACTGATCACGTGCGGGCTCGGAGGACTTGCATTGCCAATACGCTACTACGGCCTCCTGAACCCATTGGAGATAGACTGCATTATTCACATGCCCCATTTGGTCAATGTGATGGGGAAGTATGGCAATGGAATGGAGGAACGTGGGTGCGGTTAGGGCCTTGCTGCTGGCCATAGGCATCTCCTTGTCGCCGGTCACATAGTGCAGTCGGGGGCGGGGGCATCATAGGAAATTAGCCGCCAGGGCACTGTCCCACGTGCGAGGCGACCCAATTGTCGCTCTCTGGTACTGGAATTAAAGCGTCATAGGGCCCCGGCGTGTGGCGTTGCTTCATGGATTGGACCTTCGCCACGTATCGCCGGGGCCTTTGTTTCATGTAGGCGCCATCGCAGGCTTGCCGGCGGGCAGGACGCGCTTGACGATGTCGGACAGAGAGAGGACACCCAGCATCTGCCCGTTCTCCATCACCACGGCCAACTGGACGCTCGCGGCGCGCATGCGGCCGAGCGCCTCATAGACCGGCATGGTCGGCGACAGCACATGCGCGGGTCGGGCGATGGGCGCGACCGGGCTGGCATCGTCCAGCATCAGCGTATCACGCACATGCACGACCGACGGGGTCGTGCCCGTCCCGGTCATCAGGACCCGCATGTGCCCTGACACCTGTCCGGCCATGCGGACATCCGCGGCAGTGGCCTGCGGACCGACCTGCGTTGGAACGATTCCCTTGGCCATCATGGCAGAGACCGGTACGGTCCCCAGGTCGATCAGGCCGGACAGCTGCCGCTGCATGCCCGGCTCCAGCGTGCCCGCCTTGCCGGAATGTTCGACCAGCTGGCGGATGGTGGCGGCGTCGCGGCCGCCGACGGCGGCCTTCTCCACCGGCTCAACCCCACTGGCGCGGACGAGCCGGTTCGCCAGACGGTTCACCCACGACAGGAGCGGGCGCAGCGGCCAGATATAGGCGCGCGAGATCAGACCCACGGCCAAGGCCGATTTCTCAGGATGAGCGATGGCCCAGGATTTGGGCGCCATCTCTCCGACGACCAGATGCAGGAAGGTCACGATGAACATCGAGAGCGCAAAGGCCATCCCGCCGGCGATCCAGATCGGTAGGCCGACAGAGACCAGCACCGGCCCCATCCACGCGTCCAGTGCGGGCTTGGTCACCGCGCCCAAGGCAAACGTGCAGACCGTGATGCCCAGCTGGGCACCCGCCAGCATCAGCGTCAGGTCGTTCATGCCGCGCAGGGCGGCGCGCGCCGACCGCTTCGTCGGGGCCAACTCCTCCAGCCGATGACGCCGCGCGCCCAGCAGGGCAAACTCGATGATCACGAAGAGTGCACTGAGGGCGATCAGCGCCACCGTGGCAACGAAGACGATCAAGGGATCGGACATCATGCTTCATCCTCCGTTGTGGTCGTCTCCGCCAACCGCACGCGCAGGCGAGTGGGCACATGGCGTTCGACCTGCAGCACGTCCACCTCCAGCAGCCAGCGGGTCGGGTCGCGGGCCACCAGCTCAGCCGGATCGATCGGCAGCGGGATGATCACGCGGTCCCCTTGGGCCGGCAGCGCGCCCAGTTCCGCGATCACGAGGCCCGCCACGGTCTCGACGTCGGGTTGGGGAAGATCGCGACCGATGGTGCGGCGCAATTCGTCCAGATGCACGTCGCCGTCGATCAGCCACGTGTCATCTCCGTCAACCGTCAGTCCATCACCAGGGGTGGCGTCATGTTCGTCCGTGATCTCTCCCACGATCTCCATCGCCAGATCCTCCAGCGTCAGGACGCCTGCAAAACCGCCATATTCGTCGATCACGCAGGCAAGCTGGTTTTCGGACGCGGCCAGCAGCGACAGGGCATCCGGCAGCAGCATCAGCGTCGGCATGACCGTCACCGGGCGCATCACCGACGCGACCGTGGCGTCCGGTCCATCATGGGCCAGCACGTCCGCCAGATGGACCACGCCGACGGGTGTCTCGTCGTCGTCCAGAACCGGATAGCGGGTATGGGCGCGGGCCATCAGGCCGCGAAGGTCCTGCAGGGTCGTATCGGGGGACACCCAATCGACCTGCGACCGGGGCACCATCGCATGTTCCACGTCCCGTTGCGGGAAATCCAGGATGCGATCCATCATGACCGACAGCTCGACGGGCAGATCGCCGCTGTCGCGCGAATCTGCGATGATGTGCGGCAGGTCCATCGCCGAAGCGGTGACGTCCAGGTCATGGACCGGTTCGATCCTAAGCGCGCGTAGCAGCAGGTTGGCGGATTTGTCGAACAGCCCGATCAGCCAGCCGAAGACGGTCAGATAGATCAGCGTCGACCGTGCCAGGCCACGGGCCAGGGGCTCCGGGTTCGCGATGGCAAGGTTCTTGGGGTACAGCTCACCAAAGATCATCTGGATCAGGGTTGCAGCGACCAGCGCCAGCATGGTGCCCGTGGCGACGCCCACCTCGGTCGGGATGCCGATGCCGCCCAGCAGGACGCCAAGCGATTGGCCGACCAGCGGCTCGGCCACGAAGCCGACCAGCAGGCCGGTCACGGTGATGCCAAGCTGCGCGCCGGACAGCATGAAGCTTGTGCGCCGCGTCACGGCCAGCGCCCGCTTGGCCGATGCGTCGCCCTTGGCGGCACTGGCGGCAAGCCGTGTCCGGTCCACGGACATGTAGGCAAATTCCTGTGCCACGAAATAGCCGTTGGCGGCAATGATCGCCAGGATGACCAGCGTTCCGAAGAGGAACAGCAAAAGCGCCGCGATCATGGGCAGACCCTGCAAAGACAGCAGGGGTGAAGGACGTCAGACCTGTGGTCCACGGTGATATGGTTCCTTTGTAATGGTGCGAGCCTTGTAACGCAGACGCGCCCCGGGGTTTCCGGGGCGCTGTGGATTATACTGCGCACTGTCAGGGCGTCTTGCGGTATTTCAGGGATTTTGCGTGGTTTGCGATCCAGTCCATCGCTGCCAGCAGTACGCCGGAGATGACGAAGACCAGGTGGATCACGACCATCCAGCGGATCTGTTCGGGATCGTACTGGCCCACGTCCATGAAGACCTTGAGCAGGTGGATGCCTGAGATGGCAACGATGGATGCGACCAGCTTCAGCTTGAGGGCGGAGAAATCGACCTCTCCCTGCCAGTCGGGGCGATCCTTGTGATCGGCCAGGTCCATGCGGCTGACGAAGTTCTCGTAGCCGGAAAAGATCACGATCAGTAGCAGGTTCGCGGCCAGGCTAAGGTCGATCAGTGCCAGGATGCCCAGGATCGCGTCGTTCACGGTCATGACCGGGACGATCATCACGAAACGAACCAGCTCCATGATGAAGATCCAGACCAGCACCAGAAGCGCCAGCGCCAGCCCCAGATACATCGGGGCCATCATCCAGCGGCTGGCAAACAAGCCGCGTTCGATCAGTCGTTCCATAGAGAAGAGCTTTCGTCAGTCAGTTCGTTGATGGGAGAGTGCGCCGTCAGAGCCCCACGAAGCTCAGTATGGCACGGGTGACGATCACGATCGCGCTGGCCAGAAACACCGACACGGCGATGCCAAAAAGGACCCCGCCCGCGATCCACAGACCGTCCCGCTCCAGCGCACCCAGGGCGATGATCGCGATGGCCGCCGCGGGCAGCAGGTTGCCGAACGGGATCGGCATCGCCAGCACGACCGACAGCAGCAGGCAGACCGCCCCCAGGATGCGAAATGCGGCAGGGCTGCTGAGGCTGGGAAGGCGCGGACGCAGCAGTCGCTCGACGCGGTTCAAACGGGGGGTGGTGCGCGCGACCACGGTGCGGAAATGGTCGATGTCGAACGACCGTGCCGCCAGGAACTGCGGCAGCCAAGGCATGCCGCCGCGCATCATCTGCCAGGACAGATACAGCATTGGCAGCCCTAGAACGGCCGAGGTACCCGGTGGGTTAGGAATGACATTGGCCACCGCCAGGATCAGCAGAAGTCCGATCAGTCCCCGGTCTTCCAAGGCTTGGATCAGCTGACCCACAGAAATGCGCGGCTGGCTCCAGGTTTCGGCAAGTTCCGACAGAACGTCGCTGAGCCGGGGCCGATGCGGGGCTGCCGCGTGAGGATGTGGTGACATCAAAGGGTCCGCTTATCGCACTGCGATGCCCGGCCCCGGATAGGGGCCGGCGCCGTGGTGATCATTCCTCGAAGCCGCCGTCGTCAAAGCCCGGGTCGTCGAAGCCGGCGTCCTCCTCCATCGCGGGCTCCTGCTCCATCTCCGAGGCGTCGGCAGGGCCTGCGAACATGCCGCCGATGGCATTGCCCAGCAGCACGCCGCCGGCGACGCCCATCGCGGTCTGTGCCGCGCCGGCCATGAAGCCGCCGCCCGAGGGACGGCCGCTGCTCCACGGTCCCGACCCCTGCGGCTGCTGCCCGTGGGCGGGCTGGCCGTAGGGCTGGGGCGCGGGGCGATGGGCCATCGGGCGGGGCTGGGGTTGGCTGCCGCCGAACAGCTTGCCGAACAGCCCGCCCGAGGCCGGCGCGGGCTGCGCCTGCATCTGCTGCATCTGCTGTTCGGCCGCGGCCAGCGCCTGTTCCTGCATGATGACGGTCTGGGCCAGGTAATAGGCGGCACCGGGGTTGCGGGCCATCAGGTCGGCGATCAGGGCCTCGGCCTGGGGGTCGCGATGGGGCTGGGCCTGTGCGGCCTGGCCCAGCTTGCCGAACAGCCCCTCGATGGCGTGGCGGTCGTTCTGATCCATGGATGCGGTCCTTGTCTGGGGCCTATTCCTCGCGCTGGCCGGTCAGGCTCAGCAGCAGCTGGAACAGGTTGATGAAGTTCAGGTACAGCGACAACGCGCCCATGACCGCCAGTTTCTGGTGCGTCTCGGCATCGTGATGTTCGCTGTAGGCCAGCTTGATCGACTGCGTGTCCCAGGCCGTCAGGCCGACGAAGACCAGGATGCCGATGATCGAGATCGCGAACTGCAGCGCGGACGAGCCCAGGAAGATGTTGATGATGCTGGCGATGACGACGCCGATCAGGCCCATGATCAGGAAGCTGCCGAACTTCGACAGGTCGCGCTTGGTCGTGTAGCCGTAAAGGCTCATGCCCGCGAACATGGCGGCGGCGCTGAAGAAGGCGCGCGCGATCGACGTGCCCGTGAAGACCAGGAAGATCGAGGCCAGCGACAGGCCCATCACCGCGCAAAAGGCCCAGAACAGCGTCTGCGCCGTGGCGGCCGAGACGGTCTCGATCCGGAAGGACAGGAACATCACGAAGGCCAGCGGCGCCAGCATCACCACCCACCGCAGGGGCGAGCTGAAGATCGGCACGTAGATCGCCGGGACCGAGGCCACAGCGACCGCGACCAGCCCGGTCACCAGCAGGCCCAGGCCCATGTAGTTGTAGATGCGCAGCATGTGCGCGCGCAGGCCGTCGTCCAGGACGGCGGCGGGGGCGAAACCGGCGCTGCGGCCGGTCTGGCGGATGGGTTGCATGAAAACCTCCGGTTGGTTGATGTCAGTAGAGCGTGTCCGACAGCGCGACCGATGTCGCGAGCAGCGGGTCGGCATGGTCGTCGCCCGCGACCAGCACATGCGCGATCTCTCCGATCTGGAACCAGGCGATGCCGTGGTTGGGCGTCTGGTGCAGGCGGGGCAGGGTCACGTCGAAGCTGCCGGCGCGGACCGCGAAATGGCTGATCGTGCCCAGATCGGGCGTGTCGAACAGGATCTCGATCCCCGGACCCTGGGGCGAGGGGAAGACCTGCGCGTCGCGCACCGTCCAGTCGTCGGGAAACCGGGGCAGCACGATGCCGGTGGCGGCGCGCATCTCGACCGGGTCCAGGCGGCTGATGCCGGGCTGCGAGGTCATGTCCAGGCGCAGCAGGCTGACCTGATGCGCCGACAGGGCCGCCGTGACCGATGCGGGGGCGGGCGACGCCGCGACGCCTTCGCGCACCGACAGCGGCCCCAGGCCGGCATGGGCCAGCCAGCCCAGCCCCACCAGCAGCACGGCCGGCACGATGCGCAGGACCCGGCGCAGCTGCGCATCGCGCCGGCGCGCCGTCGCAAGCCGCCGCGCGGCGCCCAGCAGCGGTCGCGGCGCGGGCGGCGCGGCCAGCGCCCGGCGCAGGTCGCGGCGCAGCGACAGGTCGCGCATCACGCGGGCGGCGGCGTCGGGATGGCGCGACAGATGCGCCTCGACCTGGGCGCGTTGGGCCTGGGTCAGCTGGTCGTCGACATAGGCGTCCAGGTCGGCGGGGCCGATCTGCGGATCATCCTTCAGCATCGCGTCCTCCGATGATCTTGAGGGCCGGGCGGGCGGGGGCCTCGTCCTCGAACGCGCGCAGCCGGGCGCGGGCGCGCGACACACGCGACATGACCGTGCCGGGCGGGATGCCCAGCAGCTGGCCTGCCTCGGCATAGGACAGCCCTTCGACCGCGATCAGGGCCAGCGCCTCGCGCTGGTCGTCGGGCAGGTTCAGGAAGGCCTGGCGCAGCTGCGACAGGCGCAGGGCGTCGTCCTGGGGCGCGTCCTGGGCCAGGGGGGTCAGCTGGGCGAACTGCGCCTCGCGGCGGGACTGGGCCTGGTCGTGGCGGCGGCGGTCCAGGAACCGGTTGCGCAGGATCGCGCGCAGCCACGGTCCCGGCGCCTTGCCGGGGGCCAGCTGGCGGCGCTGTTCGTGGCCGCGCAGCAGGGCGTCCTGGACCAGGTCGTCGGCCTCGGCCCTGTCGCGGGTCAGCGCGAAGGCATAGCGCCGCAGCGGCGCCAGCAGATCCAGGATGGGGTCGCGTGTCCGGGTCATGATACAGTCATAGACGCAACCGGCCGCGGTTCTCTTCCCGGCTGCGTCGAAAAAATTTCTAGGGGTAAACGGCCAGCAGCTTCTTCAGCTTGGAATTCTTATCCTCGAGCGCCTTCAGCCGCTTAGGCTCGGACACCGTCATCCCGGAATACTTCGCCTTCCAGTCATAAAACGTGCGCTCCGACATCCCATGCCTGCGACACCGATCGGCACATTTCGCGCCTGCCTCATGCTCCTGCAGGATACCGATAATCTGCTCTGCCGTCAGTCGTGCTTTCTTCATCGTCCATCCTCTCCATGGGCCAGACCCTAATCGCAGATGGAGGAAAAATCCCGTGGCAGGTCAGTTCCGACAATGCCGAAGCCGGCCTACCGGGATGATCTGTTCTGCAATGGCTACTCTGATGTCCTGGGAGGAGGCGTGTAAGCCTTGACGGTATCGAGATTGCCCATCGGCTCGGTTAGCCCTGCTTCAAGCAAGTTCCTTTCCTATCGGCGAGCTATGGTTTGCCGGTAGCAGCCAGCGTTGATGCCAGCCCCTACCGACAGGCGGTGGCCTCTACACTACTCGGGCAGTTGAGCGGCAGCCTGCTCCAATAGAGTAGCCATCTGAGAGCATAGCGTAGCTTCGTCTGTGCTCTGCGCGGTCGCAGCAGCCTTAAGGGTTTGCTCCATGCCCATTGCTGACACAGTCCCCGCCTTTCCCTTTTCGTAGGCCTACTCCACCATGGCTTCATCCGTGACGGGGGGCATCATCTTCAGGATACGCGTCTGCGTCGCGATGGCGGTCTCATCAATATGGCCGTTCGTCTGGCAATACTCCAAGACACCCAACTGGTTTTGCGCCGCTGCAATCGCGACGTCCGGGGTCATCTCAGTTTGCGCAAAAGCAGGCATCGTGGTGGTAGTCAGCATCAATCCAGCAATAAGGTTTCTCATCGGATCATTCCTACTGAAACGCTGATCTCGTGATCAGCACCATTTGCCTCAACCAAAGCGTGTAAAGACTCAAGTTTATGTTGGTGTGCTTCCTCCGGGCCGCGCCCCGGGGTCCAGTCTGCTGCTCCGGCCTCCACCAGACCCGGTCGGGGCAAAGTGCTTGGATGCTTTGTACGGTCGAATGTCTTGTCCCGAGATTTGCCCGTGCACCCTAACGCAACTGTCCAACCTGTTTGACGTTATGCCTTCCATTGCAAAGCTGCCGGTTAAAGGGGAACGAGATGGACGCCATGAGGAAACTTTCAGGCCGCTGCCTTTGCGGCAAAGTCGTGGTAACTGTCGATGGACAGCACGATGCTCATCCGAGTGCATGCCATTGCCGCATGTGCCAGACATGGACCGGCGGGGTCTTTCTGGGATTCACCGCTGCCGCCGAAGCGGTTTCCGTAGAGGGTCCAGTCAAGCATTTCCAATCCACTCCATTTGCTGAACGCGCCTTCTGCGGCACGTGCGGAACGCATCTCTGGATACGGAACACGGATGATCACGCAGCGGCATACGATCTGATGCCCGGCCTGTTCGATGCAGCTCGGGATTGGCCGCTGTGCTCTGAGATCTACACCGACAAAGCCATGGCTTCGATTTGCCTGGAAGGCGGCCATCCGCGAAAGACCGAGGCGGAGTATCAAGCCGCCAATCCTCATCTCGACTGATATCTGTAGTGCACATACGTCTGCCTGCTACTGCCAAGGCGTCACAGCCGCGACTGGCAGTACTGGGCTTTGCGCTTCGATCTATAAGGTTGCAGTAGGGACAGCTGTTTGTTTCACGAAAGCCTTCTGGAGAGCCGGGAGGCTCCATTTTCCTATGCAGACTTAACTTGAAACGCGACACGGGCGCCGACTTAGCCTGACCCGGGCGGGCGGAGACATCCGCCATCGCAGCCCGTCCGGGTCAGGCGGGGATCCAGCGCCACTGACAGCGTGAACTGTAGTGTTGCCGCTGGCCTCAGGAGGGCCGGGGACTTCAATAGGGCAGCTCAATTCTCCAGCGGAAGCAGGTCCGGGTTCCAGACGATTTCCCAAAGGTGCCCGTCAGGGTCTCGGAAATAGCCAGCGTAGCCGCCGTAAAATGTGTCCTGTGCAGATTTGATCACTTCAGCACCTGCCCGCACCGCATCCTCCATGTACTGATCGACTTCTTCCGGTCGCGCTACATTATGCCCGATCGTTATGGCGGTCGGGCTAACCGGCTGTACTGGCAACCCGGTATCGTGGGCGATGTCGGCCTGCGACCAGAGGGCGAGCTTCAGCCCGCCGGACAGGTCAAAGAACGCCACCGCACCATGCTCGAACTCCTGTCCGATGATGCCCTCGGTGGGCATCCCAAGCCCATCACGGTAAAAGGAAAGCGAGCGTTCGAGGTCACTCACGCCAAGTGTTATAACGGAAATTCTCGGCTTCATGTCATACCCTACCTATCGGCTCCTGCACCGCGCAGACGCCTTGATAGTCTCGGGCCGCTGCCTTGCAACGGAAGGACCCGCAGGGTGCGGGGGCTGGGCCAACCTTCCCAAGCCTAACCTGTTTCAGACCGGTAAATGTTAGGCAGGATAACCTGTACCGTCAACGGCAGCGAACACTCGCAACTCAAACGCTATTGCAGGCCTGAGGCCTTCGCCAACTCCTCGCGGAAGACCTCGGCCGGCGTCCTGTAGCCAAGGCATTTGCGGGGCGTGGCGTTCATCCGCTGAGCCAAGCCCAGCAACTCTTTCTGCTGGATTGTCAGCAAGATCGTGTCGCGCGGAAGCCAGCGCCGGACGCGGCGGTTCGTGTTCTCAACTGTAGGCTTCTGCCAAGGCGCCTGTGGATCGCACAACCAGGCCTGCGCCCCAAGCCCTTCCTCAAGCTCGCGCCACGACACAAACTCAAGGCCTCGATCGAAAGTCAGGCTTTGACGGGCATGCCGGGGCAGGGGCGAGAGCAGCTTGATCAGGTTGTCCATGATTGGACTGGACCGCCGATCGTTGTTGCGGAAGATCGCCGTGTAACGGCTGACGCGCTCGACCACCGTGGCCAGATTGGCCGGCCCATGCTCCTTTCGGAAGATCATCAGGTCGGCCTCCCAATGGCCGAAGACCTGCCGGTCTTTGACGGCTTGAGGGCGGTTCCTGATCATGCAGCGCTCTGGGAAGACAAGGCTTCTCGGCTTGCGCGCGTAGCGCGCCTTGCGCTTGCGCCGCCGCTCGGGAAGATAACGGGCAAGCTCCTGTGCTCGGCCATCTGGAGAGTAGACGTAGCAGTAGATAGTCTCGTGGCAGACGCGCCGCCGCGCGCGCTCATGCCGCATGCGCCCGGCAATCTGCTGCGGTGACCAGCCGGCCTCCAGTGCTGCGATCACGCCGTCCCGCAAGTCACCATCCTGCAGGAGCTTAGCCTGCCTCTTGCGGTGGTCGTCGGCCAGGTGCTGAGCGTTCATGTGCCAGTAGCCCGTCGCCATCGGCACCTCCGGATCGCGCCAGAAGTTGCGCCCGATCTCGCGGTGGATCGTCGAGCGGTGCCGGCCGAGTTGCACCGCAATCTGCGCCACGCTGATCTTGCGCTGCAGCATGCCCGCAATGATGCGGCGCTCGGAGAGGGTGAGATGCGATGCCAAGTTGAACTCCTCGATCAGCGAAAGCCCAGCAAATCATGGCTTGTCGCGTTTCAGGATAGAACCCACCGGTTCTACATCATAACACCTAGTAATCCGTCTTATGTAACCCAGTTGTTAAGGATCAGGGCTGCTGCACGCAAATTGGCAGTTTGGTTCAGCGACGCGCCACTAGCAGTCCCAGAAGAACACCTACGCCTGCTGCAATCCCCAAAGCTTGGATCGGGTAGCCTCGAACAAGGTCCCTGGTTTCCTCGTAACCGAGTTCCGCATAAAAGGCTGCTTCCTGTGCGCGCTGCTCACCCGCTTTATACAGGCGTTCAGCATAGCCTTGTCCCGCCTCCTGGAGGGGAGTTATATATTCATGGCCCACCCCAAAAGCCGCATTGGCAAGCGCCGCCCCACGCTCAGCCAGACCAGCAACACCTCCTTCTCGAGAATCTGACATATTATTGTCGGCTGCATCGACATCCTGTTTCGTTGTGACAGGCGGGGTCTGTGCCATTGCATGATCCTTTTTAAGTGGGGACGCTGTCCCGAATATAATTAAATCCCCAGTGAGGGTCTGGTTCCGTGTGTGGCCAAAACACCGGATTAGAGCTTAGTAGGGTCTCCAAGGGGTAAAGGTGTGAGTAATGAGTTGCAGAGCGAGGCTGGCGGCACGTTTGCACAGGAACATTTATAGAAGCGTACTGTTGCATTATCTGCAAGCTGCGGAGACAGATGATGAACAAACCTGATCTTGCCGGAAGGCATATTCTTGTAGTGGAGGATGAATTCATTCTCAGCCTTGATATCTGCACGCAGATAGAAGCCTTCGGGGGCGTGGTTATCGGCCCTGCTGCAACTCTGGAGGATGGATACGCGCTTCTCCAAGCGTTGCCGCAACCAGACGGAGGCATCCTTAACATCAGGATTGGTAGTGAGATGGTCTACCCATTGGCCGATGAGCTGCTGGCAGCAGGCATCCCTATCATCTTCGCAAGCAGCGAGAGTAAGGCCAGCATCCCTGACGAATATGCGCTTGTGCCGCTGCTGAGCAAGCCCATCAACATGATGCACGTGGCCGAGGAGCTGTTCCCTGCGTCCTAAAGGTCGCGGGGGGACCAGATATACGAGGAGGGCCGCTCCAGCGCGGCCCTCTTGTTTTGTGGTCTCAGTGGTGAGGTGAGAGCTAAACCCCGGCCATCAGCAGCAACACTTCCGGCTGCGATCCAGATCATGGCGCTCCACGGCCGTACGCTCGTCGTCCACCTCGACCTCGGTGTGGCGTACCGTGTCGGATACCGTTTCCTGACGGGTATCACTAGTTTTGCGCAACCCAATTTCCTCTACGACGCGGGCTTCTTTCGAAACGACGGCTTCCTCCCGGTGCTCTTCTGCCTCAAACGAGCGCTCTCGGTAGTCCTCATCCACCTTGGCGGGACGATCGACCGGGGTCCGTACCCGCTTGACATGCTCGTCTCGCAGCTCAACCATCTCGCTGACCGGTGTCTCCACCGTATAGGCGCGGACACGGACGCGGCCGTGGCTCGTGTCGCGTTTGCCGACACGCAACCTCTCCTCGACGACCGGGATCGTCTCGTCCGCGGATGCCGCGGAATGGTCGGTGGTGGTGGGATATCCAGTTGCATACGTGCTGGCCTCGTAGCCGCCCCAACCTTCGCTGCGCCAGTTGGCCTCGCGTTCGTCAAGGTTCACGGTGCCTTCGTCATCCAGAATGTCGAGAACCGTCTCATACTCCGTGTTGGTGACACCCGATACAGTCAGAAGCTGGCCGCCACGCGACAGGCCCTCGGCATAGCTGTAGCGGTCTTCCTCAGGCATCAGGAGATCGCCAAGGCTATCCCAGAAGCCTTTGCCCTGATCGGTCTGGGTGGGTGTGGTGCCCGTGCTGCCGGCGTCCATACGGATTCGGCTCATGTCCACCCCAGCCTCAAGAAGCCGATCAACAGTGCGTTGTGCGTCATCCTGGCTGTCGAAGAGTGCGGAGACGGATGTCTGGCCCGTGGTGCTGTCATAGGTCATTGGAATGATCCTTCCATTTCAGGATCAGAGGACAGGTTCGAACACTGGATGTTCCCCTCATCACATGACAACCGGCGGAATTTGGCTGGGTTCGAAATAGATTCCGGTGTGCCCGTAATCCAGTTGGGATATGTATATTTTCAGCAAAGCCTCCGGTTCGGCTTTATCCTCATGTATCGTAGTGCGCGCCGAGCATAGCGGATTGCCAAGCAGCATGGATAACCGTCACGCAACCGGTCAATTCTTGAGATAGGCGTGATGGTAAGCCAGGGCGATCAGGGCGCCGCCGGCAAGATTGCCAAGAGTGACGACGACAAGGTTCGAGACGATGCCGATGACGGTGATTTGGGTGGCGGCGCCGGTAGCAAACTGGATAAGCCAAGCATAGGGCAGAAGGAACATGTTGGCCACAGAATGCTCGAAACCGGCAGCAACGAATGCCGCAATGGGCAGGATTACCGCGGCCAGTTTTTGGGTCACTGTCTGTCCGCCATAGGCCATCCATACGGCAGTGCAGACCAGCATATTCGCGAGTACCCCACTGGCAATGAGCGCGGTAAAGCCCTTGGTGGTCTTTTCGGCACCCAGTTCGAGTGCCGCCTGCGCAATGGCACCTTCGCCAGCCTCATGGAGGCCTGAGGCAAGCGTCAGGAGCGCCAAAAGAACGGAACCTAAAAAGTTGGCCGCATAGACAACAGCGAGTGCGGCAGCAGCTTTGCTCGCATCAAGTTTCCCGGCGGCGACCGAGCTAAGCATCAGTGTATTGCCGGTGAACAGTTCGGCTCCCGCCACAACCACCAGGACAAGGCCGAGGACAAAAACGAGGCCTGCAAGCGTCTGTCCAATGCCGTACGGCATGGCCTCAGCGCCGGCGAGGGCGATGAGGGCAAATATTCCGCCAAAGCCGATATAGACGCCAGCTAGAAGGCCAAGAATAATACGCGGAGCATTGTTCAGAGCAGCCTTGTCTTCCAACGCCTCTCGTACGGTTTTGGCAAGGTAGGGCGGTTCGGGCAAGGTAAGAGCGTCGGGCATAGGACTCCTCGGGTACTGGGTAGAAAACAAGAGCCCGAAGCTTCGTCTTGTTCCGGAATTGCCGCAAAAGCTCGTCCTGTCAGCTCCTTGGCAAACTGTAACCTTACCATAGCAGCGCCACGAGCTCGGCCGCGTGGAAGCACCATGATACTGAGTGATCGGATCACTGTCGCATATGCGTTATCAATTGCTCCAAGCGCTTCTTGCGTCCTTCATCCGTCGCAACCGCTGCGCATTATAAAGAACTTAGCAAATCAACTGGTACGGCTGCCCCTCGATGCTAAGTCAGCATGGGCCCTTCGGATAGTTTGATCCGAACAGTACCGCGGCCTCACTCCACGTGAGGTCTGATCGCTGCAGTCTCCGAAGACGCAGCACGGCATTAGTGGAGACTAACTTATATTGCCATCCTGAAACCGGAACGAACCGTGGACGGCAAGGTTGTGGATCATCACGGAGGGATGTGATGACATCTGACCACGACCACGACCACGACCACGACCAAGCCGAGCAGACCGTCCCGCTCATGGAAGAGCAACTGACGGTCACAAAGCGGAAGAGGGTGACAGACCGGGTCAGGGTCTCGACAGTCACCGAGACGTTGGACAGCCTTGTGCCCGTCGATTTCTCTGACGTCGAGATAGATGTGGTCCGGGTCCCCATCGAGCGGGATATCGATGTCGCCCCTGATATCGTGACCCAAGGGGACCTGACGATCATTCCCGTGGTCGAGGAGCGGATCGTCATCACGCGACAGCTTGTGCTGCGCGAAGAGATCCATGTCCGCCGCACCGAACGCCGGGAAACCTCCGACATTCCGGTCACCATCCGGCGTCAGCGCGCCGTAATCGACCATCTCGGCCCTCAGACCGGGGGTCAAATCATCAGCAAAGAGGAAACTCACGATGACCTATGACAATGACGCCGGTACTTCCAACGGAAGCATGTCCGTCTCCGCCTTGTTCGATACGAACGCCGATGCCCAGAACGCCGTATCGCGGCTTGAAGCGCTTGGGATATCGCGCACGCAGATCAGAACAGTCGAGGGTGCGACCCAGTCCACTGAGCAGAGAACCTCGACGAACGAAGACAAGGGATTCTGGGATAGCCTCGGCGATTTCTTCTTTCCCGACGAAGACCGCTACACCTATGCCGAGGGGCTGTCGCGGGGTGGGGTTCTTGTTACCGTGACGGGCCTGACGGCCGCGCACTACGATCAGGTTCTCGACATCCTGGACGACGAGGGCACTGTCGATTTGGCCGAGCGCGAGGAGAGCTGGCGGTCGGAAGGCTGGGGTGGCTATGAGGTCAGCCCCCATGCGACCGAAGCCAGGACCGTGGGTTCGTCTGTCGGTAATGATGGCAGCTATGCCGATACCTCCGTTCAAGCGGACGACGAGAGCATTCCGATCGTCGAGGAGCGGCTGCGCGTCGGCAAGCGAGACACCAGCCACGGTCGCGTTCGTGTCCGGGCCTACACTGTCGAGGAACCTGTGAGTGAAACGGTGAACTTGCGTGAGGATCGCGTCGAGTTGGAAAGGCGCCCGGTTGATCGGGCCGTCACCGATGCCGACACCGCTTTCCAGGACCGGACAGTCGAAGCCGAGGAGTATGTTGAGGAGGCGGTCGTCTCAAAAGAGGCACGTGTCGTCGAGGAAGTAAGCCTGCGTAAGACCAGCGATACGCGTCAGGAAACGGTGACCGACAGCGTTCGTCACACGGAAGTCGAGATTGACGACGAACGGTCCGATCCTTCCCGCCCCATCCGCTAAGCTCAAAGCTACTAATGAATTGATAAGGGCCGCATCATTACTGATGCGGCCCTTATTTTGAGTATGAAGATTGGTCACCCATGCGCAGACCATTATAACCCGAGAAATTCATGAGAGCATACCCGCCTCGAAACCCGCTACGGAAACTTGGCCAGTTCATCGCTTTCCATCGGTTGCTGGTCATTACATTGATGTGCTGGACAGCTTTTGCATGTACCGCAATTTTGATGGTCTTGGGCTATACGGCTCGAGTGGATACCTGGAGCCTGCTGGCTTTTCGTGAGGTTCCAGAACTGACACTATCCGGGCCGAAATGGTTGAGTGTGGCAATTCGCGACATGACCGCCTTAGGCGGATTTCCGGTTCGCAATCTTTTGGCCATCATGGCGATGGCGATCTTGCTGGCGCTTCGGCGTCAGCATCAGGTGTTGGTGGTTCTGACAGCGATCGTCAGTGGAATGCTTCTGGAATATTGGCTGAAGGAATGCTTTGGCCGTCCGCGACCTGCCATTGTGCCGCACCTCATGTCCATAAATGGCAATAGCTTCCCGAGTGGCCACGTCTTCAATGGCAGCGTAGTCTATATCAGCATCGCGCTGGCATTTGCGGGCATGCCCCGGAAAACGACCACGCGCCTGATGATTATGGGCACTGCGATTGCAACTTGCATGATGATAGGCCTGACCCGGGTCGCTTTGGGTGTTCATTATCTCACGGATGCTGTTGCCGGACTGGTGGGCGGCGCTGGATGGGCGTTGCTGGTTTATGCGCTCTTACGTTCAAGCCCCAGCAACCCACCCGCAAGCCCCTGAACTTAAATAAGCCTCCCACGGATCTGAATGTCAGCAATGACGATATTCAGATTTTAAAACCGCCTTATTGCTGAGGTTATCAAACTTGAGCGCATCTTGTGCACTTACAGATTTAACACCGCCGTAAGTCAATTTCTTACTAGGACTAGTATTTAGCAAGTGACAGGTTCACAGCGCTTTCGCGTCTATCCCGGCCAGTTTCGACGTCGAAATTGATCTTTTGGCCATCAGTCAACGTTCCAAGTCCTGCGCGCTCAACGGCGGAGATATGAACGAAAACATCCTTGCTGCCATTATCAGGCGCAATAAAACCAAAGCCTTTCGCCTCATTATACCATTTTACCGTACCGATTGCCATGTTTCCTCCTGTCAGGTTGTGATGCAAAGCTTGGCTGTTGAGCAAAGCGTGTCCTCTGTAGATTGTCGAGCTTCGAAAGCAGAGTAACGCTATGATCTTTGCGAACCCTGATCTGCTCACTCAATGTTTTTCAAATGGATCAGCATATGAAAAAAATGCACCGGACTGCGTCCATAATTGGCGGCCAGAGGATCTCAGCAGGCTCTGCTCATCCTGTGCATTTCTGCCACCACGCGCTGTTCGTCATAAGGTTTGCCAAAGAACACACAATCGACGGGCAGTTTCATCGACCCCATTCCGGGCTTTCCGGAGGTCACGATAATATGGATAGGCGGCCAACGCTCCCGGATGAGCGCAGCCAGCTTCAGGCCGTCCACGCCCCGCGGCATATCGACATCGGTGAAGACGATGCGGATATCGGGGCGGGTTTCCAGGATCCTGATCGCATCGGTGGCGTCGGTCGCCTCGACAGCCTCAAACCCGGCAGTCTCGACCATGTCGAGCGCAGCCATGCGCAGAATGGGCTCGTCTTCCACGACGAGCACAATCTGGCGTTTCAAAGGAGCATACTGGGCCATCTGATCTTTCCGCGTCAGGGCTGCTGCATTTGAGACAGCGGTGCTTGCATGAAAGCCGTCAGGCCCGACGGATCGTAACGAAGCTCCACGTCACCGGTTCCGATCAACCCCATGCTGATCAGTCTCGACCCGAAGCCTTTGCCGGATGGCTGCGAGGCCGGAGGGCCGCCCGTTTCCGTCCAGACCATGCTGAGCACGTCTTCGTCCGCTCCCGGCTCGATGGTCCAGGTGATCGATACCTGTCCGTCCGGCACGGACAAGGCGCCGTACTTGATGGCATTGGTTGCCATTTCGTGCAGCAACAGGGAAAGCGATAAGGTGGCCCTCGGTCCAATCTTCAGATTTGGGCCTTGCAGATGGATGCTCCCTGCCTGATCGAATGTTGAGAGCGTCGATCTGGCTACATCCGCGAGGTCGGCGGACACCCATCGGGTTTTGAGGAGGGCATCATGCGCACGCGACAGCGCGCCGATGCGCCTGGTCAGTGCCGTCACGGCATCTCTCTCCGGGACCTCCCGGAGAGTTTGACTGGTGATCGCCTGAACGATTGCCAGGGTGTTCTTCATGCGATGGCTGAGTTCCTCATTGAGGATATGTTGTTCATGTTCGGCCAGTACTCGCGCAATGGCCGCATGAGCTCTATCTCCGACTTGCCGGACGAGATGGATTTCCTCTGATGTCCATTCCCGCGCGTGAGCGTTCAGGATGAAGATGACCGTATCAAGGACACCGCGCACCATGATCGGCAGGTTCAGAAGAGCCCTGGCGTGAATCGTTTCCAGACGATCGGCCTCGCTGGCGGTTCTCGGGTCATTCTGGACATCGGAAATGACCACGGTCTCGCCGCGCTTCAGATCCTCAATATAGGATCCAAACGATCTGAAATTATGAGAGCCAACGACGCTGGCCCCGTGGGCATCGTACCAGTCGACCGCGACATCAATCTTCTCCCTGTCCAGATCAACCTTACCGGAGCCAATGCAATTTCCGCCGATGGCCTTGGCCAGGCATGCCATTGCAGCCTTGGTAATCTCATCGGCATCGTTCAGGTCGCGTAGAGTTTCCCCAAGGTCGGCAAGGGCAGCAACCCGCCTTGTCTGGAGGACATGCTCCGTCACATCCGAGCCTTCCAGAAAGAGGCCGGTCACCGCCCCCTGTTCGTCCCGGGTCGGCTGACAGACGAAATCGACAAAGCGATCCTCCGGTGGGGCATCGGGATCGCTCTGGACTGCGTAATGGGCCCCTCTCTGCACAAACGGTGCCCCCGAACGGTAGGCTTCATCCAGCATCCTTCCATAACCCTGCCGTGCAGCGTCCGGCAGGGCTTCGGCAAAGCACTTTCCGATGAGCTGCCGGCTCCCGACCAACCGGCAATAAGCGGGATTCACCAGGTCGAAAACATGATCCGGACCTTTTAAGGTGGCCATGAAGCTCGGCGCCTGATCGAACATTGCGGCCAGCTCCACTTGCTCGTGCTCCGAGTGCCGTCGATGTCTTTCCGCCTGATCAAGCAGAGTGTCGCGATCAGCAATGATGCGTCGCATTTCCAAAAGGCTTATCACCTGCCGGGCAAGGGCTTTCAGGTCATCCGCCTGATCATCGGTCAGCCCCGCAGGCCGGGCGACATGGTCGATGACACAGATCATGCCGAGCGTCAGCCCCTCCGACGTAATCAGCGGCGCTCCGGCATAAAAGCGTAAATGCGGCTCCTCCAAGACCAACAGATTTGAACAGGTGCGGGGGTCCAGGGTCAGATCAGGGATGATCAGAAGGTCGGGTTGCCCGATGGCATGCTTGCAGATGGACTGGCCGATCGGCGTTTCGCTGAAATCGAAGCCTACCCTGGCCTTGAACCATTGCCGCTCGCTCTCAATCAGGCTGATCAATGCAACGGGCGTATGGCAGAGCCGTTTGGCGAGACGGACGATGTCGTCGAAACCGAGTTCCGGCGTCGTGTCCAGAAGGTCTCGCGCACGGAGTGCGTCAAGGCGTTCACTCTCATCTGTCACGTTGACCGAGTCTGTAACCCATTGCTTGCGAGGCAAGGCATCTATCCATCCAAGAGTAATCGTACCCCCGCGTTAGCGGATATATCGGCCGTTGTCAGCGAACTATGGGTGCGCTTAATTAAAAGCAGCCCACCTCAATTTCCTCACTGAACAGGGATTCCGGAAACACCGAGCTGCATCTCAATAACAGGTCTAGGACAAAA
Organism: Alphaproteobacteria bacterium; assembly: GCA_016869875.1. Lineage (GTDB taxonomy): Bacteria > Pseudomonadota > Alphaproteobacteria > Rhodobacterales > Rhodobacteraceae > Paracoccus. The sequence continues at coordinate 27,842 of VGDE01000003.1, forward strand.
CATGCAGTGTAATCTGCCCGGAAATGCCGATACCAGTCTTCGCAGAAGCCAGGAAATACTCGCCAGCCGTGAAGGTAATAGGTCCATCACCGGCGTCGACCAAAACTGTGGGAAGGCCCTGAAACGACTTGAGACCTGTATTCAGCCCAAGAAAGGTAAGTGTATAAGTTACCCCTACCCCACGCTCCAATCGCCCTTCAAACGGGCCGTGGTCGCCAATGTTAAATATGACGGCATTCATCATTTATTCCATCTCATACAGAAACAAAAAATTCACCCACCTATTCTTGGCCTATGCATTTACCATAAGTTGCGCTCCATATCCATATATCATCTGAAGATTGAAAAAGTTCATCCAACTGCTGGTACATTACACATTTCTTGTACAGCAATACTTGCTGATATCTGGCATTATACTGAGGCCTTCCTACACATGACGATAACTCCTGCAATTGTGGGTGATATAATTTTCAATTTTGCGCGTTTAATTGTGGGAGATATTCTTGTCAAACGACCCCCAAGTTCATCTTGCCGTTGTTACAGGGGCAAGTGCCGGCTTGGGTCGGGCACTTTCTTATAGGCTCACAGAAAACGGCGTTCGTGTTGTTGGTCTGGCGCGGAATGCTACGGAGCTAGACATTACCGCTGAAAGATGTGGGCATGATATGTTCTTCCCGATGGTATGCAATGTCGCTGACAGCGAGAATGTGCATAAAGTGGCTGATGAGATAAAGGAAAAAATAGGGCATGTTAACATATTAATTAATAATGCCGCCGTTTTGGACGATTATGATTTCCTCTCATCCGACACCCAGGTCATCAATAGCCAAATAATGACCAATCTATTGGGCCAGATAAACTGCGCCAAGGCGTTCTTGCCACATATGTTTGCGCAAGACAAAGGCAGAATAGTGAATGTGGGAAGTTTTGCGGGAGAGAACCCTGTAAATGGCAATCTCGGTTATTCGGTCTCAAAAGCAGGTACACGCTGCTTTTCATTAGCCTTGGCACGTGAGCTCGAAATAAAGCTCCCCATCGTGATTGTGTCTGAGTGGATCCCTGGCATTCTAAGAACAAGATGCGGTCGTCCGGATGGAATTGATACTGATTTGGCAGCGCAGTGGGGTGTCAAACTTGCCCTTGATAGAAGGGTGGATATTCATGGGAAGACATATTTGAAAGATAAGGAATTTGCCGGATCAATAAGCGCCAGGAAAAAAGTTTCAGACGCGGTTCTGTTATCTGTAGAACTTTTCCGAAAATTTTAATTTGTTAAGTACCATTTTGAATGTAATCCATAGTGAAAATGTTTTCCTGCCTGCAAAGATCTGTTTCAAAACTATAGGGAGGTTACGGCTATGAGACTGACGACAGTTACTGCTTCATGTTTAGCGCTCGGAGTTCTCGTGTCATGTGGCACCTCTGCTGAACGGTGCGAAGGACATGTTGCTGCAGAACAACGGAATGTCGCGCGTCTTCTGCAGGAAGTAGAAGCGAATATTGCACGCGGATATGCCTATGAAACCAAACCTGCAGAGACAGCTGGGTTTCGCTTTTGCGCAGGCGGTTTTAGTCGTAGTAATGAAAGGCTGGGTATAGGCTATGCAAGTTGTTATGGGGATAATCAGACGATCCGACAACGTGTGGCCATTGATCCGACGACCGAACTGCGCAAACGCGATGCGCTCCGCAGTCGACTTGAAGCGCTTTCTGAGGACAGAGCACCGCAATGCACTCGATATCGATAATCAATCTGCCTTTACTTATGCAGGTTGATGCTGGCCGCCCTATTTCGCGGTTTGCGACGCGTGAAATTTTATATTAATACGGATGTAAGAATAAAACATCCTAAGTTTTCTGCCGCGCAGGCTGTTATAGTTACAAAAGGTTACACTATTTTTTATAATATTTCATTCTCCTGCGAGCTTACGCGCAGTTCCATGTGACCTATATTGCTTTATGGCAGTGTTTTCTTGTGGCCTGACGGCGTTCTGCCGGCGTTTGAAGATGCGATAAGCGGTGGGTCTGGACAGCAAAATGATCTGGGAAATCAAAAAAGCGGCAAGCGATGGTTTCCCCGCTGGTGATGTCCTCTGCCTCAAGCTCGATGCCATCAGTGGCAAGGATGAACCTGGCCTGGGCGCGGGCTCGGCTGTCAGAAGGCTGGCCCTAAGAGCGGCCAGCGCTTCAGCCACAGCGCCAGGCGCGCAGGCCGCCAGGTGGACGTTATCTGTCTGGAGAACACCGCCCCACGGGCCTGCAAAATCCGACTTGTTGGTCCCGTCCGCTGCGGAGCCGCTTGGTCGTCGTATCCTTGTTCCCAAAGGCGGTCAGGAAGGCATAAGTAAATTCGGCGGGGTCGAAGGGCTGCTCTGCCAGTTGGGAGATGGCCTGTTTAATCTCGACGGCGTTCATTCAGCATTCCGAGGATTGATCAGATCTATGCCACAGCCCTCGAAGTCGGGTGTGTTCCGGGTGGCAACAGGTGCGCCGTGGGCATGCGCTATTGCGGCGATCTGGCAGTCGGCCTGCAGGATTGGGCAGCCGGCAGCACGCCGTCCCGCTGCGATGATTGCATAGGATTGCGCAGCGACACTGTCGAAGGGCAGAATGCGGCCCGCCATATCCTCACGAAGGATATGATCAACAGCATCAATCAGGGTGGTGCGCCGCTTCCCCGCAGGCATGATGGCCACGCCATGACGAAGCTGGCTTCGGAAATTGCTGTCAGGTAAACACTTTGGCCGTCTTGCTGAGAAAGCCACCGTTCAACACGAGGCTCAGGCTCAGGGCGCAACAGCTCGGAGACCACGTTCGTGTCAACGATGATCATGCTCACGCCTGATCAAACGCTGGCGGGTCTCTCATGGGTTCTCGCGGCGGCAGATCCAGCGTGACCCCTCCAAGAGGCGCAACACGGGTTCGGATAGCCGCGGCGAGATTATGAGCAGGCTTCGCCTCCCCCACAACTTCTCGAAGGATCTCGCGGGCCTCCTCCTCCATGGAGCGCCCATGCTCAGCAGCGCGGATACGCAACCGACGCTTGACGTCATCCTGAAGGTTTCTGATTGTAATGCTGGCCATGGTAACCTCCGCATAGGATGTCATCATCGCATGCAACGCTATCGCAATCAATGACAGGCATTTTGCTCGGGGTGTGTCTGTACGTTCTCCCGTGGGCGTTCTACCTAGCGCGAAACTGCAAAAAAACTTTAGCCTGTATGAAGATGTTGCAGCTTACCAAACCGGACGCGGTTAAGCCGATCACCATAGAGATGGACACTCGCAATGCCGCACAAAAGCAAATTCGCTTTATGATGTGGAGAATAAGCTTATCATCATTCCGGCAGACTGCCTCCCTGCCCCTGATATGCCGCGCGGCTTGCCTGATAGCCGCCAGCTTACCTATCGCAAGATGTTAAGCGACAGCCTTCCCATGGCACGGCTGAATGACATGGTGGCAGACCTCAGAGCCAAAGGTCGCGGGGCCGTTCCAGACTTCGATTCGCTGGACGGCGGCGTAAGAGCCCGCATCCTCTTTCTTATGGAGAAGCCTGGTCCCATGACAGACGCCGATCGGCCAGGTCGAGCCGGTTCCGGTTTCATCTCCCGCGACAACGATGACGAGAGCGCGGCCGCCACGTTCACTTTCATGCAGCAAATACCGATCATGCGAAATGAGACGCTCATCTGGAACGCGATACCTTGGTGGAATGGCAGAATAAAGGTGACGCCCGAGGAGTGGCGAGTTGGGCTGCTGCGTTTGGAGGTGTTGTTGAATCTACTGCCCCGCCTTCAAAGCGTGGTTCTTGTCGGTAGGAAGGCCGCGCGTGCTGCGAATATGCTGGCAATGCGAGATCTGAGGGTCTGGCACTCGGCCCATCCCTCACCACGTGTAAAAGCGCGATACCCTGATCAGCATGCGGCCATTCCCGGCATCTGGGCCAAGGCAGTGACCTCACTCAATTAAGAGATTGCCAAATTGAGGCTGCTAGATGGGCTCATCACGTTACATAGTAATCAGATTTATGACTCGGGAACCGTTTGGCGCAGCCGGGGATTGGCATGTCTCATCATAGTGCCGACCTTTGCCATGCAGTACGTCATCTACGATCCACACCGCCGTGGCTTCTGGAAGAGCCCTACCAAAGTAGTGCCGTCCCCGGACAAGGCAAAGGTATGGGGTCAGCTTTCAGCCGCTATCGCACAGGCATCAATTGCCAACCGCAGTCGCAATGTGCCGGATCACCAAGTGCCGAGCCCACACCATTGCGATCTGCCAGACTTCGTGGTTCGCGGGTATGACGACTGTTGGATGTGTATGGAGACCCATAGTGCGCCTCCACATCACTTTCTGAGCTGAGGCTAGCTCAATGCCCCCCCTACCCTTCCCATCACACATGACTAATTCTGCTGGATTTCAGATAATTCCCATCTGAGAGGCACGTGCGACTGCGCTGACTGAATTTGGTGCCCGGAGTTTGACCTGCGCCGTAGATAGTCGCTGTCTCAATGCCGACCGGCTGATGTGCAAAGTCTCAGCGGCATCATCTTGGTTGGCTCCCCCCTTGATCGAGGCCAGTGCGTCAATCTCGCCCTGGGTCAGCCCAATGGTTTTCCAATAGCTTGTGAAAAGGTTTGCCCATGCCTTCACACGACCCATCAGCAGTTCCATTTCTGCGTCAGTCAGTTCCCGGTCGTTTCGGGCGATGGAAAGGAATGACCGTTTGCCTTTCACCACTTCAACAAATGTGGCGCCATAGACAAGACCGTGGGTGGCTGCGTCAGTCATCACGCCCCGCAGATCGGGAAGGCTGCACTCTGACCAGCGGATCATTCCTGTGCGGGCCATGGTCCAAACGGTCATGGGATCGCCAAAAAAGTAGTTCTCCTGTTCGTACTTTTTTGTCCAAGCGTCGGAATAGCGGTTGAGGCAGAAATCAGGTTTTCCGAATTTTAGGCCAAGGCCGAGGATAAAACCTCCGTTGCCGATCCGTTCGAGGACAGCAAGTTCATCTTCATGATTCGGGATCACGATTTCAATCATTTCAAGCCTGTCAAGAAAAAAATGCGTTTTGCACTAATCAACTGACCAAAAGGACATGTTGGTGTCAATGGTTAATTTCACGCCCTAAGTGATGCTCAAGCAAACCGGCAAAATGCCATAGGAGGGACAGATGACCGACTTAACCGCCAAGGTGCGCCCGAGGGGCGTGGTTATCTCCGCCGAGGCAAACTTTACTGCCGACATGGCTCAGAACCTGATGTCGATGTTTGCCCATCTACAGGAAGGCCAAGAGATCACCGTCAAGTTCTCAAACAAGGGCGTGTGGGCCGTTACGCCGGAAGGCATCCGCCTGTTCATCGGCTCAACAGAAGTTTTCGAGGTAGGTACCAATGGTCAAGATGCAGCCAAGCCGCATGTTCAGTGACGCGGCCCGTGACGGCTATCAGGTCGAGGTTATCCGCTGCCCGGAGGACTTGGACAGGTGGCATCTGGTCAATGACTATTTGAAATTGCGCAAGCAGATTTTCGTGGATCGTCTGGAATGGCCGCTGTTTCACGCGGAAGATCTGGAGTTCGAACAGTATGACTCCTTTAACACGATCTATGTTGTGGCAACGCTGAACGGTGTTGTGGTCGGAGGGGCAAGACTGCGCCGCACCGACCAGATCAGCGGCACCGGGCAAATCCAGTATAGCTACATGATCCGCGATGCCTGCCTGGGCGTACTTCCCGGCTTGCCGCAGGAGCTGTGCCACGCGCTTCCGCCTATGAATGAAAGGGTCTGGGAGATTACGCGTATGGTCGTCACCGGGTCGCGCGATGTGTCTCGGATGATCCTTGCCAAGATCAACACGTTCTTGGGCGAGGAAGGAGCTGACACTGTTCTGTTCCTCGGATCGCCAGCGTTCCAGCGCATGGCAAACTCTCTGTCGTGGCCGGTCAAGCAGCTCGGACCTGTCGCCAGCAACTCCGAAGGATCGTTCCAGGTCTTCGAGTGTCCTGTACGTGAACTGGGCTAAAACAATTCAACAATGTTAAACAAACAATTTATTTATGTTGAGGTTTGTTGAAATGTTGTCTATGAAGGTGGTGATCTAGTTAAATCCAACTAGTGCGGGCAACCCAACATAGTGCATCAAGGCACCTGTCAGCGAGCAGGAGCCCCTAATGAGTCTAGCCATACCGCCAGTGATAATCAGCGAGGACGTTGCGCAGGTCGTAAACGAGGGCGGATCGGTAATCGTAATATGCCAAGAGAGCGTTTCCAAAAAAGGAACGTCCGTAGTCGGCAAATGGATTTACGAGGTCGTTTCGGCCGATAAAAAATCCAAACGGTTATTGGTCTACAAAGTCAGAAACAAGCCAGAAACTTCGCTCACTGTGTCGGGCGTTGCTTCAAAACTTATGCTCTGGGGTTTCCCCGGATGCATAATGCCTTTCGAAAAAGGACAGTGTTTTGAAATATTTAAAGATGGCCATTATTTGGTCGATTGGAGGTCTGACTCTTAACGCGACTGAATGTCTCGGACAGGGTTTGGTCCTTGTTCCAGGTTCTGACGGAGCCTTTGAATATAGAGAACAAAGCAACGGCTTTGCCCGCCACTACGGATCAGGTGGGCAGCCGATAATCCCAGAAGCCGAACGTCAGGCTTCTGTTCCCGAAAATTCCATGTCCTTTCTAGCAGAACCGGACAATGGTTTCATGGCACCACGCGCTGCCTCGGGAAGCCCTGAAGTACTCGATGCAATTCACCAGACAGCATTGCGCTATGGAGGCCATAGTGCCCTGCGCAAAGCTGGAATGTCGGTCACGGACTGGCGCGACTTCTACAGAGCAAACATCGAAATCGAGAGTGCGTATAACCCTCGCGCTCTAAGCCATGTCGGTGCGATTGGCCTCGGCCAACTCATGCCCGCGACCGCCGCTACACTCGGCGTAAACCCACATGACATGCACCAGAACCTCGATGGCTCTGCCCGTTACCTGCTTCTTCTTCTCGACCGCTTCGGTTCGAAGGAGCTGGCACTGGCTGGCTACAATGCTGGCCCGGAAGCCGTTTCGCGTCACGGAGGCATCCCGCCTTACCGCGAAACGCAAGGCCATGTCCGCAAGGTTATGGCCGTTTACCAACGTCTCAAAGGAGAACAACTGTGACGCAAATCTTTAACCGGGTGGGCGGTCCTGCTTCCCGTAATTGGGTGCTGTTGGCCGCACTCGCTGTCATGGTTCTGATGATCGCAGAACCTGCAATGGCACAGGATATCAACCTCGATCCCATTCAAAACTTTCTGCAAGGGCTTGTGGACGCGCTGACCGGTCCCTTGGGGATGATCATCGCTACTCTCGCGCTCATCGGTGTGTTCATCACCTGGTTCTTCGGCATCATCGACTTCCGCCAAGCAATGTGGGTCGTCATTGCCATCGCCGGTATTGGCGGTGCAACGACGATGGTCCAGGCGCTGTGGGCTTGATGTCATGACAGAGCAGGACGTCGTTTTTAAAGGTCTGCTACGCGCGCCAAAATTTCTCGGCTTGCCCGTAATTTACGGGATGGTGTGGGTCTTTTCCGGCGTCCTGCTTTTCATCTGGATCAAGTCTTTCTGGGTGCTGGCCTGGGCGGCGGCTACATATCCGGCCCTTTATGCAGCGGCCCAGTGGGACCCAAACTTTTTGGACGTAATAATGACCGTCCTCCAAAAAACGCGTCCATCGCGCAATAAAAACCTTTGGAATGGAAATAGCTATGAGCCGTAAGGAATTGAGTGGTGAGGGCGCAACAAGCCTGATTTCATCAGTTGCCTTCCGCGAAGAGCAATTCGAAGACTATTTGCCCTTTGTCAGCCTTGTCGATGACGAAACCATCCTGACACGCGGCGGCGAGTACATGCAGTGCATCCGCGTTAATGGTCTCAACAGCATGACAGCAAACGATGAGGCGCTTATCCGTTTGAAAAAACGGATCGCCACCATCATTGCGCAAACCGAAGGCCGGTTCAGCTTCTATATCCACAAGATCAGCAAGCGGCTTTCTCCGGAAATATCACCTGTCCGCGGTGATGGGTTCGCCGCCGAAGTCGATAGGCGTTGGCAGTCGGCTCTTTCGTCCTATGGCCTTCGTGACAAAACCCTAACCATCACAGTCATGCGTCGGCCTGCTGCAAGTCGTTCGGTTTCCGCTTTTGAGAAAGTGCGGGCGCGGTTTGCCAAGGACAAGGTTGAAGATCAGAAACAACTACGTCAGCGCCGGCTTGCCAGCCTGCGTGAAGTGGTCTCGATCCTTCTATCTGCTACCGAAGGCATGTCCGGTCGCGCGTTGACTGCATCCTCGGGCGAGCTGCTGGGCTTCCTCGAAGCTATCGGCTCCGGCACTGAGGTTCCAACCTATCCGCTGTCGGAAATTGGTATCTTGGCCCGAAGTGTAGCCAACTTTCGTCCGACATTTGCGAGCAACCGGATCACCCTGTCGGGTGGAAATACTGTGCGCAAAAACGGCCTGATCTTCACCATCAAAAATTATCCAAACCAAACCGAACATGGCATGTTCGACAGCCTGAACCTGCCTCATGATATGGTCATCACCCACAGCTTCACGCCCATTCCGAACGATGTGATGGAAGAGCGTATTCGTCGTGCGCAGAAAATGATGGCGTCGATGAACGATGCAGGGGTGTCGGATCGAGAATTACTTGCCTCTGCGGCTGATGAGCTGGTGACAGGCAAGCTGGTCTTTGGTGGGCATCACATGACGGCTGCGATCTACAGCAGCAATGAACGTGAGCTTGCAGAGGCCGCGGCAGATATTCAGCAGGTCGCGCAAGAGGCTGGCGTCAAAGTCATCACCGAAGCCTTTGCTTCGCGGGCGCATTACTTTGCGCAGTTTCCTGGCAATGCCGCTTTCCGGTCCAGGATCGGCACCATCACAAATCGCAACTTTGCGGGCTTGGCATCACTGCATCGGACACCTCTTGGAAAGAATGGAGACGAGGTTCCGTGGAAAGACCCAATCACCGTATTTCCGACCCCCGAAGGAAGCGGGTACCAGTTTAGCTTTCATCGCAAGCTGCCGCGCGGAAACGTGGATGCGGAACCCCCCGCAGGCCACACCCTAATTCTGGGTCCGTCCGGTGGCGGAAAGTCCGTGCTTATTGCGTTCCTCATCGCACAGGCGCAACGCATGAACGCTCGGGTGTTTGCCTTCGATTATCGGCGCGGGCTCGAAGTTCCTCTCCGTGCGCTTGGGGCTGAGTATAGCGAAATCACAGCCAATCGCCCTACAGGGCTAAACCCGCTGTGGTCGGAAACTGATCGAGAGGGCCAGCAGTGGCTTTCGGAATGGATAACGGCACTGATTGAACGGACCGAACGTCCTTTGACGGCGCAACAGTCTCAGTTTCTTCAAGACGCTATTCGAAGGAATGCGGAAGCCCCGCAAGGGCTGCGCCATTGGTCACAATTCGCGAGCCTTTTTGCCCCCCTAGATGATGACGGCGATCTGGAAAGCCGCATACGCGAGTGGGCTCCTTCTGGCCGCTATGGTTGGATCTTCGGCGGAAACCGCGAAGACACGTTTTCCCTCAACGGTGACCTAGTTGGCTTCGATCTGACTAGCGTTCTGGACAACGGAAATGACAAAGAGCGCGCGGCAGTCCTTGGCTATATTTTCCGACGCCTAGAGCGGGCTATGCAAGATCGCCGCCCCACAATCATTGTTGTGGATGAAGCATGGCGGGCGCTCGACACAGACTACTTTGCGGACAAGCTGCAAGGTTGGCTAGTCACGCTGCGCAAGCTCAACTGTGTTGTTCTACTCGTAACACAGTTCGCCACCCAAATTGCCAACTCAAAGGCGGGCGCGTCCATTTTGCAGGGCGTCCAAACGCAAATTCTTCTGCCGAACGATGACGCATCGGCGCAGGATTTTGCGGCCCTCAATCTGAACGCAAAAGAGCTGACCATCATGCTCGAAACCCCTCCGGGCAAGCGCGTGGCCTTGGTTCGAGACGATCAAGGGTCTGTTCTACTGGATACGGACCTCACGGATCTGGGCCAACTCCTCATGTCGATCGGCAACAGCACCGCAGGCCGCGCAGCACTGGCCGCGCCTGATTTTGATCCTGAATTCTGGAGAACCCTGAAATGAAGCGTTTGATTTTCGCCCTTACCTTGTCTGGCCTACTTTCGGCCTGCGCTGGTGAAACGCGTCCAGTTTCCTCGGAATGCTTCTCATCCTCCGGCCGTCCGACCTGCAACTTCACGCCGCTGCCTGAGCTGCACGCCAAGGGTGGTATCAGTGTCTAGTCGGCTTCGTAATATCATGCTGGCAACGGCAATGTCGTGTGCAAGCACGATGGCCGTTGGTCAGGGCGTTCCGATAATCGACGTCAACCAGCTACAGCAGAACCTCCTAATCCTGGCGGAGCAGTTTGCTGACCTTGAACGCCAACGCGATAAACAAGGGCGGCTTGAGGACATTGGGCAGCTACATGAAGAACAGCTTGCGGCGCTTGATGCCATCATTGGCAGCACGCGCCCGACAGGCAGTTCAGAAGACATGATTGCTGATTTGGAAGAGGGGGAAACTCCATCTTCAGCGGCGCCTAATCTTTATTCGACCGACGATGCCAATACAGCCACGCCGGAGCTATTCGGTGATGCTCAGGTGACGGTAGAGCAAGTTATCATCCGGGCTGCCCAAGCCACCTATAGTCGTCCCGGTGTGGCTAAAGCAGGTTTGTCGCCGGTCCAATGGCGCGCACTGCTTCAAGCCATGATCTGGCAGGAAAGCCGGTTCAACCCTCATGCTGAGTCACCTGTCGGGGCCTATGGCCTCACGCAGATTATGCCTCTTACTGCCGTCGATCTTGGAATTGGTGAAACCTATCGCGGTGATCCTTACGTGCAGGCGGAAGGTGGCGCACGTTACCTATCCACCCAGCTTGACACGTTTGATGGCGACATCGTTCTGGCGCTGGCAGCATACAATTCAGGCCCCGGAAATGTTCGGCGTCATAACGGCGTCCCGCCATTTAACGAGACACGACACTACGTCCAGGTAATCCCGGCCAAGTATAACGAATACTTGGCGCAGATTGGCGGCGTTGATGCCCTTGGCACAATCGAGCCTGTTCTAGCGGCTGGCGCACACACTGCCATGATGAGCGATGGCGCGATGCTTTATGGCGACAACGCTTATGAAATGGTGCGCCAGTCAGCCGTTCGTGTCCGCGCCATTATTGAGCGGATTGAGACAACAGAGACACCGCATGAGGCAATGGCCCTCAATGCCTACATGCGCGCTGAAACAGCGCGCGTCATGGTTCTGCTGACGCGTCTGCGGGCAGCGAACTCACAACCCATTAGTGCTGAAGCAATGCAGTTCGCAGCCGAACAGGCTTCAGAGCGCAGTTTCCTAAGATTTGGAGAATGACCATGCGTGACCTCAGAAAGCTCGCTCGTCCAAAAGCTTTTGCTATTGCTGTCGTGGCTGCAACGGTTCTGCCCTACGCATATTCGAATGCCGCATACGCTCAAGGCGTTCCAACGGTAGATACTCAGAATATCGCTCAGTCCATCCGGCAGCTTCAGAACATGCTTGAAGATGCTGGACTGCAAAACGCGCAGCTTGACCAGCTTCTCTCTCAAGTGACCCTTCTTCAAGGGCACCTTGAGACTGCCAATAACCTCTATGCCTCCCTGACTGGCGCCCGCGATATTGTTGGGCTGACCATGGATGGCGATCTGAATGACCTTCTCGAAGGAAATATGAGCGGCGTCCTCGGGACGATCCTGGCCGGAATGAACGGTGACTGGAGCGGGCTGACTGGCCCGCGATCGGTGAACATGCGGACAACAATGACCGCAGCTCTGGAAAGCGCAGGGTTTGGAGAGGGCACTGTTGAAGAATTGGCCGGATCAAGTGTGCCAGGCGCTCGGCGTGTCGCATCCGCTGCAACTGGAGGAGCTGTCGTAGCCGCAGCGGGTGAAAGTGCCCATGCAAACACGGCACAAAGCCTCGGCCGTGTCGGGGCACTGGTCGATATGATTGGGGAAACTGAAGATCTAAAGGCGTCAATCGACCTGAACACGCGCGTAAATGCAGAAGTCGTCATTGCTCTGTCGCAGCTCATCGAACTTGAAGCTGTAACCGCAGTAAATTCGGGCATGGCGGGCATGATGGATGCTGCCACGATGGCCGAAGAGCGCGCGTTCCTCACGTTCGGGAACACCGAATAATGGCACAGGAAAAAAAGGAAATTATCGAAGAAGAGCTGATTTTTGGGGCACGCAAACGCGAAACATTCTGGCGCAAGCTTGCCCTAACGGGTTGGGGCTTTGGCATCATAGGGTGCTTGTCTGCTGCTGCTGTGGCTGTTTTTACTGAGCGTCCTGCACCCGCACTCGTGCCATTTGATCCTTCAACTGGAATGGCGCTTCCGATGGCAAGCGTCGGGTCTATCAGCCTGAACGAACAACAGGCAGTCGTGCAATCTCTTGTGTTCGCTTATGTGCGAGACCGGGAAACCTACAATCGGATCGACAACGATCAGCGCGTTCAGACGCTCCTCAATCGCTCTGAGGGCAATGCACGCAGCTCCCTTGTTCAACAGTGGACAGCGGATAGCCCAGATTTTCCCCCAACGCTCTACGGTGAGAACTCCCGTATGGATGTGGAAGTTATCAGTGTCACTCCTCTCAGCAATGACAGGGCGACGGCCCGGATCGTGAAGCGGCTCGTGACGCCACGCGGCACGACCGAAGGGACATTCAGTGTGTCGCTCGTCTTTAACTTCCAGCCCCAAGAACAACGCACTCTCGAAGCCCTTTGGCAGAACCCATTCGGTTTTTCGGTGCGGGAATATGTGGTGTCGTCGGAAAGGTTCACGGAATGAAAAAAACTAGCTTCCTCGCCGCACTTTGCCTCGCCGGGTTTTCGACAGTGGCTCACGCCGAGGTTACGCCCCGCGCGGGCGCACACGATAGCCGGGTGCGCTTGGCACATTATGTTGATGGGCAGGTTTACCGGATCAATACGACGGTCATGAAAGTCACTTCGATCGAGTTTGGATCAGGTGAGGAAATCATATCGATCGCTGCGGGTGACACAGAGGGATTCCAGTTCGACGCAGTTCCTGGCGGCCATGCAATGCTCGTCAAACCCATGATGTCAGGCGTCACCACCAACATCATCGTCTATACCAATCAGCGTGCCTACTACTTTGCAGTCACAGAAACCAATTCTGCGACGCACTATGTTGTTCGGTTCGATGGCCCGCGCACTCGCTCTGCGCCTCCTGCTAACAAGCAAGTTGTGGCAACTGCCCCCTACGACACATACGGCGCGAACCGGCTGACAGAGATCACCCCTCGCGAAGTTTTCGATGATGGGACGTTCACGTACTTCCGTTTCGCGCGGAATGCCTCCCTACCTGCGATCTTTCGCGTATCGGGCGGTCGTGAGCGCACTGTGAACAGCCAAACTTTGGACGATGGCACAATCAGGGTTTCCGGTGTCTCGCAGTATTGGGTGCTGCGGGCCGGAGAAACGGAAAACACGATTGCGAGGCTTGGAGGCAGCAAATGACTGACGACACGAGCAACGCAGAAGTCGATCAACAGCAAGGCGCTCAAGACAGTAATGGCGATCCCGAAGAACAGCTCAATGAGCGCCTGCGGGCGCTTGAGGCTGAGAGTCAGGGCGCGAAAAAAACTGAAACCAAACGGTCCCCTGCGATCCTGGTGACGGGACTGGTTGCGATCTGCGGGCTGGGCTTAGCCGCCTATACAGTTTCACAGGCTTCAACAGATGGTTCCAGCCTTAGCACAGGACGGCCTGACCCGTTTCAGAATGTTGGCACAAGCGCCTACGGCCATCTGCGTATAGCCCAAGGCGCTGAATCAGACCCGCAGCCAGAGCCGGAGGTAGAGGAGCCGCAGCAGCCAGTGCCTGATCCTCGCTTTGGAGAAATGGAGCAACAACTTTCGGCGCTGCGGGCCGAGATTGCAGCGCGGGATGCAGCCAGCGAGACTGATGATGCCGAAGTCATTGCGGAAACCCCTGTGGATGATGACCGGCTATCGTCGCTTGCAGAGGAACTCGAAACCCTGCGCCTTCGCGATGAAGAGCGTGACTCGGAAGCGGCGCGGATCGCACAGGAGCACGCGCGGGAAATGCAACGGCTGCAAAGTGAGTTGGATCTTGCCCGGCTCTCTGGTGGGGGCGACAACTACAATTCATCCGGCAATGCCGCGCTGGATGATCGTGCCCGACAAGCTGAAGACGCCCGCCGCCTAGCCCTGGAGCAACAGGAACGCCGCCGGTCTTCGGGTATGCTTGCCTTTGGGCGGAGCGGTGGAGGCGGTGGCGAAGCCTCTGGTGCCGCTGAACAGCGTGAAGCGCGGCTATCTGATAATGAAGCGTTCGTGCGCGATGCAGGAAGGCCGGCGCAGGTCGAGCGGGCTTCCGTGATAGTGAACCCCGCAAACACTGTAACGCAAGGAACGATGATCCAAGCTATTTTGGAAACTGCAATCAATTCGCAGCTTCCTGGTGCGATTAGGGGGATCGTCAGCGAAGATGTGCATTCCTATGACGGAACGCGCATTTTGATCCCTCGGGGATCGCAAGTCATTGGACGATACTCTGAGGGCGTGGAATTGGGCCAGCGCCGCGCGCTGGTAGCGTGGGAACGCATCATCATGCCAGACAATCAGTCCGTCACAATCTCAGCCTATGGTGGCGACGAGATAGGGCAGTCTGGTCTTACAGGGAAGGTTAACAATCATTTCGGTCAGCGTTTTGGTTCCGCAGCTCTTGTTAGCTTCCTGACGATCCTTCCGGCGCTCGCTACGGAAAATACGGATGATGACCGCGCAAATGATATGGCAGATAGCGTTGGTCAGAACCTGACTAGTGCCACAACCTCAGTTCTAGGTGAGTCCCTTCGCATCAAGCCAACGATCCGCGTCGCCCAGGGTGCCCGTGTGACGATCATGGTTGACCGTGATCTGGAGATTTTCTGATGCAGGATGACAGCTACTTTAATCAGGCTATGGCCGCGCTAGGCGATATTGTAAGGCGCGAAGACCTCGTAGAGCTGTGCATCAACCCTGATGGAACGGTCTGGGCGGAAACTCGTGGTGACCACTTCATGCGGAAGTGTGAAGCGCATCTACAAAGAAATGTGCTGGCTGATTTAGCCGCTAGTATCGTCGGCCAGGCCCAAGCGACCATCAGTAAAACCAAGCCCCTTATCTCCGCTTCTATTGAGTATCTTGGCCGTCCGATCAGGGTCCAGGTCGTCGCGCCACCTGCGGCACTCTCAGGCCATGCTATCGCAATGCGCTTCTTCTCGTCCCTGCCCCTTGATGAAGTCAAACTAGACTATCTCTACGGAGAACAGCGGTCACTGGATGAAGAACGCGCTGCAAGAAATCTCCAGCTCAAAGAAATCGCAGAAAAAGGCACCCTCGATGAAGCCCTAGAGTTCTGCGTGAGTGAAAAGCTGAACATGGTTCTGTCAGGAGGAACCTCGACGGGCAAGACTGTTGCCCTTCGCAAAATCATGACGTTCATTCCTCCATCTGAACGTGTCATCACCATTGAGGACGCCGCCGAGCTGCTGCCAAGCCAGCCTAATACAGTGTCCTTGATTGCCGACAGGAACAGTGACGTACGATCGCCTGACGCGCTTCTCATTTCTTCGCTGCGAATGCGGCCTGACAGAGTGATCGTTGGCGAAGTGCGCGGCAAGGAAGCGATGACATTCCTTGAAGCTATCAACACCGGCCATGGCGGCTCAGCGACAACCGTTCATGCCGAAACGCCAACCCTGGCCCTTGATGCCCTTGCCATGAAAGCGGGCCGATCAGATGTGCCCATGAGCTATTCGGAAATTCGTGAATACATCACCCGCTCTATCGACGTCATCATTCAGACAGGTCGTAAAGACGGAAAGCGCGGCATTGCCGAGTTCTTCCTTCCGACCGCGAAAGGAACAGCAGGATGATGAGGTCTATCGTTTTCGCTGCTATCGCAGTTGCTGCTACCGCCGCTGCTGCCCAACCAGACAAGGTGACGGAAGATCAGGAACGTAAGTTCCTGCGCTTCGATACGCAAAGCGCAGGAAATCCTGAAGTCTCAGAACGCGGATGCTCGATCCCGCCCCGTCCTTCTCTTTCAAATCCAAAAAATGCGCCAGCCAATGCCAACCCGGATCAAGCCAGTTCCGTCCTACTGTCAATCTACAGGCGCCAAAACGCAGAAAAGATTGTGTCGCAGCAAGTTTGCTCGTGCGACATGTATTTTTCGGATCGGGATAATGCTCTCGATGAAATGATGGCCGTTTTTGAGGGGCTACACTTCGATGAGTGGGCAAGCGTTCGGCTTGAAAACAGCAGGGCCACAAATGCCCTATCCTCCGAAGTACGGACAATCTGCAAAGAAAGTGGTGTCCTATAATGCCTATAGTTTCGGATCTGGTGGAAATCGGACAGCAGCAACTTAGTGACGCCGCGCAATCGCAGTTTGGCCTTACTGCCGCAGCTATTGGTGACACACTCCAAGTAGCTGCATCGCTGGCTATCATCCTCGTATTTATCAATGCGCTTCTGCAAATTCGGCCGCAGCCTGTAGGCGATCTGTTGATACTAGTCGTAAAGTTGCTTTTAATTTTTCAGTTCGCGACAGTCTGGAGCCAATTCAATGCCATTGCCAGTGCTGTCATAAATGGCATGGATTCAATTGCCGGCGCTATGCTGTCAGGCAGCTCTAATCCGAACATGGGCCTTGCAGCCTCGTTCGATGACATGCTGGACCGCCTCGCAACCAGCGCCAATACGACAATGGACAACCTCAGTTACATGAGCCGTGCGGTAATGAGCGGCATCTTTTTCATCCTACATTCCCTCACGGCGGCAGTGGCCGGGCTGATCTTGATTTTCGCACTGGTCATGATCACGATCCATCTTGGTCTCGCGCCAATTTTCATTGGTCTTTCAGTCTTCAAAGCAACGTCAGACTTCTTTTTTCAGTGGCTTCGCTCGACCCTGAGTTACGTTCTTTATCCTATCGTCATCGCCGCTGTGCTGGGTTCAATGATCCGGCTTACCCAAGGCGTTGTTGTTAACCTTGATCCAACAAACATCGAATCCATCGCTGGCTTGGTCCCGTTTCTAACGATCCTCTTCATGATGATTTTCACCATTGTCCTGATACCGATGATCGTGAGCGGCCTAAGCGGGATGGTTGCAGCCGCTGGTCCTTTAGCGGCGGCTGCGGTTACCGCTGGCGTGCATCGTAACCTTTCTGGGTCAATGGCAGGACCTGCAGCTCTTTCGAGGTCGTTCCGCGGTGCCGGTGCCGGTCGCGGCGGCGGTGTAGGGTCATCACCGCCCGCACCTGGGCCCGGACCGGGTGCGGGGGCAAGCCCCGCCTCCCCACATCAGGCACAGCCAAGCGTTCAGCGTCAGTTGAACATGCCAAATAGGTTCCGAGACCGTTCCTGATCCCAAAACAGAAAAGCCCGCCTTAACGGCGGGCTTTTTTATTCAGGTAGATGCCTGATACGTCAAACCTCAACCTGAGATATTACGTCCATATCAGTGAATTTGTCTCGCAGATCGTCCAGCATTGACCGCCCCTTCTTCAACGTGCGGTCAACGACTGCGCGGGCTTCTGGGGTGTCGGGGACGTCCATTAGAACCAAATCCAATTGTGCCGTTGCCACGGATTTTCGCTGTGGCCTCCGGGTCGAGCGGACAGCGGATACGGAAGTGTCGGCTGAAGGTGCTTTTCTAGCCAACCTGCGTGATGATCTGGGCTTATCATCTGGAGCCGGATCATTTCGATCTATGATCGCAGGCGCGGCAGTTTCGATGTCCTGAACAGGCGCTCTGTCAGTCGCTTCAACGCTGGCACCCTTCCCGACCGCAACAGGGTCGACGGCTTCGAGTGACGCCTCGGCATCCACCTTCTCCGGGGGTGGCAGCAAGCGCACCCTAGCTTTTTCTGCCGCGCGGGCGGCATCTGCCTCCATCAAACCAATGTCGGGGAAAACATACTTATCCATAGCAGGGTTATGCGGGGGCATCGGCAGAGTGCCAGTTTGAGCCTCAAATATGGGCTTCAACTTCGCATCGCTGAAATACTTGATACGCTTTGCACGGATCGGCATGTCAGCATCAACGATGATAATCACGTCATCCTTGGGAAGTCGGCGCGCTTCATCCTCTGACAACAAAGGCCGCTCTTCTGTTCGTTCGCTGACATTGACACCATTGAAAGCACCTTGACCAATAGTCCGGCTCTTGCTGACGACACGCCGTGTCGTCATGCCTGTTGCACGGGACAGATCGGACACAGTTTTCTCCTCAGAAGGCGTCAGATACAGTTTAATTCCTGCGCCACCTTGGAGCGACAAGCGGACATTCTGCCCATAAATTTCGTCCAGTGCTGGAACAGTCTGCGTAACAATTGCCAAGTTGCCGCCGTATGACCGCAGAGTTTTGATCGACTCAGCTACGATCGGCATTTTTCCAAGTTTGTCGAACTCATCCAGCATGATGAGGACCGGCCACGGTTCGTCCGGACCTGGCTCACCCGCCCCTTGCAATGAAGAAATGAGATCGGAAAAAAACAGTCTGATTAGCGGTGCGATTGCAGCAACGTCATCTGGCGGCACAACCAGATAAACGGTCTGAGGCTTTTTGCGGAAGGTCACAAACTCAAAATCACTGTCATCAGTCAGAGCGCAAATGCGCGGGTTTGCCCACGTTCCAAGCCCCGAGCTGCTGAGAACTGAAAGGTATGCCGACAGGGTGCGTTCGGTGATGTTCCCGAGCTTGTTGAACATCATCTTAGTGGCAGGATCTTCCGCTATTCGCGCATAGTAAGCGTACTGCGTCTTTGTCTCCCCGCCTTGAACAGCATAGCGGTATATTTCCCCCAAAGTGACGCGGGTTTTCTCATAAGCCAGCATCCCGCAAGCGACAAAAATATCCGTCGCCCCCGGTAGAAACTCCTCTGCCCCCTGCCCTGCTTGCAGGAACAGCTTGGCGATCTTTTGAAGCTCCATCATGCGCTGCGCGGGGTTCTTCATCTTTCCGACACGCTTCAGGGGGTTGTATCGATGCGACGGCGACTCCCAATCGGTCGGTGCAAAGCGATAGACCGTATCACCTCGCGCTTTCCGGTGGCGTGATGTTAGCTCGAAGTTTTCGCCCTTCACGTCCAGGACGACGCTGCTGCCTGCATAGGTTAGGAGGTTGGGAATGACGAAGCCTACACCCTTACCCCGTCCCGTAGGCGCAACGATTAGGGCATGTGGATGCTCGGCAGACACAATGAATGGCTGGTTAGAGCCTGGGTCACCCGTCTTTCCCAAAACAAAGCCTTTGGCGGGATTGGTTAAGAAGCGTTTGCGCTTCATTTGCCGTTTTGTCTGCCAGCTCGTCGTCCCAAAGCGTGTAAGGTCTTCGGTCGTCACCTTAGCAGCCAGCATGAAGCCCGCCAGGGTGGTTGCAATGACCACGAAGTTTATCAGAACATAGCCGCGTGGATCACGCGCTTGGATGTCACCGTACTGCGTAGCGATAAAGAAAAGATCGAGTTCGGCCAAGTCGTAGCGGTACTGGGCGAGCCCCGACGCCAGCACGTAGCCAATCAGAAAAGCGAAAAAACCAATAAGGAGAACCCCTCCTAGCTGGCGTAGCCTGCCTTCAAGTCTGGTCATGGGATTACTCCTTATCCAAAATCGTGACCGCCCTGCTCATGACCACGCCGCTCATGACGGAGGGCTTGTTCATGCTTGACTGCCGCAACATTGTGCTGCGCGATTGCTTGGGAGTGATCACGGCTGCTACCGCTGTTTTGGTCAGCCTTTAGGTAAGCAATGGCAAGGTCATGTCGCTGAGCCGTGCCCATTCCTGGAATATCAGGCGCTTTCCCATTCTGCATGTCACGAGCCGCATCCTGCCCAAGCGCACGTTCGACGGCATCGACAAGCCGGCGAGACTCGTCAGAAGTCATGTTGCCACTCTTCGCTGCAAGCTGCTTGGCTTCATCAAGTGCTGCAGCTTTATCGCGCTCCTGACTCTGTGCTGCACGTTCTTCTTTTTCTCGCACACGGTCCATTTGGATAGCTGTGAACGCTCGCTGAATATCATCGTCAGGCATCCTGCGTTCTGCCGCAGGCACATAGCCTTCGGGACCGCGCGCGTCTCTTGCATTCCGGTCCCATGCCTCAGAGGCAAGCTCAGCATGATCCCGCGATCTGTCTGCGAAATCCGTAAACGCATCGCTGGCTGCTGCGACTTCCTTCTGCCCCTGCTGCCTTACTTCGCTATCGTCAGAGTAAGGCCAGTTGAAATCAGTCCGCTCGAACTGTTGGACGAGGCGTCCAAAGTCCTGACGTTCGCTAGTCGAATGCACATCAACTGCCGCAGTGCGGTCAAGGCTCTGATCACGTAGCGCGTCTTCAACCCTGTCATAAACATTGCTGACATGATCACGAGCCTTTTCCAGCCCCTCACTGGTCGCAAGGTCATAGCCGTTCTTGTCAGCGACTGCATGCAAGTCTCGCTCAACCCACCGGCTTTCCAACGCCGCTGTGGTGGCAGTCATTTCAATGCGCGCTGAAACCTCCCGCGGGTCAATGCCACTACCTTCCAGGGCAGCTTCCAGCCTGTCTGGCGCCAGATCACGTTGCATGTCGCGCGCCACATTTTCAGCGTAGATGCTGTCAGATGCAGGGCTGGTCAGGGTGCGGGTCTGCTCGCCAAGAGGATTCAACTCTCGGACGCTGCGCAGCATGTCATCCACGTCCTTATCCATTTGCGCCCGTTGCTCGGGCGGCGCTCGATCAATGCTGCGGTCGATTTCTTTGATCGTAGATCGCAATGCTATTAGCTTTGCTTCGAATTGATCGACGTCCCGCTCCAATGCCGGGTTGGCCTCGATGGCCCCTGCCCTATCGCTCATGTCCTCGCCTTTCTCAATTTGCTGCGCCATGCGCTCCAATGCGTTTGCCGTAAGGGTATTCCCAAGTCGGTCAGCTATGCTGCCAAGGCTGCGATACGTGTCTGCAACCTCGGACAGTTTTTGCTTGATAAAATCACTGTCCACGCGCTCGGCCGCGCGATCTTGGGTTTGGCTAGGTCCGATCAGACGGACCTCCCATTGCGTGCGAGTAAAGGCCACGTCCTTACCGGCACGATTAGTAAAGCTGGTAACTTCTTTCCCCCGATTGGTGATTGAGATGGTTTGTCCTGTGTCAACATTCGCCTCGGCCATTGCCCGACCTAAGCCACTGCCCCACATTTCCTTTATACCATTATCAGTTGCCAGCTTAACGTAATAACTCGGTGTATTCTTAGGGTCATGACCATAAGGAGACTTGCCATGCTCGATCAATTCACCGCGCAAACTTTTTCGTAAATCTATCGAGCTAAGCGCGTCCTCGGTAATGCCGCGCGAAAACCGACTAGTGTTGATCATTTCAACTCCAGCCGCCCGCCCCCATTCGACCATCACATCTTTAAAACGGTCGTAAGAAAGCTCTCCATCTTTTTCCAGATAGAAAAGCTCATTTTCTTGATTGCGCCGATCTACAATAACGTGGGCATGCGGGTGATCGCGATCCGTATGGATGCCGGCGATATAATTCCAACGGCCATATCCTTGCCCTATGAGCTCATCACATACTCCACGCGTGATGGCTTTAACCTTCTCGGTGTCAGTCCCTTTGGGAAATGACATCATCAAGTGCATCGAGTTCCCGTTCTCGATCTTACCGCGCCAACCCTCAGACCAATCGGTAGCAAGTCGTGAAACCTGGCGACCTGTCAGCTCCTTGCCGCCATCGTGCCGGTAGCTGGGGTCGATAACGTGATCCGACTTTCCCAGGACGTAATTCATCTGAGCCTTTATGTCGGCGCGGTTGTAGCACCCTCCGCTGCGAATGATCTTGAACACAGCTTGGGGAGTGTTTGCCTTGCGAACATTGCTGAGAAGCCGCGTGACGGAGCCGCCCCCGCCCCCAGATTTGACCCGCCGACCAGACCGGACATGGTTATCATCAAGGAAGTTAGTGACGATGCTACTTCGCTGTGCCATCAGTCCAGCGCCTTCAAAATTTGATCAAGGCGAGCTTTGCGGCGGCGGGCTTTCGTCACAATTAGCTTT
Organism: Alphaproteobacteria bacterium; assembly: GCA_016869875.1. Classification (GTDB taxonomy): domain Bacteria; phylum Pseudomonadota; class Alphaproteobacteria; order Rhodobacterales; family Rhodobacteraceae; genus Paracoccus. The sequence continues at coordinate 50,030 of VGDE01000003.1, forward strand.
GAAACAAGGTCAGATACAGCCTTAAGCTCATCCCTCATGGCGACGATTGTAGCCAGATCATGTGGCGAAATTTCTGCGCTGCCGGAGACAAGCGCCTTACGATTGGCGTGATAGACAAGCTGATTAAGGTTGTTGCCAACGCGGCGAACCTCTTTAGATAGCTCGGCTCCGATCTCAATGAGGTCATCATCTGGATCAAAAAAGCCCGAAGCACGACGCAAAGCCTTCTTTGCAAATGCTGCTCGGGTCATGCCGAACCGCCCCGCCTGAACGTCAAGGGCGCGCATTTCGTCGCTTTCCAAGCGAACACCAAGAACCTTCGTCTCGATCCTTGCTATCGGATCACGACGCAGCCTGGCCGCAATCATCTGAACGGCGCGGCGGGTGATACCGTAGGTTTTGGCAAGCTCATCTGTCGAGATGTTCTTCGCCAAATCCTGCACCAGTCGCCGCTTTTCGTCAGCATTTAAACGCCTTTGGGGCCGTTTAGATGGTGGCGAAGTTAACATCTTACATTTCCCGCCATATTCTTCCCTTCAACCATAGGGCGTTTCCGCACTGCTGGCAAGAAAATGCCCGCGGAAAGGCCCTATGGTTGAAGTCCGTTTCGGTGGCCGCCCCCCCCAGGGCGGACAGGTTCGGGCGATCAGCCCGAAGCCGCGATATGCATCGCAGATCGCGCCATGCAGCCTCTCGGTTAAAGCGCAAGATTGGCGACCTGCACCCTCCCCAACAGGCGCGGAGCCTTCTCAGAGGCCGCAGGAGCGCCGCTGAGTGCCCGTATCGGATCTGTCAGCTAGGGTGGGTGCGGCCAAGGCTTTTTTCCGCCCACACGACGCATTCAGGCCGTGGGTTTGATTGGCGCTCCGAACCAACAGCAGATTACTGGTTCCACGCTAAAAGAAACCGAAACATGGCAACATGGTGAAGCGGCATTGCGACACTCCGGTAAAGCGGCGCAGCGGCATTATGGCATTCCGGCAATACGGCGTAGCGGCATTCCGGCGCTACAGCCTAGTGGCGTAGCGGCATTGCAGCTATACGGCATAGTGGCATTGTGGCATTCCGGTAAAGCGGCGCAGCGACATTACGGCGATGCGGCATTGTGGCTATATGACAACATGGTAAAGTGGAGATGCGGCTTCCCGGCTTTCCGGCTTGATGGTTACCCGGCATCATGGCCACATGGTGATATGGCGAAGCGGCACCGTGGCGACGCGGCATCATGGCGAAGCGGCACCGTGGCGACGCGGCATCATGGCGACGCGGCATCATGGTGACGCGGCATCATGGTGAGATGGCGAAGCGGTGATATGGTAAAGCGGTAATGTGGCGACGTGACATCACTCAACGCCACCAAACAGCGAAGTGAGGGACAGAAGATGAAAGTAATTTCACTGATAGGGCAAAAAGGGGGAGCAGGAAAAAGCACTGTCGCCCGCGTTCTTGCATCCGCAGCCGTTCTCGAAGGGAAACGCGTTTTGATGCTCGACTGCGACCCAAACAAAAGCACTTACTCCTTTTATCAAAAGCTAGTGCGGAACGATCCGACCTCGGCAAAAAGCGTGACTGCCTTTCACTGTGCCAACACTGAGGAAATGGAACGTCATATCATCGAAGCCGATGAGACGGGAAATATAGACTACTGCATTATTGACACCCAAGGCGACCTAGTGAATTGGGTGGATGACGTGATTGAGTTGTCTAATAGGGTAATCATACCGGTCAAGGTTTCCGAAACTGACTTCACAGTTCAATTGGAGACCTACAAACGATATGTTGCCTTGCGCGATGCCGTAGTTGACCCATCCAAGTTGCCGCCGATTATGTTCCTGCTGAATCAGATCAAGCCAGGCGTTAAATATCCTGCGTCGCTCCGTGACTTGTTCGATGAAATTGCAAGCCATGACAGAATGCTGCGCTTCTACCTGCAAGAGCGCAATGTGTATAACCAGACCGACCAGGGCATCCTTTTAGGGGAATTTGCAAAACGCGTCGAAGCAACGTCGATTGGAAAAGCCATGCCAAAATACATGTCGCAGGCATTGGACGAGGCGAAAGAACTACTAACCGCAGTTGAGGAGGTCACCGTCAATGGCTAGTCTGCCGCCCCCCCGCACGGATCGCTCGCCTCGACGTGGCTTGCAGCTTAAAGAAGGCACTAAGTTGCCTGACCCACCTAGCTTTGAGAAGGTTAGCACAAAGACCGAGGTTAGTGCTGAAGCCAGTGCCTCTACGCGTCCCTTGCCTGAGCAGGAGAGAACAGAACCAGTTGAACCGAAACCTGACCTTGAAGCAGCAGCGGTCTACGAGGCGCAAGACAAGCAAACCCGCAGGGCTGGACCGACCGGCTCGCGGCGCAGTCTCACGAGAGGGCAGGGGGATACCCCATCAGAGTCTGAAGAAGCGCCTCGCGATGCCGCCCCTGCGGCGGCAGGTGACACAAAATTCGTAACGATCCGACTCGGGTTTGAGCCCAATATGAGGGAACTGGCGGATAAATGTTGCCAAGCAACGGGGGCTGCGCTTCCTGATTTGGTTGGCGTTGCAGCCCGCAAAATGATTGTCACGGATGCTGATTTTGAAGCCAAGCCGCTATGGCCTGCGCCTACGCGCGCATGTGCGATCGACTATACTCTACGGGTAAAGTGCAAGCTGTCCTCGTCTTTGCTCAGCAAATGGTCGAAGAAACTTGATCCACTCGGTGTAAAGCAGCCCGGCGAAATCGCCTATAACGCTGTTCAACACGCATTCAATCGCAGTGCCCGACGCATCATTTCTGACCTGATGAAAGCTCAGTGATGCTTGCTGTATCCTCAAGGAGCAAAGAAAAATGTCAAACTCGGTCCTGATTGCTATTGCCGCACTATTTGCTGCAACCGCCGTGCCAGCGGCTGCCGAACAATGGGACGTGACAAAGGACAAAAGTCTCGTAGTCCATCGTCTGTCTGCTGATGATCTTCGCATGACAGTCGTATGCGATCCCGAAGGGGCATTTTCACCGCCGCAAAACTACCTCTTTGTCGAACGTCGCGGCCAACGTGTTGAAACCGGCGAACTGACAGTTTCGGGGGGTGATGATACCGTGAACCTTCCGATAATCGGGGCCGCCGCCGTTCCAACCGGCAATGTCGAAGACTGGAACACAGCTACGGACATGCTGTTCGGGGGCAGGGGGTTCAACCTCGCTGTCGGTGACGTGGCAGCTCAGCTTCAAATAGAGCGCCTCGCGAATGCCTGCAGGGCTCAATAGGTAGCTCGCGCCATGCCGGTGGGGACACTGTGAGATAACAGGGTTATAGCCTGCCTCGCAGTGGTATATACCAGATAGTATATACAGGTAACACGTTTGGGGATATATCTATGGCAATGCTTATCAAAGGTGATCAAATTGACGACCTTGTGGCAAAATACTGCGCTTTAACTGGGGTTAGGAACAAGAGCGAAGCCGTGCGCCAGGCACTAGCCGCACAGATTTCTGCCTTGTCGCAAAAAGAAAGCCTCGCTGATCGTGTCGCCAGCATCCAAAGCCGCGCAGCAGCTTTGGGCATCGTGGCAGACAGTGTGGACGACAAGGCATTCATGGACGCGATGTGGGGCGATGACGGCTGATGTTCGTAGATGCAAGCGTCCTTGTCGCTGTGTTAAAAAAGGAACCTGACGCCCCGGCGCTTCTCAAGGCGATGGAGGCTGCGCGGGGCAAACTCCGCGTGTCGCCAGTTGTGCGGCTTGAAGCCACCCTTGCTATTGCCCGGACACGCCGGGACGCGCGCAGCGCAGGCCCGGCGACGACCGAGGACTTCCAGATTGCCAGCGAGCTGGTCAACGATCTGCTTGAAGCCATCCAGGCGCAAGAAATGATGATTTCGTCCGCCATGGGAAATGCGGCGATCGAGGCGCTTGCGACCTATGGGAAGCTAGTCGGGCATCCGGCGCAGCTAAACATGGGTGACGCACTGTCTTACGCGTGTGCAAAGTCCCATGCCGTGCCATTGCTCTACAAAGGCACCGACTTCTCCCACACGGATCTTGCCTAACCACATCTGCCGCGCCAGCGGTTTACCACAGCCGCCTCGCCTACCTTCGCTCCATGAAGGCGCGTCCGGCTCGGCGGCTGCACGCCCTGGCCCAAGGGCCAGGGTGGAAAACCGCCCTCGCACTAGCAAGTACACTGGCACCCAAAAAGGAAAAAGCCGCCCCGTAAGGGGCGGCAAGTTGTTTCCTCGCCACGAGGAAAACTGTCTGGTGTCAGCAATGCGTGATTTGTCGCAATGCGTCAACCTTGCGGGACACGCGCTACCTGCGCCGCCAGTCCCACGGCATGTCAAAACTTCCCTCCCAAATGCCGCGCCTGGCTCTGCGGGCAGCATTCTCGGCGGCAATGTATTCGCCGCTATATTGGCGATAGGCGACGGCCTGGCCTGAGTAAACGAGCGCGGCGTTCATATCCTCTTCCCCGACAAAGCACTGCCCTATCACCCGCCCGTAGCGATCCATATCACGCTGTTCACATCGGACGGGCTGATCGCCAATCCACTCTGTTAGCCAGCGTGTCGCCGTGTCGCCGCAGCGGTATGACCGGCTGGAACGATCCCGGCAAAGCTGATCGGCTTCCGGCGCGTCAACTCCAAGCAGTCGGATAGTTTTGAGACTGATGACAAAGGTATCTGCATCCACAATGCGCGGAATGCCCTTAATTACTCGCGATCCGTCAGCAGCAGGGGCGCTGCGCCGGTCTGCCTTGCCGGTCAGATCGTCCAGCAAACCGCCATAGTCACCCTGAGACATGACGGCCAGCGCAACCAGTGCGGCCAGGATTGGCAAGGCAGACCGGCGCAAACGACGGCGCAGGGAATTACGGATGGGGCGTTTTCGCATAAGGGGCCAACAAACTTCTAAATTACGAACACAAAAATAGGGTTCGCGGGAATTACATGATCCTGTGCGAAAGGGGCAACCGCTCGGCTTGCTCGACCCTGCACGGGCACTTAGGTATCGGATGCCTCCTCCGGCTGTGAGGGCAGGAGGAGGCGGGGGGGTCTCAACCGGCCCCATGCTGCGTTAGGAAGCGGCGTCCAATACCAAAGGTATCGCCCTTCCTGACAAGCACCCATGCTTCTGCAAGGCGCTGTTCCAAAATCATTTTGCTCACGTGCTTATCCTCTCGCGGCCTCATTTCGGGAAGCGTTAGCCCGCGCCTTCTGCGGGCTGACTGGATTGCCTGAATGACTAGGAGGCAGTGGCTTGCGGACTGCGGCGCACGATCTGACCCAACAGGTGCGTGGCGTCCGGAAGGTCCCGCATTTCTTGGTCGGGCCGACGCTTATTGTCGGCTCCAATCAACCACCCTTCGCGATGCGCGACGAAGACGGACTCGAAAATGTCTTTAGGGGTCATCTGCCAAGGAAACAGCACGGCTTCGTCACTGTCGGAAATGACAAAGATCCAGCCTCCGGTGCCATGCTCTCCGCGAAAGGCAATGGCTTCGGCGGAACAGTCGAACAACCGCCATGTCTTGTAGGCTCTGCTGACATATCCTCAGCCCTCCACGGTAAAAACAACAGTTTCACCATCGACCTTGTACGGCACGGCCTTGCTCAGCAGGCTTTCGAAGGCGTCGGACGGGACACTCGAAAAAGTAGCGCAGAACAGATCGAGCAGCCGCTGACGATCCTGTTGAAACGCATAGCCGTTAATCGCCCATGCAAGAATGCCGGGGGTGTGGACGGCGGGCGAAGAACCCAAGCGATAAGTAGTCATGTGATCTTTCCTTTTCGTGGCGATGGCGTGGGGGCTTGGTGCCTCCTTCCGCCGATGGGCTGCGCCTCGTCGGTCTGGTCTGACGAATACGCATGTATTCGGCGGAACAGAGTGAGGAGGGC
>VGDE01000004.1 GCA_016869875.1 Alphaproteobacteria bacterium
TGCCGCGATCGGCAGGACATAGCTGAGCGCCAGGAGATCGTGTCGCTTCGGCTCCTCGGGCCCGACAATGTTCCCCATGGTGATCATCGCTCCGGAGTGATGCCGCACAATATGCCGCACGGACGGCGACCAATGCTTTCGCCTTGTGGGCCGCCCGCGGCAAAGCCGGTCCGGCCGCCCGTGCGGCACGTTCCGCTGCCTGATCCCGCGCGGCTGCGACGACCGGACACTGTTGCTTGGCCGGAACTTTCGATTGCCTCTTTTGTTCCTGCTGCAGATTGCAACAGGTGTTCTCCATGCATGTCGATAACGAGACCGCACTGGCCGCCCGCGACGAACTGCTGGAAGCCATTGCGGATACCAGATTTCCGTGCCTTGGGGCCAAATCCGCAATGGCGCGCGGCACGCTCAAGACGCTTGTTTGCCATGCGCTTGACAGCCGCGCCGACGATGCCTGGGTTCACTCAGAACTTCTGGACTGGGTCGAGGATTATCGCGCGGATCCTTCCGGTCTGCGCAGTCTGGCGGTTGTGTTCGCAGGGCCGGACAATCTTGACGAAAGACAGTTCGAGGTCGCGATGTGGCAGCGCCTGCAGTCCCTGGCCAACATCGACGACCGGCGCCAGCAGCCTTATGACAGCAATGTCAGCCTGGATCCGGATGATCCGCATTTCTCGCTCAGCTTCGGCGGGGCTGCCTTCTTCGTGGTTGGCCTGCATCCCCAGGCGTCGCGGCCGGCACGGCGCATGCCCCGTCCCACGCTGGTCTTCAACCTGCACGACCAGTTCGAGCGCCTGCGCGAGGAAGGCCGGTACGAGCGCATGCGCGAGCGCATCCTGAGCCGCGACGAAGCCTTGGCCGGAAGCATCAACCCCATGCTGTCGCGCTTTGGCGAGGAAAGCGAGGCCCGGCAGTACAGCGGACGGATGGTCGGCGACGACTGGCGCTGCCCTTTCCGTGACCCCAGGGCCTCGCATGAGCATCGTTGAGATCCCGCCGCGCACCGGAGCAGCGTTCCTGTTGCATGAAGGGCAGACCTTGCGGGTCATCGACCCTCAGGGCACGCAGGTGTCGGACCTGCTGGCCTACAGCGCGGCCGATGTGCGCGAGGTCATTTCAAACGGGCGAACCTTCGATTACGAGGAAACGATCGCGCTGACGGGCGGGAACCGGCTTTGGTCGAACAGGTCGCGGCCCATGTTGACGATCATCGAGGACACGGTTGGCCGGCACGACTTCCTGCTGACACCCTGCAGCGAGGCCACCTTTCGCCACTTCTATCCTGACCAGCCGGTTCATCGCGGCTGCTTTGGCAACTTGGCCGAGGCTCTTGCCCCCTATGGGGTGGAGCCGGACATGATCCCCTGTGCCTTCAACGTCTTCATGAATGTACCTGTGGCCGCCGACGGCGTGCTGCGGGTGGACCCTCCGACAAGCCGGCCGGGAGATTATCTTCGCCTGCGCGCGGAGATGGATCTGGTCATCGGTCTTACTGCCTGTTCCGCTTATGCGTCCAACGGCGGTAGCTTCAAGCCGATCCATTATCAGATCGAAACAAGCGACGCATCGCGGTCCTGACGCCTGCATCATCGGCAGTGACGGCTTGCCTCCCTTGTGTCTAAAGCGGTCCTGGTCGGCGGGAACAATCTGGCGGAAGTGCGCCTTTCTGATCTCGGCCAGTGCCGGACCAGTTCTGCCGGGCCCCAACCCCATCGATTTCAGGTGTCGCAAGGAGAGTTGGTCGATGGGCAACCATGGCAGGCCGCGAGTTGACGACCATCGAGTGCTGAGCGGCATGATCTTCCTCAACCGCAATGGCATGCAACAGTGTGATGTTCCAAAGGATGCTGGCCGGCAAGAACCCTCTGCAACCGCCGCAAGTGCCGGAGATGAGCCGCGGCACCATCAGTTCGAGCGGCCTCGCGCTTAAGGCGCCATCGCCCGGATCATGACAGGATCGCCCCGCGAAAGCCCCGAGAAGGCGATCATCACGGATGCGGCCCGTCCCAAGGCGTTGCCAGGCCTTCCGCGTGACTGCACAGGAAGGGCATGCGCGTCAGACGGACCCGAACGAAGAGCGGCACGAGCACCAGTCCGCACATCGCCACCGATGCAGGGGCCGCCCCACCCGCGATCGTCATCTTTGCCGGACCGGCGGCGACAGCGCGCGGCAGCGCTGCCGGCCTTTGTGATGCAAGCACGAGGCGCAACCGCATCGGGAGCATGCTGTGGCCGGCCGGAGCAAAGGGGCGTCGCCACCCGATACGCCCGCTGCCACGGCACCTTCTTTTCAGCCCTCGCTCTCAAAGCCGCCGTCCTGATGTGGCTCTGATGCTCAAAGTGGCCGGACCCTGTACAGGCTGACGCGCCGACATACGCATGGCACCCTCTGCACATGGCGATACCCGACGCTCGACCCTCCGACGCGCCCGTGTGTCAGGTTGGGATTGATACAAGGCATCTTGTGCCGAACAGGAGCGTCTTGAGCCGGCGGGCGGCGTCATCGGCGGCGATGAAGACGCCAGATGCGTTCGCAGCTGATCCGTGATCGCCGCGATGGAGTGGTTCGACGTTAAGCGGAAGAATGAGCCCCGGATCATTCCCTGACCCGCTTCACCTTCCTTGATCGTGCGGCTCATCCGCTTGTCCCGGCCGTCTCGGGACGCCAGTCCCCTGACTGTCGTCCGACCCTCGCAACTCGCGGGAGGCTTCCCCTTCGTCAGCCTGTGCCCGCTCCCGTGTTCACGGCACACCCGGCCAGGATGTGCTCGAAGGCGGGCGTGTTGCAGCTCCGGGTTGCGACCTGCGCGCCCTGTCGGTCAGCCCCTTCCGGAGCCGGCAGGGAGCTGCGGCAACCATGTCGCGCAGGAACCGGGCTGCAGCCATTCTGCCGGCCTTCCGGACAAAGGCGAACTTGCCGGTACTGTCACTTGCCATGAGATACGGCTTGACCTCGGTGGTCTGCACTTCGGCGATACGACATGTAAACAGCCGATGGGGCAGCGTTTGACGCGCTGCCGCACCTGCCTGTCGTCATCGACGTCAGGCAGGTGCGGCATCTTCTGTCGTTGACGACAGCGATGCAGGGCCGGATGCGTCAGAGGAGGAAGGGACGGTTGCACGGCATGAAAACCGTCCTCCGACGCCAACAGCGCATGGCGTCTGGTTGCCCACAACCACCGCTTCCTCCTCGCGCGCGTTGCAGTTGAGCGCGGGTCCCTCGGCCCGGTTTCCCTGTCCTGGACTGTCGCCTGCTTGCGCCACTTCGCCCCCGCCTTGGGGTCCGTCAGGGAAACAAGATACTGAACCGCTTTGTGATCCTCCTCACTGTCAAGTTCCCGGCTCAGCATCGCGCAAAGCGAGCGGTCATTCGGGCGGCCCCCGGACCGATGCCGGGCCCGCCCTCATCATTGCAGCGTGGACGGACGCTGTCGTTTTAGTCACTTGGACCAGTGGCATTTCCACGCCTCGCTCGTGGCGCGTCCGCGACAGACCTGGTCTCTCCCGCCTCTTTCAAATTCCGAAAAGATCGCACCATGAAATTACGGGATCAAATATGAACGCGACGAGGAGGCCATACTGGCGCGGCAAGAGCAATTCTTTCGACTAAGGGACCGAGAGAATGGGCGACCTCGGGCGCATGATGAGGCTTGGCTATCTGGCGGTTTGCCCGGCATGTGCGGAATGACGGGCCGCTGAATCCCCTTTCCCGCGGAAAACCATGCGGGTGCTGGACCGTCTGGTAAAGGTCATTCATCCTATGGCGGGCGACTGACGGGGGCGTCCAGTCGCCTGCCGAAAAGATCCACCTGAACAACTGCCCCTGCCGCGACTTTGCGTTGCCGACTGGAGAGGTTGCAGGACAACTGGGTTTTGCCATGCTTTGTGTGACAGGATACCTTTATGATCCCGCCACTGATCCGGGCGCGGCTGGTACGTCCGGGTTGCCGCGCCCCGCCATGACCGGAGGCCGAGCCACGCGTGTCTGATCCGCTTCCTCCCGGGCCGGCACAGGCTGGTTGAGACGTCATCCGACAGAGCGCATCATCGCGGACCGGATCCTCATCTGCATGCCGTCATGAACAGGACGGCCCAAGCCCTGCCGCTGACCGAAACCTGCACCCTTTCCGGCACCCCGCAACTTGGGCATGGGGGTGCAGGTTGAGGTTCTCAGGACTACGACCGGGAAGCAGACTTCCTCAGCTCAGGAGGCTGGCGCGCTCCGGCGTCAAGCGGGCATATATCACAGGTCGGCCCGCCTTTGTCAGGCCAGGCACGCGGATCGCTCAGCCCTTCCGGGCCTTGCGGTTGGCATAGCGCCGGTCACGTGCCGCCTTGCGGGCGGCTTCATCCTCAACGGGACATGCAACCCGATCGTTGTCCGCATGATCACGGGCCTCGGCTGTCGCGGCGGCAAGGGCGACATCGCGCTCCTGCTTTTCCGCCGCAAGGCGCGCCTGCTCTTCGCGCTTGCCTTGCTCGCGCAGCGCCTGGCGTGCTTCCCGCGCCTCGGCAAGGGCGATGCGTTCCTTCTGCCTGTCCTCGCGGACGGGTTCGGCAGCCTCCTTGGCAGCCCGATAGGCCTCGAGAAGGGCGGCTTTGGCGCCGGTCGCGGCCTTGCGGCGGTCGGAAAGATCGTTCTTGTTCGTGTTTTTCAAGTTTCTGTTCCAGATATAGGTTTTTCAGGCAAGGTCAGGAATTTCGGGTTCGTTTTGCGCCGGGGCCCGCTTTGGGCGTGGCCTTGTCCTGTGCATCCCGGGCCAGGCGCGCCTCGCGCAGCCTCAGGGTCTTTTCTTCGTCGGCAGCCTTGATCGCGTCGATCTCGTCAAAGGCGCGATCACGCGCCGTGCGCGGCGACTGTGTCTTGCCAAAGGCAATCTCGGCCTCTTGACGCCGCCTGCTGTAGCTTTCGGTCATAGCTGTTCTCCCGGAAAAGCCCGCTGAGCGAGCCGAGATAGAAAGGGATCATGTACTTCGCCAAGGGGCGGAAGGTCGGCATGCATGACCCCTGTCCAATTTTGCTGCACGACTCGGGTTCTCCAGACCCTGCATCCTCATCGTCACCCTGCGGCCATCAGGGCAGGCTTAAGCCTCTGGTCGTCACGCTCCGACTGATCTGCAACTCCAAGAAAAGGCGACCTTACGGACCGCATGCCCTGTTCGATGGCGCGAGGACGACCAAGCCGCGTCTCGGGAAAACAAAAAGGCCGCTCGAGAGCATGGAGAGCGGACATGCCTATGAGGACTGCTCTGCTCCGATCTTGCCGGAGACTTATCTGCGTTGATTACGCGCCCCTGCGCCCATTGTCCAGAACTGCATGAATCATCGGTCCGGCTTCCGCAGGTCAGATCCTCATGATGCGTCCGGACAGGCGGCGGATGCAGGGGCGCTTTATCCCTTCGAGGCCAAGCAATGCGGGCTTCCGGAACTGCACTCATGCAAAGGGTGCCACGCAGCTTGATGTCAAACACCACGTTATACTTCTGCGCCTCGCTGTCCATGATCTTGAGCGGCTGCGTGATGCCGGCGTTGTTCGCCAGGACGTCGATCCGGCCCCAGCGGTCGAGGAAGCCTTGGCCGCCGCGTCGCAGATGGCCTTGTCGGTGACGTTGCAGGCAGGGCCGTCATGATCCGCCCCCAGATCGCCTGCTGCGGCCTCGGCCGCGCCGGTCTCCAGATTCAGGATGGCCACGCTGGCGCCGTGCTTGGCGAACATCCGGGCCGTGACCCTGCCCAAGCCCCGCGCGAATGCAGCGCCGGTCCCGATGACATATCTATCCTGAACGGGTGGCTGCTACAGCCAGTCCTTGATGCGCTCGACCATCTTGCCGACGGTCAGCCCCGTACATCTCGTGCAGCGTCGGCAGGCGCCGGCCTCCAGAAACTCGTTCGGGAGCGCGATCATCCGGAGCGTCGGTGTCACCCCGCAGGTCAGCAGCGTCGTCGCCCCGGCTTCGCCCAGCCCGCCAACAACGGTGTGCTTCTCGGCCGTCACCACGAGCCGGCCGCCCTCGCGGGCCTCGGCCAGAATCGTCCCGGTGTCGGAAGGCTTGATTGTCGGCACGTGCAGCACGGCGGCGTGGACGTTGTCGGCAGCCAGACGTTCGGCTGCATCCAGCGCGCGCATCGTCATGAAGCCGGTCGAGATGATCAGCACACCCCGTCCTCGCGGATCACCTGCGCCTTGCCCAGCTGGAACGGATGCTCGCACTTGTGACGTGTCAGCACCGAGAGGACCTTGGCCCCGTGGCAGACGGGTATGGACCGGGCCGTCATGGGCCGTGATCTGGGGCAACATGCCGATGATGTCGTCGGCATCGCAGGGATAGATGATCGTCATGTTCGGCAGACCGTGGCAGATCGCCAGATCCTGGGTTGCCTGGTGGCTGGGGCCATAGCCGGTCGTCAGGCCCGGCAGGGCGCAGCAGATCTTGACGGGCCGGTTTTCTTCCGCATCGCAATGCCGATGAAGTCATAGGCGCGGCGTGAAGCAAAGATCGCATAGATGGTGGCGAAAGGGTCGAAGCCTGCTCAGGCCAGCCCCGCCGCCGCCGACATCAGCAGCTGTTCCGCGGTGCCCATCTGGTAGAACCGGTCCGGCATCGCCTGCGCGAAGACGTGCAGATCGGTCTATTTCGCCAAGCTGGCAGATCGGCCGACAATCTTGTTGGCCCTCTTGGTCGCTTCAACCAAGGCGTTGCCAAAGGGCGCGGCGACCGTGTCACAGCCTTCGGCGGCCAGAGAGACGATCATCGCCGTGGTCGCCACCTTCTTCGGGAACCTGGCGCGGCTCTTGCTTGCGGTTTGTCGAGGCGAGGGTCATTGCGGTTTTCCTTCTTCCAGAACGGCCGGCGCCTTGGCCCATTCATCGGCTTCCACCCGGACGAAATGCGTGATCTCGCGCCGTTTCGGGAAGCCCACGCCCTTGCACATGCCCGTGTCGAAGATGATGACGCGCGGGCCGGGATGGTCCGTCTCGCGGGCCGCGTCAAAGGCGGCAACGACGGCGGTCAGGTCGTTGCCCTCCACACGCTGCGCGTGCCAGCCCAACGCCTGCCATTTCGCCAACTCGTCGCCCCGCGCGAGCGCGGCTGTCGATCCGCCATCCGCCTGCAGGTCGTTGAAGTCGATCAGGCAGATCAGGTTGTCGAGCTTGTGCTGGACTGCGGACATTGCCGCTCCCAGGTCGAGCCTTTGCCCAGTGACCGGAGGCGTATCGTGAGCAGGCTGCGCGGTATTTTAAGGAAGTTCACGACAATCTAAGATGATCTAATGCTTCCGCGGAAATGCGAGGAAGCGGGCAGACCTGCCTACCACGCTCAGGCTGCGGCCAAGGGCGTTCTGCCTGGGTCACACAGGGTGAACACCACGCTACCGGACTTTGAGGCCATGACATCGGGTGCAGAGGCAGTTTTTGGGCGGGTCCATGGCACCGGGATCGCCCGCCTGCCGGCATGTGCCTGACCTGATGGTGGTCTGAAATGCCTGTCCGGAATGCCCAGGCCGCAGAGCGACCGCCGGTGCAATGACTGCGGGCTAAGCCAAGGGGAGCGTAAAAACGCAAGCAGCACAGGTGGGGATGTCATGCTGCGCGACGCGTCGCGGGGACCTGTCGCTCTCTGAAGAAGGTGAGAATCCTGATAAGGCGGGCGGCGCACCTACTCCATGCTTTGGCATGGAGCCCATTCGCCTGAGGCGCCGCCCGCCCCATACCATCCTCCCGAAAGACCACGGTGCGGACCTGCGCCCATCGCTGGTCACATGACCATCAAGGGCAGGAGGCGCTGCCTTGAGGAGGCTCTTCAAGGCAATGCCCACAGGTCAGGTATGGGGCGGCCGGCAGTCAGCGGCGTCCCAGTTCTGCCTGGATCGAGAAGCGCGACGACGGGATCGAGCCGCCCTTCTGCATCTCGCCCAGAATTACGGTCGTCTTCTGGCCGCTGTCGTCGGTGACGACCCACTGACGCAATTCGGTGGGGGCGGTGAAGACCATCTGGATCGTGCCGTTCTCCGGGCGCTGCGGGTCCTGCGCCGTCACCACGGTGGCGTTGTTCTGCTCGCTATGGCCTACGACCATGTTCTGGCGCCCCAGGTTCACGTTCGCGTCCAGAATGATCGACAGGGGCGTCTGCGACAGCGGGTACTGCTGGGGGCCGCCGTTCGACTTGGCGTCGAACACCGCAACGTTTCCGCCCGAAGCCAGAACCAGCGTCCGGTCGTTGTCGTATTCGAACCGGACCCGGCCCGGGCGCTGGATGTAAACGGTGCCCGTCGACACCGTGCCGTCCGGATTGATCTGCGTGAACTGTGACGTGACCGTTGTCAGGCTGTTGAGATAGCGCGAGATCTCGTTCAGCGGGATGCGTTCTGCCAAGGCCGGAAAGGCCATGGCGACAAGAAGGGCGGGCGCAAGTGCGAGGGTGCGTATGTTCATGACGCCGATCTTATCCTTTCGCCGAAATCTTGCACATCACGTCTGCCGGATGGCAATGGCGGCCAACGATCGCGGCTCCGTGACGGTTCCAGCCCAATTGTTTCAGGGCGGGGAGCTTGAAGGGAACGGAGGCGGAACATATCTTTCCTGCATGGCGACGCGCACCCTCCAAGACAAGCTGGCGATCCTTTCGGATGCGGCCAAGTACGACGCTTCCTGCGCCTCCAGCGGGACCACGCGACGCGATTCGCGCAACGGCGGGATCGGTTCGGCCGGAGGGTCGGGGATCTGTCACGCCTATACCCCCGACGGACGCTGCATCAGCCTGCTCAAGATACTGATGACGAACTTCTGCATCTATGACTGCGCGTATTGCATCAATCGCGTCAGCAGCAATGTGGAACGGGCGCGGTTTTCCCCGGAAGAGGTGGTCAAGCTGACGCTGGAATTCTATCGCCGCAACATGATCGAGGGACTGTTCCTGTCGTCGGGGATCATCAAGAGCCCGGACCAGACCATGGGCGACATGGTCCGCATCGCGCGGATGCTGCGGGTCGATCACGGGTTCAAGGGCTATATCCACCTCAAGACGATCCCCGACGCTTCGCCCGATCTGGTGGCCGAGGCGGGACTGTATGCCGACCGCCTGTCGGTGAACATCGAGCTGCCGCAGGATGCCAGCCTGCGCCAGCTGGCGCCGGAAAAGCGTCCCGAGACGATTCGCGCCGCGATGGCCGACGTGCGTCTGGGACGCGAGGCCGCCAAGGAGCGCACCCACACCGGGAAACGTCCTCCGCGCTTTGCCCCGGCCGGGCAATCGACGCAGATGATCATCGGGGCGGATGCGGCGACCGATCGCGACATCCTGCGAACCTCGGCCAACCTTTATTCGGGCTACAGGCTCAAGCGGGTTTATTATTCGGCCTTTTCGCCGATCCCGGACAGTTCGGCCATGCTGCCGCTGATCAAGCCGCCCTTGATGCGGGAACATCGCCTGTACCAGGCCGACTGGCTCATGCGCTTTTACGGCTTCGAGGCGGACGAGATCGGGGCCGCCCATCCGTCGGGAAATCTCGATCTGGCCATCGATCCCAAGCTTGCCTGGGCCTTGGCGCACCGTGCCCATTTTCCGGTCGACGTGATCCGCGCCACGCGCGAGCAGCTGCTGCGCGTGCCGGGCTTTGGGACCCGGACCGTCGACCGCATCCTGGCCGCCCGCCGCAACGGCGCGGTCCGCTATGGGGATCTGCTGCGGATGGGCGCGGTCATGTCCAAGGCGCAGCCCTTTGTCACGCTGCCCGATTGGCGGCCGGGGGCGCTGATCGACAGTGACGGCCTGCGCGCCCGCTTTGCCCCTGCGCCGGAACAGCTGAGCCTGTTCTGATGATCCGCGTCGACCTGCCCCGCTTTGGCCGTTTCGACGCCTGGCGGGCGGCGGCCCGCGACCTGGCCAGCGCGCGCGTTGCGCCCGAGGCCGTGAGCTGGACCGATCCAGACGCATCGGCCGATCTGTTCGGCTCGGAACCGCCACCCCCACCCGGCCATCATCCTGTCACGGCGACCCAAGATTTCCTGACGCTGGCCCGGACCGTGTCCAGCCATTCCGATCCGGAACGCTGGTCGCTGCTGTATGCGGCGCTGATGCGGGCGCAGGAGGATCGCGGCTGGTTGGAAAATCCCGCGGACCCGATGCTGGTCCGGCTGAACCGCATGGTCAGGTCGGTGCGCCGCGACATCCACAAGATGCACGCTTTTGTGCGCTTTCACGAACTGCCCGCAGAGGGTCCGCGCCGCCGCTTCGGCGCCTGGTTCGAGCCCGAGCACCCGATCATCGAGGCCGGTGCGCCGTTCTTTGCCAAGCGGTTCGCCGACATGGACTGGCTGATTGCGACGCCCGAGGGCACCGCCCGCTTTGACGGGGCCGCCATCGCCTATGATCCACCTGCGCCCCGGCCGGATCTGCCGCCCGATGCCAGCCATGACCTGTGGCAAACCTATTTCGCCAATATCTTCAATCCGGCTCGCATCAAGACCAACGCCATGCGGTCCGAGATGCCGGTGAAATACTGGAAGAACCTGCCGGAAACGCGCCTGATCCCCGAGATGCTGGCCGATGCCCCCCGGCGTGTCCAGGCCATGCGCGAGGCGGGTGCCTCGGAGGCCCCTGCCTTTGCCCCCCGGATCACTGCCCGCATCCGCCAGCGCCCCGACGAAGCGGTTCCCGACACGCTGGCGCAGGCGGCCAGCCAGGCTGCCCGCTGCACCCGGTGCGACCTGTGCCATGCCGCCACCCAGACCGTCTGGGGACAAGGCGACCCGCAGGCTGCGCTGATGATCGTGGGCGAAGTGCCTGGCGATCAGGAGGATCTGGCCGGCCGCCCCTTCGTGGGGCCCGCCGGGCAGCTGCTGCGCCAGACCATGCAGCAGGCGGGCCTCGACCCGGCCCGTGCCTGGCTGACCAACGCGGTCAAGCATTTCCGCTTTACGCCGCGCGGCAAGCGCCGGATCCACCAGACCCCCGACAGGAGCCATGTCGACCAGTGCCGCTGGTGGCTGGATCTTGAACGCCGTCTTGTCGCGCCGCGCCTGACGGTGGCCTTGGGGGCGACCGCGGCCTTTGCCCTGACCGGCAACCGTCAGCCCCTGACAGCCCGGCGCGGCACGATCGAAACCGCTCTGGAGGGCGGGCCGGTGCTGATCTCGTGGCATCCCAGCCTCATCCTGCGGCTGCCGCCCGACCGCGCTCCGGCGGCCCTGTCGGAATTGCGCGCGGACCTGTCACGTGCGGCCGAACTGGTGGCCTGACGTCACCTTGACCGACACATCTTGCGGGGGGCAGCGGGGGCGTGCAGCCCCTCCGCGCGGTCAGCCAAAGACCGACCAGCCGGTGAACTCGGCCAGCTTCTCGGCCGCCAACGTGCCCATCCGCGAATTGCCCCACCCGTCCAGCCCCGGCGACCAGATCGCGATCGACGCCCGGCCGGGCGCGACCACCAGCAGGCCGCCTCCGACGCCGGACTTGGCGGGCATCCCCACGCGAAAGGCAAAGTTGCCCGACCCGTCATACTGCCCGCAGGTCATCATCAGCGCGTTGATGCGCCGCTGCTTGACCGGAGACAGCAGAGCGGGCGCGCAGGACAATCCGGCAATGACCCGGCCCGCGCGAGCCAGTTGCACGCAGGTCATCTCGATGGCGCATTGGTGGAAATACGTGCCCGTGACGTGGTCCGGCGGATTCTGCAGGTTGCCAAAGCTGCGCAGGTAATGCGCCAGCGCCGCATTGCGGTGCCCGGTGCGGGTTTCGGATTCGGCAACCGCCTTGTCGATGTGGATGTTCTCGTCCTCGGCCGCCTGGCGGACAAAGCCCAGCACCTCGGTCAGCGCCTGCCGGGGGCTGCGCCCGGTCAACAGCTCATCCGTGACGACCAGCGCGCCCGCATTGATGAACGGGTTGCGGGGACGGCCCTTTTCCTGCTCCAGCAGCAGGATCGAGTCAAAGCGGTCCCCCGACGGCTCGCGCCCCACGCGCAACCACAGCTGCTCGCCGATCCGGCCCAGCACGCAGGCAAGGGCAAAGACCTTGCTGACCGACTGGATCGAAAACGGCTGATCTGCCTGGCCGGCGGTCAGCACCTGCCCATCTGCCAAGGCCACGGCAATGCCGAATTGTGCCGGATCGATGCGGGCCAGTTCCGGAATGTAATCCGCCACGCTGCCCCAGTCGCCCCGTGCACGAAGATCGCGATCCAGGTCGTTCAGGAACTGGGAAAGTGTCCGTGCCATATGGCCCCTTGGGTTTTGCGCAACCTATGCCGCAAGACGGGGAGAGGGAACCGTCAAAGCGGCTGTCCGGTCAGCAGGCGCGGCATCGGGTCCACCGACAGTCCCGCCGCCTGCCGCATGAAGCCGCGGCGCAGACCAGGCAGCGCCGTCACGATCCCCATGCCCAGGCCGCGAACGGCAGAAACCACGGGATTGTCGGTGCCAAAGAGACGGTTCACCCCGTCCATGCCCAGGGCAAGCGTCGTCGCGTCATGGCGCCGCCAGGCCTGGTAACGCTCGACCACCAGCTCGCTGCCGATATCTTCGCCGCGCCGGGCGGCCTCGACCACCACCTCCGCCAGGGCCGCCACGTCGCGCAGCCCAAGGTTCAGTCCCTGGCCCGCGATCGGATGAACCCCATGCGCGGCATCCCCCACCAGCGCCACGCGCGGCGCGGCATAGCGTTCGGCCAGCGACAGGCTCAGCGGATAGCTGAAGCGCGGCCCCGCCAGCCGGATCGTGCCCAGAAAGTCGCCAAAGCGCGGCCGCAGGACCGACAGGAACCCGCCATCGTCCAGGGCCGTGATGGCGCGGGCATTGGCGTGGGTCTCGGACCAGACGACGCTGCTGCGGTTGCCCGGCAGGGGCAGGATCGCCAGAGGACCCGTGGCCATGAAATACTGATGGGCGATGCCCTGATGCGGAAGGTCATGGTCAATGGCGGCCACCAGCGCCGCCTGACCATAATCCCAACCCTGCCGCCGGATGCCCGCCCGTGCGGCCACGCCGGAACCGCGCCCGTCCGCGCCCACAAGCAGTCGCGCCTGAACCTGCCGCCCGTCGGACAGCGTCACCGCCACGCCCGCAGGCGCGACCTGCTGATCCGTCACGGCGATGCCGGGAAGGTGGGTGACCTTGTCCTGCATCCCGGCCATCAGCGCGCGGTACAGGAAGCGGTCCTCGAGCATGTGGCCCACGGGGCCGTCCTCGGCCTCGGCGCTGTCGAAATGCAGAAAGAACGGTGCCGCACCCTCACCGGGGCGGCCTTGGGACGCCTTGACCTGCAGGATGGGCTGGCTGTCCTCCGCCAGGGTGTCCCACAGCCCAAGCGCCCGCAGCAGGCGGACCGAGGCCACCGCAAGTGCATAGGCGCGCCCGTCGAACCCGTGCCCCGCCCGCGCGGCCGCCGGGCGCGGATCGGCCACGGCCACCGACAGGCCCGCCGCGGCCAGCGCCAGCGCGAGGGTCGGGCCGTTCAACCCGCCGCCCGCAATCAGAACGTCAAAGTCGTGTTTCATGGCCGGATCAATGCACGCGCGGCGGCCAAAGGCAATGCGGCGCGCAGCCTCAGCCCTCGGCCTCCAGCAATGCGGCAAGGCCTGTGCGATAGTCGGGATAGCGCAGCCGCACCCCCAGGTCGCGCTTGATGCGGTCGTTCCTGACCCGCTTGCTGTCGCCGTAAAAGGACCGTGCCATCGGGGACATCTCGGCCGTGTCGAAGGGCACCTCGGGCGGGACCGGCAGGCCCAGCAGTTCGGCCGCATGCGCGATCACGTCCTGCGGCGGCGCAGGGTCGTCGTCGCAGACATTGTAGATGCCGATGGGCCGTGGCGCGTCGATCGAGGTCAGCAAGACCTGGGCGATATCCTCGACATGAATGCGCGAAAAGACCTGGCCGGGCTTGATGATCCGTCGCGCCGTCCCGTCGCGGACCTTTTGAAAGGGCCCTCGTCCCGGACCATAAATGCCCGCCAGGCGGAAGATGTGCAGCGGCAGGTCATGATCGGCGGCCAGTTGCCGCCACTGCGCCTCGGCCCGGATCCGGGCTTGGCCGCGCGGACCCGATCCGTCCAGTTCGCTGTCCTCGTCCACCCAGCCCCCTTTTCGGTCGCCGTAAACGCCGGTCGTGGACAGATAGCCCAGCCAGCGGGGGCGCGCGCGCGCCAGATCGTCGCCAAAGGCGGCCAGAACGGGATCACCGGCCTCCGACGGCGCGGTCGACACCAGCATCGCGTCGGCCCGTGGAATGGCCGCGCGCACCGCATCCTCTTGTCCCGGCCAGAGCAGCGGCCTTGCGCCTGCCGCCGCCACGCGGGCGGTGTCGCCGCGCGTCGTGCCCGTGACACTCCAACCCCGTGCCAACAGCAGGGGCGTCAGATAACCGGCCGAATAGCCGTGACCGAAAACAAGCATTTCCATGTCGGCACCGTAACGATGCGTGCGCACGGACGCCAGACGCTTGCCTGATGCCCGCGCCACTGGCAGGGTCGGGACAATCAGAAGGACAAGAACGAATGACAACCGATCCCCGCTTTCTGCCGGTCGAAACCCCTGCCGCGCCCGCCCGCGAAAGCTATCGGGATGCCGCCGCCGCCGTGGCGCAGCTGCGGGCGCTGTACGATCAGGCCACCCGGTTCCTGTTGGATCATTTCACCCGCATCCTGGATGGCGCGACGCCGGTCGCGCGCTACCGTGCCTTTTATCCCGAGATCCGCCTGGCCGTGCCCACGCACAGCAAGTTCGATTCCCGGCTGTCCTTCGGGCATGTGGTCCAGCCCGGCAGCTATGCGGCGACGATCACGCGTCCCGACCTGTTCCAGAATTACCTGATCGCCCAGATCGCGCTTCTGATCAAGAACCATGGGGTGCCGGTGACGGTCGGGCTGTCGGACACCCCCATGCCGGTCCATTTTGCCGTGGCCGCCGAAAGCGACCTGGCGGTTCCGCAGGAAGGGGTGCTGGACTTTTCCCTGCGCGACGTGTTCGACGTTCCCGACCTCAGCACGATGAACGACGACATCGTCAACGGCGTCGCGGGCCCGATGCCCGACGGCACGCAGCACCTGGCGGCCTTTACCGCGCAGCGGATTGATTATTCCCTGGCGCGGTTGTCGCATTACACGGCCACGGCGCCCGAGCATTTCCAGAACTTCGTCCTGTTCACGAACTACCAGTTCTATGTCGACGAGTTCGAGGCCTTTGCCCGCCGTGCGCTGGCCGAACCTGCGCTGGGCTACACCTCCTTCGTGGCGCCCGGCAACCAGGAGATCAGCGGCCCCCGGGACCAGGTCGTCACGCTGTCCAAGATGCCCCAGATGCCCACCTATCACCTCAAGCGGGCGGACGGGCAGGGGATCACGCTGGTCAACATCGGCGTGGGACCGTCGAACGCCAAGACGGCCACCGACCATATCGCCGTGCTGCGCCCGCATGCCTGGCTGATGGTCGGCCATTGCGCGGGGCTGCGCAACAGCCAGTCACTGGGAGATTTCGTCCTGGCCCATGCCTATCTGCGCGAGGATCACGTGCTGGACGACGACCTGCCCGTCTGGGTGCCGATCCCTGCCCTGGCCGAGGTGCAGGTCGCGCTGCAGGAGGCCGTGGCCGAGGTGACGCAGCTGGACGGCTATGAGCTCAAGCGCATCATGCGCACGGGCACCGTGGCCACCATCGACAACCGCAACTGGGAGCTGCGCGACCAGTCCGGCCCCGTCCACCGCCTGTCGCTGTCGCGCGCGGTGGCCCTGGACATGGAAAGCGCGACCATCGCCGCCAATGGGTTCCGGTTTCGCGTTCCCTATGGCACGCTGCTGTGCGTCAGCGACAAGCCCCTGCACGGCGAACTGAAGCTGCCAGGCATGGCCACGGACTTTTACCGCACCCAGGTCGCAAACCACCTGCTGATTGGAATCCGGGCGATGGAAAAGCTGCGCGACATGCCGCTGGAACGCATCCATTCGCGCAAGTTGCGTTCCTTCAGCGAGACGGCATTCTTGTAACGTTGCGCCGAAATCCCAGCAAACGCAGGTTTTCGCGCGCAGGGCGAAAAAGGCTTGATCTGCCCTGAAAAACCGTGTGTAGCAGGCGATATGCCGCAAAAGGCGCAATTTTTGGGCCCGGTGGAACAGGGCAAGAGGAGACAGACCATGGCTACGGCTTCTGCAAAACCGATGACCAAGACCCAACTGGTGGCGACCCTCGCCGAGGAAATGGGCTCGGACAAGAAATCCGCTTCGGCCGCACTGGACGCGATCGTGGCGATCGTCACCCGCGAAGTGGCCGGCGGTGGCGCGGTGACGCTGCCCGGCATCGGCAAGATCGCGTGCCGCGCCCGCCCCGAGCGTCAGGTCCGCAACCCGCAGACCCAGGAAATGATGACCAAGCCGGCTGACAAGCAGGTCAAGGTCACGATCGCCAAGGCGCTCAAGGACAGCGTCAACAGCTGATCGTCACGCTGTTGCGAAAAGATGCGGGGGCCGTGCCACGGGGCACGGCCCTTTTCTTTTGTTCTTCACGCTGGAGCGGGGCTCTGCTAGCGATCTTGCAGCACCTGCAAGAAAGGCCAGTCGATGGACATCCGCGCAATCCTGATGGGCCTTGGATTTGCGGTGATGTGGGCCTCGGCCTTTACCTCGACCCGGATGATCGTGACCGAGGCGCCGCCGCTGATGTCGCTGGCCCTGCGCTTTGCGCTGTCGGGCAGCATCGGGGTCCTTGTCGCGCTGGCCATGGGCCAGACCTGGCGCGGCCTGACGCGGCCGCAATGGCGGGCGGTGATCATCCTGGGCCTGTGCCAGAACGCGCTTTACCTGGGCCTGAACTGGATGGCCATGCAGTGGATTGAAGCGGGCCTAGCCTCGATCATCGCGGCCACGATGCCCCTGATGGTGGCGGCGCTGGGCTGGAGCCTGATGGGCGATCGGTTGCGCCCGATGGGCGTCGGGGGGCTGGTTCTGGGTGTCGTGGGGGTGGCGATCATCATGGGCGCGCGCCTGCAGGGGGGCAGCGACCTGACCGGCATCGCGATGTGCTTTGTCGCGGCGTTGGCCCTGGCGGTGGCGACGCTGACGGTTCGGGGTGCCAGTTCAGGCGGAAACGTGATGATGGTCGTGGGCCTGCAGATGCTGGTGGGCGCCCTGTCCCTTGGCCTGATCGCGCCCTGGTTCGAAACCTGGGAAGTCGCCTACAGCCCGCGGCTGATCTGGGCGTTTCTTTACACGGTGATCGTGCCGGGGCTGCTGGCGACCTGGGTCTGGTTCCTGCTGGTCGGCCGCATCGGTGCGGTCCGCGCGGCAACCTTTCATTTCCTGACGCCCTTCTTCGGCGTGGCCACGGCGGCCCTGCTTCTGGGAGAGGCGCTGGGCGCGGGGGACGTGATCGGCGTGGCGATCATCATGGTGGGCATTCTGGCCGTCCAGCTGTCCAAGGCGCCGCCGCCGGTCAAGCGTCCGCCGCCCAGCTGATGGGCCCTCGGACGCGATGGATCCCGATCGGACGGCGGGCGTTTCCATGAACCGGTCTCACGGCCCTGCCAAAGCGGTCGTGTTGATTTTCACGAAATGTTCGCCATCTTGGTTTCATGCGCGCCGATCAGATCCTGCACCCGACCGAGGCCGGGCTTTACTGCCCGCCCGGCGACTTCTTCATTGACCCGATCCGCCCGGTGCCCCGCGCGCTGATCACCCATGGTCACGGCGACCACGCCCGCGCGGGCCACGGTGCCGTCATGGCGACGCGGCAGACACTGGAAATCATGGCGATCCGCTATGGCGCGGATTTCACCCAAAGCCGCCAGACGACCGAGGGCGTCCTGCGCGTCGGGGACGTGTCCGTCAGCTTTCATCCTGCGGGACATATCCTTGGCTCGGCCCAGATCGCGGTCATGCCGGACAAGGGACCCAAGATTGTCGTGTCAGGCGATTACTGCCGTGCGCCCAACCCCGTTTGCGCCTCCTACGAGCCGGTGCCCTGCGACATCTTCGTGACCGAGGCCACCTTTGGCCTGCCGGTCTTTCGCCATCCCGATCCGTTGTCCGAGATGACCCGCCTGATCGCCAGCATGGCGGAGTTTCCCGAACGTCCGCATCTGGTGGGCGCCTATGCCTTGGGCAAGGCGCAGCGGGTGATCGCACTGGCGCGGCAGGCCGGCATCGACGGTCCCATCGCCATCCACGGCGCGTTGCAGCGGCTGTGCGATTATCATGTGGAACAGGGCATCGACCTGGGCCCTCTGGTTCCCGCCACCGCCAAGGAGGTCGGTGCCCAGCTGGTCATCGCGCCGCCCTCGGCCTTTGCCAGTGCTTGGGTGCAGCGGTTTCGCGACCCGGTGATCAGCTTTGCCTCGGGCTGGATGGCGGTCCGGGCCCGCGCCCGCCAGCGTGGGGTCGAGCTGCCCCTGGTCATCAGCGACCATGTGGACTGGCCGCAGGTCACCCAGACCATCCGCGAGCTGGCCCCGGACGAAGTGTGGATCACCCACGGCACCGAAGATGGCCTGATGCGCTGGTGCGAACTGGAAGGCGTGGCCGCCCGTCCCCTGCGCCTGGTCGGATACGAGGACGAGCCGGAATGAGGGCATTCGCGAACCTGCTGGAACGGCTTGCCTTCACGCCTGCGCGCAATGCCAAGCTGCGGCTGTTGACGCATTACCTGCAGGCGACGCCCGACCCGGACCGCGGCTATGCCCTGGCCGCGCTGACGGGCGATCTGAAGCTGCGGGCGGTGACGCCGGGCCTGCTGCGCGGGCTGATGGCCGAACGCATCGACGGGCAGCTGTTCGCGATGTCCTATGACTTCGTGGGTGATCTGGCCGAAACCATCGCGCTGTTGTGGAACACCGACCGTGACGAGGATGTGCCGCTGCGCGAGGCGGTGGCGCTTTTGACCGATACGGGGCGGGCGCGGCTGCCCGCCGCCATTGCGGGGATGCTGGACCGGCTGGGGCCGTCGCAGCGGCTGGCGTTTCTGAAGCTGGCCACCGGCAACATGCGCGTGGGCCTGTCGGCCCGCATGGCCCGGATGGCGCTGGCCGCAATGGGCGCGCCCGAGGTCAAGGACCTGGAGGAAATCTGGCACGGGTTGACGCCGCCCTATCAGCCGCTGTTCGACTGGATCGCGGGCGGCGCCCGCCCCGAACAGGCCGCACGCGCGCCATTCCGGCCGGTCATGCTGTCCACGCCGGTCGACCTGGAGCAGCTGCAGGCCTTTGACCCGGCCGATTACGTTGCCGAATGGAAATGGGACGGCATCCGCGTCCAGGCCATCAATGATGGCGGCACGCGGCGCCTTTACAGCCGCACCGGAGAGGATATCGGCGGCGCATTTCCCGACCTGATCGAGGCGCTGAACTTTGAAGGGGCGCTGGACGGGGAACTGCTGGTGCGCCGGGACCGGGATGTCGCCACGTTCGGCGACCTGCAGCAGCGGCTGAACCGCAAGACCGTCAGCCGCGACATGCTGGACAGCCATCCGGCTGCGCTGCGGGTGTATGACGTGATGATCTGGCAGGACAGGGATCTGCGCGACCTGCCGCATCGGGAACGCCGCGCCCTGCTGGAGGGGGCGGATCTGGGCAGCGACCGGATCGACCTGTCGCCGCTCTTGCCCTTTGCGACCTGGGACGACCTTGCGGCCCTGCGCGCCGATCCGCCCAGCCCGGTGATCGAGGGCGTGATGATCAAGCGTCGCGACAGCCCGTATGTCGGCGGCCGGCCGCGCGGCCCGTGGTTCAAATGGAAGCGCGACCCGATGGTCGTCGATGCGGTCATGCTTTACGCGCAGCGCGGGCACGGCAAGCGGTCGGGTTTTTACAGCGATTTCACCTTTGGCCTGTGGGACGGGCCGCAGCTGGTGCCGGTCGGCAAGGCCTATTTCGGCTTTACCGACGAGGAGCTGCGCGAGCTGGACCGGTTTGTGCGCAACAACACGACCGAGCGTTTCGGCCCTGTCCGTTCGGTCGCGCCCAAGCTGGTGCTGGAGGTCGCGTTCGAAGGGCTGAACGCGTCCGCGCGGCACAAGTCGGGCGTGGCCATGCGGTTCCCCCGCATCAGCCGCATCCGGTGGGACAAGCCCGCGGCCGAGGCCGACCGGCTGGACACCCTGAAGGCCATGATTCCGTGATCCTGCCCCCCGACTTCCAGGACTGGTTCGCGCGGCAGGGCTGGCAGCCCCATCCGCATCAGCTGGCCCTGCTGGAGGCCGAGGGCGACAGCCTGCTGATCGCGCCCACCGGCGGCGGCAAGACGCTGGCTGGCTTTCTGCCCAGCCTGGTCGAGCTGCGCGACAGGTCCGGCGGGTTGCACACGCTCTATGTCTCGCCGCTCAAGGCGCTGACGGCGGACATCGCGCGCAACCTGTCGCGGCCCGTGGCCGACCTGGGTCTGGACATCCGCATCGAGGATCGCACGGGGGACACCCGCGCCAGCCAGCGCGCCCGCCAGCGCCGGGACCCGCCCGACATCCTGCTGACCACGCCCGAGTCGCTGGCGCTGATGCTGTCCTATGAGCAGGCGCCCGAGATCTTTGGCAGTCTGCGCCGGGTGGTGCTGGACGAGTTGCACGCGCTGGCCGAAAACAAGCGCGGCGACCAGCTGATGCTGGGTCTGGCGCGGCTGAAGACTTTGGCGCCTGACCTTCGGGTGACCGGCCTGTCCGCGACGGTCGAGGACCCGCAGCGGCTGGCGGACTTCATGGGCGGCGGGCGGGTGATCCATGCCGATCCCGGTCCGGATCCCGACATCGCCATGCTGGCCACCTCGCGTCCTGCGCCCTGGGCCGGGGGCGGCGGGCATTATGCCGTGCCTGACGTCCTGAACGAGATCCGGCGCGCCACGACGACGATCATCTTCATCAATACCCGCGCGCAGGCCGAGCTGTTCTTCCAGGCGCTGTGGGCCGAGAACGAGGACAACCTGCCCATCGGTCTGCACCACGGCAGCCTGGCGCGCGAGGCCCGCCAGCGGGTGGAGGCCGCCATGGCGAGCGGGCAGCTGCGGGCCGTGGTCGCGACCGGCAGCCTGGACCTGGGCATCGACTGGGGGTCGGTCGATCTGGTGATTCAGGTCGGCGCCCCCAAGAACGTCAAGCGCCTGGTGCAGCGCATCGGCCGTGCGAACCATCGCTACAATGCGCCGTCACGTGCGCGCATCGTTCCCGCCAACCGCTTCGAGGTCATCGAATGCATCGCCGCGCTGGAGGCCGTGCGCGACCGCGACCTGGACGGCGACCCGCGCGGTCCCGGCCCGCTGGACGTGCTGTGCCAGCACATCCTCCTGACGGCCTGCGCCGGTCCCTTTGACGCGGATGCGCTGTACCGCGAGGTGCGGCAGGCAGGTCCCTATCGCGACCTCAGCCGAACCGATTTCGATGCCTGCGTGGATTTCGCCGCCACCGGGGGCTATGCCCTGCGCGCCTATGACCGCTGGCAGCGGATGATGCTGCGCGACGGCCTGTGGCGGCTGCGCGATCCGCGTGCGGCGCGCGACCTGCGAATGAACATCGGCACGATCGTCGAACCCGAGTCGCTGAAGGTCCGGTTTCGCGGGCGCGGGGGCGCCTTGCTGGGCGAGGTCGAGGAAGGTTTCGCCGCCACGCTGGAGCGCGGCGACACCTTTCTGATCGGCGGCATGACAGTCCGCTATGACGCCCTGCGCGAGATGGTCGTGGAGGTCACGAAACAGCCGGCCAAGGAGCCCAAGATCGCCCTTTATTCAGGGCTGAAGCTTGCCACCTCGACGCAGCTGTCGCATCGGGTGCAGGCGCTGATCGGCGATCCTTCCCGGCACGGCAGCCTGCCCCCCGACACCCGCGACTGGTTGGCGTTGCAGGCGCGGGTCAGCGCGTTGCCACGTTCGGGCACGCTGGTGTGCGAAACATTTCCGCGCAACGGCCGCTGGCATTTCTCGCTGTTCGGCTTTGCCGGACGGAACGCGATGCAGACCCTTGGCCTGCTGATGACCCGCACGATGGAGGTGGCGGGGCTGGGCCCCTTGGGTTTTATCGCCACCGACTATGCGCTGCTGATCTGGTCGCTGGACCCGGTCACGGACCCCGAGCCCCTGCTGGACCGCGCGGCGCTGCGCGAAGGGCTGGGGGACTGGCTGGGCAGCAACGCCGTCATGAAACGCAGCTTTCGCAACGTGGCCACGATCGCGGGTCTGATCCAGCGCAACCTGCCCGGGCAGCGCAAGTCGGGCCGGCAGGCCACCTTTTCCAGCGACATCCTGTATGACACGCTGCGCCGCTATGACCCCGACCACCTGATGCTGAAGATCACAGCGGCCGAGGCGCGCCGGGGGCTTGTGGATTTCGGCCGGATCGAGGAAATGCTGGATCGCTCGGACCGGCTGGACCATCGCATGCTGGAACGCGTCTCGCCCCTCGCGGCCCCGCTGCTGCTGGAATACGGACGCGTTCCCATCGCGGGTCACGGAGTCGAGCGTCTGGCCGAGGCGGAAGCCGCGGCCCTGATGGCAGAGGCAGGACTGGCGTGACGTCCCATATCTTCGATTTCGCCGGGCAGCGCCTTGAGGCGCGGGCTTCGGGCGCGCTGTACTGGCCCGCGCGGCGCTGGCTGATCGTTGCGGACCTGCACCTGGGCAAGTCCGAACGCATGGCCCGGCGCGGTGGCGCGCTGCTGCCGCCCTATGAAACGCAAGCCACGTTGGATCGCTTGGCGGCAGAGATTTTGGCGACGGACCCGGCGGTGGTCGTCAGCCTGGGCGACGGGTTTGACGACGACGCGGCGGGGCGGGCGCTGCCGGACCATTTCTGCGATAACCTGCGCCGGATGGCGGCCGGGCGGCGTTGGGTCTGGGTCAGTGGCAACCACGATCCGGGCGCCCTTTGCCCGCGCATGCCGGGGGAAACGGCGCAGGAACTGCATGAAGGACTGACGCTGCGCCACGAGGCGGGGCAGGGGCCGGATATTTCGGGCCATTTCCACCCTTGCGTCCGGCTGGCCGGACAGCGCCTGCGCTGTTTCCTGATCGGCCGGGACCACCTGATCGTGCCGGCTTTCGGCGAATATACCGGCGGGCTGGATGTGGCTGACAGGGCTTTGTCCA
This sequence comes from Alphaproteobacteria bacterium, assembly GCA_016869875.1. Taxonomy (GTDB): domain Bacteria; phylum Pseudomonadota; class Alphaproteobacteria; order Rhodobacterales; family Rhodobacteraceae; genus Paracoccus. The sequence goes on from VGDE01000004.1 coordinate 23,042, forward strand.
GCCTGATCCCGCAAGGCATCGCCGTCGCCTGCGGCAACCGTGCCATGCCCGTTCCCGTAGGCCATCCTATCCGCCGGGCACGTCCTGCCCGGCGGATAGGCCGATAACGACACGGACCGGTCCATGGACCGGCCCTGTCCTTCTTGTGCGTCTGACCCTAGAATCTGAAGTTCACGCCGACCTTGAGGTTGCTGTGCTTGGGCGTCGCATTGGTACGCAGGACGGTCCCGGCGAGTTCTTCGTATTCAAGCGCTTCCTTGCCAAAGTCCCGGTACTGGTATTCGGCAAAAACGGACAGGCGCTCGGTCATTGCACGTTCTACCCCCAGTCCGGCGGCAACGCCCGTGGACTTGTAGCCCTGGGTGTCGGACAGGTCCCCGCTGGCCAGGGTGTAGTCGAAATCGCCGCGCGCCGCACCAAAGGTGCCATAGACCAGCGTCTGCGGGTTGACGGCATAGCCGGTCTTTAGAACCAGTGTCACGATGGAATTGACTTCGCTGGTCACGCTGTCGATGCCGAGGCTGTCCGCCGGATCCAGGCTGGCGCTGGCATCCACCGAGCCGCCCTCGATGCCCAGTTCGGGACCAAAGACCCACGGACCGCGCTGCCAGCGATAGCCGACATGAAGGCCAGCTGCCGCGCCCTTGAGGTCCGCGTCGCCCAATCCGACGCCGCGGGCCAGTTCCGCATCCGAATCCGAATCGGCATAACGGAACAGGCCGACCGAGTCGTCGCCCCCGAAGGTATAGCCGATCGAGCCGCCCACATAGGCGCCAGCCCAGTTGCTGACGGTCGGTGCCGTGACGGTGACCGGTGCGGCCTCGATGACGGGAACGACGGCACCCCCGGCGAGGGCCGTTCCGGCGCCAAGGATCAGAGCCGCAGAGGCGGTGCAGGCGGCAAGGGCGGGCTTGTGGAACATGGAAGCACTCCTGGACACAGGTTGGACCGCGGAACAGCGGCCTTGATAAAGGTCATCTTCCCGGAGAGCTAAGACATAAACGGCAAAATCACGCAAACAAAAGCATCCCGCATGACGCGTGTCATGCCCCGCAGCACCCGCCCGGCGTGTTTTTTCGGCAACAAGCGCAAGCGCCTCGACAATCAGGTGTCAAGATTTTCCACGCTGAGGGCGTTTTGCTGGATAAATTCGCGCCGCGGTTCGACCACGTCGCCCATCAGCTTGGTGAACAGGTCCTCGGCCTCGGCCACGTCCTCGATCCGCACCTGCAGCATTGTCCGGGCCGCCGGGTCCAGGGTCGTTTCCCATAGCTGTTCCGGGTTCATCTCGCCCAGACCCTTGTAGCGCTGCAGCGACAAGCCTTTTTCCCCTTCCAGGAAAATCGCCGCCAGCAGGCCGAGCGGCCCAAAGATCGGCTGTTCGCGGTCCTTTCGGATCAGGCGCGCGGGCTGGCCATAGATGTCCTGCAGGCCCTGGGTCATCTCGCCCAGACGGCGGCTTTCTCCGCTGCGCAGCATCTGCCCGTCCAGCGTGCGGCTTTCCTCGACCCCGCGCAGGGTGCGTGTCAGGCGGATGCCCGCGTCCTGCGTGGGCCGGCCCTGCCAGCCCCGCTCGTATTCCTCGGCGATCAGGTCCAGCCGCGCGGCGATGTCGGTCGCGACGCCCTGTGCGTCCGCGTCCGCCCGGCCGGGAACCAAGGCTCCGGCAATGGCCGCCTGTTCCGTGATATGCGGCGGGTAATGGGTTGGATAGGCGCGCAGGATGCGACGCGCGACCCGCGCTTCCTCGACGACGCGGGCCAGGTCGTTGCCGGTGATCTCCTCGCCCGAGGCAAGGCGCAGGGCCGCGCCCTCGATGCCTTGCTGGATCAGGTATTCCTCCAGGGCGGCCTCGTTCTTCAGGTAGACTTCGGACCGGCCGCGGCCGACCTTGTAGAGCGGCGGCTGCGCAATATACAGGTGCCCCGCCTCGATCAGGTCCGGCATCTGCCGGAAGAAGAAGGTCAGAAGCAGCGTCCGGATATGGGCGCCGTCCACGTCGGCGTCCGTCATGATGACGATCTTGTGGTAGCGCAGCTTCTTCAGGCTGAACTCGTCGCGCCCGATCCCGGTGCCGAGCGCGGTGATCAGGGTGCCGATCTGATCGCTGCCCAGCATCCGGTCAAAGCGTGCGCGTTCCACGTTCAGGATCTTGCCCCGCAGCGGCAGCACCGCCTGGTTCTGGCGCGAACGGCCCTGCTTGGCCGACCCGCCCGCCGAGTCACCTTCGACGATGAACAGCTCGGACAGGGCAGGGTCCTTTTCCTGGCAGTCGGCCAGCTTGCCGGGCAGGCTGGCCACGTCCATGGCGGTCTTGCGACGCGTCAGTTCGCGCGCGCGCCGCGCCGCCTCGCGGGCAAGCGCGGCCTCGATGATCTTGCCGACGATCTGCCGGGCCTCGGCCGGATTTTCCTCGAACCATTCGGCCAGCTTTTCGCCCACCAGCTGCTCGACCGCCGGGCGAACCTCGCTGCTGACCAGCTTGTCCTTGGTCTGGCTCGAAAACTTGGGGTCGGGCACCTTGACCGACAGCACGCAGGTCAGACCCTCACGCGCGTCGTCGCCAGTGAAATCGACCTTCTCCTTTTTCGCAATGCCGCTGTCCTGGGCGTATTTCCCGATCACGCGTGTCAGCGCACCGCGAAAGCCCGCCATATGCGTGCCGCCGTCGCGCTGCGGGATGTTGTTGGTAAAAGGCAGCACCGTCTCGTGATAGCTGTCGTTCCACCACATCGCGACCTCGACGCCGATGCCGTTCCGCTCGCCGGTCATGAAGATCGGCTCGGGCATGACCGAGGCCTTTGAACGATCCAGGTATTTGACGAACTCGCGCACGCCGCCTTCGTAGAACAGCTCGGTCTTCTGGACCTCGGCATGGCGTTCGTCCACCAGGATGATGCGCACGCCGCTGTTCAGGAAGGCCAATTCGCGCAAGCGGTTTTCCAGCGTCTTGAAGCTGTAGTCCAGGTTGCTGAACGTGCCGTTCGGATCGGTGACCTTGGACGAGGCCAGAAAACGCACCTCCGTCCCCTTCTGGCCGGGGGCATCGCCCACCACGACCAGGGGCTTGACCGTGTCGCCGCGCTCGAAGCGGACAAAATGCTCCTTGTCGTTGCGCCATATCCGCAGCTCCAGCCAATCGGACAGCGCGTTCACGACCGACACGCCCACGCCGTGCAACCCGCCCGACACCTTGTAGCTGTTCTGGTCGAACTTGCCGCCCGCATGCAGCTGGGTCATGATGACCTCGGCCGCGCTGACGCCCTCCGAGGCGTGCATGTCCACCGGGATGCCGCGCCCGTTGTCGCGCACGCTGACGCTGTTGTCGGCATGGATCTTGACCTGCACGAAATCGGCATGACCGGCCAGGGCCTCGTCGATGCCGTTGTCCACGACCTCGTAAACCATGTGGTGCAGGCCCGACCCGTCGTCGGTGTCCCCGATATACATGCCGGGTCGCTTGCGGACCGCCTCCAACCCCTTGAGGACCTTGATCGAATCAGCGCCGTATTCTGCGGGTTGGGAAAGGGTGTCGGTCATGCGTCGGGCTTCCTGTTCATACTGTTCCGATATAGCCTCTCGGGCAGGCAAAGTCACGGGTTTGACTGTCTTTTTCGGCGGTATTGGGCAGATGGCGCCGGTCCGCCTTCCGTCTGGTCAGCCGGATGCGAGGGTCGAGCGGCCCTCCTGCTTCACGACCGACAGGCGCAAGGCGCGTGGCCCGAAGGCGTCGAAAAGTTCCGGCCCCGTGCCCGTCAGCAGGGTTTGCGCCGGAAGCGCGCAGATCCGTTCATACAGCGCTGCGCGGCGGTCCGCGTCCAGATGGGCCGCCACCTCGTCCAGCAGCAGCAGCACGGGCTGATTGGACAGCGCGCGGGCATTGGCCAGGATCAGCGACAGGAGCAGCGCCTTTTGCTCGCCCGTCGAAGACAGTGCCGCCGGCATGTCCTGCGCCCCCCAGGAGGCGCCCAGATCGGCCCGGTGCGGCCCCGTCAGCGTCCGTCCGGCGGCCAGATCGCGCGGGCGCATCCGGGCCAGGCGGTCCGCGATGCGGGCGGCATCGGGGTCGTCCGCCTGCCCTTCGCCCGGCAGCAGCACCAGGCGGGCAGCGGGGAAATCGTCACCGCCGTCCTGCGCCCCCATGATCGCGGCCAGGGCAGCCAGGCGGTTCCGCGTCAGGGCGGCGCCGGCCTCGGCCATCTGCGCTTCCAGCGCGCGGTACCAGCCCCCGTCGCCGATCTGGTCGCGCAATAGGCGGTTCCGTTCACGCATGGCCTTTTCATAAGCCAGCGCAAGATCCGCGTGGTCCGGCCTCAGGCTGAGGGTAACACGGTCCAGGAACCTCCGACGGCCTTCCGGGGCATCGGACCACAGCCGGTCCATGGCGGGAACCAGCCAGATCACGCGGACAAGGCGCGCCAGTGCCGTTTGCGGCACGATCTTGTCGTCGATGGTCACGGTCCGGGTCTGGTCCGGCAGGGCAGTCGTCTCGACCGCATGATCGGCCAAGGCCGCCTGAAGGCGCCATCCGGCATCCTTGCCCTGCCGCGCCTGTTCCGATGCCGCCGCGCCGCGCAGCCCACGTCCGGGCGCGAGCATGGACACGGCCTCCAGGATGTTGGTCTTGCCGGACCCGTTTGGCCCGAAGATCGCCAGCGGCCGCGCGTCCAGTTCCAGGTCAAGCCGAGGCCAGGACCGGAACTGCGACAGCCGCAGCTGGTTCAGCGTCACACGCGCATCGGCATGACGACATAGACCGCGCTTTGATCGCTGCCTTCACGGATCAGCGCGGCGTCGCCCGAGCCGTTGAACAGGAAGACCGCATTGTCGCGATCCACCTGGCTGGCGATTTCCTGCAGATATTTCGCGTTGAAACCGATCTCGAGCGGCTCGTCCCCAAAGGCCACGATCAGCTCTTCCTCGGCCGCGCCCGCGTCGGGAGCGTTCACGGACAGGACCAGACGATCGGTGTCCAGTGACAGCTTGACCGCACGCGAACGTTCGCTGCTGACGGTGGCGACACGGTCGACGGCGCGGGCAAAGTCGGTTGCGTCCACCTCCAGCTTGCGGGCGTTGTTGACCGGAATGACGCGGCTGTAGTCCGGAAAGGTCCCGTCGATGACCTTCGAGGTCAGCGTGATCGTGGGCGTGGCAAAGCGCACCTTGGTCTCGCTGACCGACACGCCGATCTCGGCCTCGTCATCGTCCAGCAGCTTGCGCAGTTCGCCCACCGTCTTGCGGGGCACGATCACGCCGGGCATTTCGTCTGCGCCCACCGGCAGGGGGGCGTCGATGCGCGCCAGGCGGTGGCCGTCGGTGGCCACGCAGCGCAGCACAGGCCCGTCCTCGGACTGCGACACATGCATATAGACGCCATTGAGGTAATAGCGGGTTTCCTCGGTCGAGATGGCGAATTTCGACTTGTCGAACAGCCGCCGCAGGACCCCGGCAGGCGCACGGAAATTCGCGCTGTACTCGGACGAGGCCATCACGGGAAAGTCCTCGCGCGGCAGCGTGGCCAGGCTGAAGGAGGATCGCCCGGCCTGAACCGAAAGACGCCCCGAGGCGTCGTCGCTGGCAATCTGCACCAGCGCCCCGTCGGGCAGCTTGCGCGCGATCTCGTTCAGCATCACGGCGCTGACGGTGGTGGCGCCATTGCGCTCGACCTGGGCGGGCGCGCGGTCCACGACCTCGGTGTCCAGGTCGGTCGCACGAAAGCTGACGCCATCGGCCGTCGCCTCCATCAGCACGTTGGCCAGGATCGGAATGGTGTTGCGGCGTTCGACGACAGATTGCGCCTGCGACACGGCCTTGACCAGAACGGCGCGCTCGATCGAGAATTTCATCAGCTTCCCCTGTCCATAGGCCCATCGGCCCGTTCGTCGGACCTGATGTGTAACCGCGCGCGCGAGCGGTCACAAGATTTTCGTGATCAGCCTTCCAGCATCCGCTTGAGGACGGCGATGTCCTCGACCATCGTGCTGTCCTCGACCAGCAGTTCCTCGATCTTGCGCACGCCGTGCATGATCGTGGTGTGGTCGCGCCCGCCAAAGCGGCGGCCGATCTCGGGAAGGCTGCGGCTGGTCAGCTGCTTGGACAGATACATGGCGATCTGGCGCGGGCGGGCGACGTTGCGGGCGCGCTTGGGACCCATCATGTCGGCCAGGCGGATGTTGTAGTGCTCGGCCACCTTGCGCTGGATGTCGTCGATGTTGATCTTGCGGTCATTGGTGCGAAGGATGTCGGCCAGACATTCCTGCGCCACCTCCAGCGTGATCTCGCGGCGCAACAGGCTGGCATGAGCGAACAGGCGCTGCAGCGCACCCTCCAGCACGCGCACGTTGGTGGTGATGCGATGGGCCAGGAACTCCAGCACGCCGGCCCCGATCTCCAGGTCGGGCTGCTGGGCGCGGAAGACCTCGGTCTTGGACTGCAGGATGCCGAGGCGCAGTTCGTAGGTGGTCGGGTGCAGGTCCACGATCAGACCGCAGGACAGGCGCGACTTGATGCGCTCCTCCAGGCCCTTGATCTCGGCCGGGGCGCGGTCGGCGGAAATGACGATCTGCTTGCCCTGATCGACCAGCGCGTTGAACGTGTGGAAGAATTCTTCCTGGGTACTGTCCTTGCCGGCGATGAACTGCACGTCATCGACCATCAGCATGTTCACGTTCCGGAACATCCCCTTGAAGTCCATGATCGTGCTTTCGCGCAGGGCCTGCACGAAACGGTACATGAACTGCTCGGCCGACAGGTAGAGGACCTGCGCCAGGGGATGACGGGCCTGATAATCATGTGCGATCGCGTGCATCAGGTGCGTCTTGCCCAAGCCTACGCCGCCGTAAAGGAACAGCGGGTTGAAGCCGACGGGACCGCCCTCGGCCACGCGGCGGGCGGCGGCATGGGCCAGCTCGTTCGGCTTGCCGACGACGAAGTTGCCAAAGGTGTAGCGCGGGTCCAGCGGGGCGCCCAGATCGGCGCGCGGGGCCAGGCGGGCGGTCGGGGCTTCGGGTGCATGGCCGGCGGGGGCCGCGGCCTGGGCGGCCGGACGGGCTGCTGCGGCGCTGCCCACGTCAAAGCGCAGCCGTTCGACCATGGTCCCGTTGCGCGACAGGACCGCCATGATGTCCTTGGCGAAATGCCGGTTCACCCAGTCCGAGATGAAGCGGGTCGGGCTGACAAAGCGCGCCGCGCCATCATCGATGGCAGCCAGACGAAGCGGCTTGATCCAGTGGTTGTAGTTGTTCGGTCCGACGCTTTGCTCAAGCTCGGCACATGCCTGACCCCAGATCTTGTCCATCATCGTTCTATCTTCCCGTGCCTGTCCCCAACCCCCGCCGGTTGATCCGACGGGACAGAACTCACGTCTTCCGGGTGTTGACGGCAGAAACTGCAAAACCCTGCGATCAAAAGGGATCGCATGATGGGCTTCAACCCGTTTCCGGTCACAGACACAGAATGCAGAACAGCCAGTGGCAGCCGACAGCCCTGAATCCGAGGGTGGCACCGGGTCGCCCCGGACATGCCGCCTGGCCGTTTTCGTGACCGCTGGCAGTGCAGCCATGAGGTCCGGCCCGTCCCCCAAGCGACGTGAATCGCAAGACTGAAGCTAGCTCTTTGCCGGGGAGGGCTGCAACCGAACTCTGCGCTTGACAGCTTCTTCGTCAAATCGAATCTGCAAGACCGTTGACTCCGTTGCAGAAAAACATGACCCCATTGAATTTGCTGCACAAATCTGTTTCTGCGCAGGTGCAGAAATGCAGATCGGGCGCAAGCTGCATGCTTGCACCCGATGGGATTCAGGGCCTTGGAAGGGCCGGATTCAAAGGATTTGCAGGACCAATAGGTCTGCCGATCAGGCTGCCGACAGCGCCTTCACGCGGGCGGCCAGACGCGAGATTTTCCGCGATGCAGTATTCTTGTGCACGACGCCCTTGGTCACTCCACGCATGAGTTCGGGCTGGGCATTCTTCAGCGCTTCCTTGGCGGCATCGGCATTGCCCGAGGCGATGGCCTCTTCGACCTTGCGGATAAAGGTGCGGATGCGCGAGCGGCGGGCCTTGTTGACGTCAGTGCGACGTTCGATCTGGCGGGCGCGTTTCTTGGACTGGGGCGTGTTGGCCATGGGTCGGATCCTATCGGGTCAGTTGCATTTCGATTGCGCAAAAGCCCCATGACGCCGTCCCGATCCGGGACGGACATGATTCTTGCCAAAGCGGGCCCACACGCATGTAAGCCCGGGCCTATAGGCCAAGGCGGCTGAAAAGGAAACCCCTTTCAGCCGGTTCCGCTCATCTGTCGCGGAACTGGGCTTCGCGCTTTTCCAGAAAGGCGGCCATGCCTTCCTTCTGGTCCTCGGTCGCGAACAGCGCGTGAAAGGCGCGCCGCTCGAACAACAGACCCTCGCGCAGGGTCGTCTCATAGGCGCGGTTCACGGCTTCCTTGACGGTCTTGGCGGCGATCTGGGACTTTTCGGCGATCTTGCGGGCGGCCGTCATCGCCTCGGGCACCAGCTTGGCGGTCGGAACCACGCGGCTGACCAGGCCCGAGCGTTCGGCCTCGGCCGCATCCATGAAGCGGCCGGTCAGGTTCATGTCCATGGCCTTGGACTTGCCGACGAATCGGGTCAGGCGCTGGGTGCCGCCGATGCCGGCCACGACGCCCAGGTTGATTTCGGGCTGGCCGAACTTGGCGTTCTCGGCGCAGATGATGAAGTCGCAGACCATTGCCAGTTCGCAGCCGCCGCCCAGGGCATAGCCGCTGACGGCTGCGATGATGGGCTTGCGGATGCGGGTGATCGCCTCGATCTGGGCGCCGAACAGGTCCTCGTCATACACATCGACATAGGATTTGGTCGACATCTCCTTGATGTCGGCGCCCGCGGCAAAGGCCTTTTCGCTGCCGGTCAGCACGATGCAGCGGACCTTGTCGTTGCGGTCGGCATCCGACAGGGCGGCAGACAGCTCGTCCAGAAGCGTGGCGTTCAGCGCGTTCAGCGCCTCGGGACGGTTCAGCCGGATCAGGGCGACCTCGTCCTCGATTTCCACGATGATGGTTTCGTAAGCCATAGGCTTGGACCTCGTTGCCAGGTTGCATTGAGGCGGAGTCCTATCAGCACCGCGTCCGGAAATCCAAGTGTTCAGCAAAACGCCCTAGCGCTGGCAGCCCGGACAATAGAAGCTGGAGCGGCCCCCCTGCACGATCCGGCGCAGCGTGCCGCCGCACCCGTCGCGCAGGCAGGCCTGGCCGTCACGGTCATAGGCGCGGAAACTGTGCTGGAAATAGCCCAACTCCCCGCTGGCCTGCCGGTGGTCGCGCAGGGACGAGCCGCCTGCCGCGATGGCATCGTTCAGGACGTCACGGATATGGTCCCTGAGGGCCGCCAGCCGCGCGGCGCTGATCCGGCCCGCCGCACGTCGCGGATCGATTCCCGCGCGCCACAGCGCCTCGCTGACATAGATGTTGCCAAGGCCGGCCACGAGGCGCTGGTCCAGCAGCGCCTGCTTGACGGGCACGCGCCGCCCGGAGAAGGCTTGCGCGAGATAAGCCGAGGTAAAGGTGTCGTCAAAGGGTTCGGGGCCCAGGTGGTCCAGCAGCGGGTGGCTGGTGCCCTCGCGGATCAGGTCTACCATGCCAAAGCGGCGGGCGTCGTTGAAGGTGATCGTCGTGCCCGCGTCCGTGGTCAGAACCACATGGTCGTGGCGCGCAATGATGCCCGGATCGCGATGAAACTGCCCCAGGCCCGCCCCTTCGACCAGCATTCGGCCGGACATGCCAAGGTGCCACAGCACCGTGCCGCCCCGGTCCAGGTCAGCCAGCAGGTATTTCGACCGCCGCCGCAGCGCCACCACCGTCGCCCCTGTCAGAACCTGCACAAGGTCCACGGGCATCGGCCATCGCAGGTCAGGGCGGCGGACCTCGGCCCGGGCGATGCGAGCACCTTCCAGATGCGGCTGCAATCCCCGGCGAACGGTTTCGACTTCGGGCAGTTCGGGCAAAGGCATTCCCTTTCGTCGCATTGCGCCCGTGGCGCATCGCGGTCATTGTGCCAGCGGCAGGCCGGACATATCTGGCGGGTGAACAGGCAAACGGCAAGCGCATGACGGACAGCAGACAGACACATTTCGGCTTTCGGACCGTGGACGAGGATCAGAAGGCCGGGATGGTGCATCAGGTCTTTTCCAGCGTCGCCTCGCGCTATGACGTCATGAACGACCTGATGAGCGTCGGCATCCACCGCATCTGGAAGACGGCCCTGATGGACTGGCTGGCCCCGCGCAACGGGCAGCACCTTCTGGATGTGGCGGGGGGCACGGGCGACGTGGCCTTCCGCTTCCTGGACCGTGCGCCCGGCGCCCGCGTCACCGTCTGCGACATGACCGAGTCGATGCTGGTCGAGGGGCGCAAGCGCGCCGATGCCGTGGACAAGGCCGACCGGCTGTCCTGGGTGACGGGCGACGCGATGGCGCTGCCCTTCGCCGACAACAGCTTCGACCGCTACACGATCAGTTTCGGCATCCGCAACGTGACGCGCATCCCCGATGCCTTGGCCGAGGCCTACCGCGTCCTGCGCCCCGGCGGGCGCCTGATGGTGCTGGAATTCAGCCAGATCCCGGTGCCCGCGATGCAATGGGCCTATGACCGCTACAGCTTCAACGTCATTCCGGCGATGGGGCAGGTGGTGACGGGTGACCGCGACAGCTATCAGTACCTGGTGGAATCAATCCGCAAGTTTCCCGACCAGGACAGCTTTGCCCAGATGATCCGCGATGCGGGCTTTGGCCGGGTTCAGTGGCGCAACCTGTCCATGGGCATCGCTGCCCTTCATTCCGGCTGGAAGTTGTAGCGCGATGCGCGGTCCCCACAACATCTTGCGGCTCATCCGGACCGGCGCCACGTTCGAGCGCACCGGCGCCATGGCTGCAGTGCTTGATGCGGTGAATGCGCCCATGCGGCTGCGGCTGGCCGCGCGGATCATGGGCCGGCCCTTCCGCTGGATGGGCTATGCAGGCGACCCCAACCTGCCGCCAATCACCCGCGCCATCACCGCGCTGGGTCCGGCCTACATCAAGTTCGGGCAGATCCTGTCCACGCGGGCCGACGTGGTGGGGCCCGAACTGGCCGGGCAGCTGCGGATGCTTCAGGACCGCCTGCCGCCCTTTCCCACCGACATCGCGATGAAGGTCATCGAAACCGAGCTGCGGGCCCCGGTCGATCAGCTCTTTTCCGAGTTTTCCGAACCTGTCGCGGCGGCCTCGATCGCGCAGGTCCACCGGGCGCGCGTCCGCGACACCGGGCAGGAGGTCGCGGTCAAGGTCGTCCGCCCCGGCATCGGCGTGGCATTCCGGCGCGACATCGACGCCTTTCACCTGGGCGCCCGGATCATCGAGATGCTGTCGCCCGGCGCCCGCCGGCTGCGGCCGCGCGACGTGGTGCGCCATTTCGAACAAACCGTTGCCGGCGAACAGGACCTGCGGCTCGAGGCGGCGGCGGCCTCCGAGTTTTCGGAAAACACCTCGCGCGATGCGGGCTTCCAGGTGCCGATGCCGCATTTCGCGCTGTCGTCGCGCCGGGTGCTGACGGCCGACTGGGCCGAGGGCCTGCCCATGGGTGACCGCGACGCGCTGGTCGCCGCCGGCCATGACACGACCGAACTGGCCCGCCGGGTCATCCAGCTGTTCCTGTCGCACGCGCTGCGCGACGGGTTCTTCCATGCCGACATGCATCACGGCAACCTCAAGGTCGCGGCAAGCGGCAACATCATCGCCTATGACTTCGGCATCATGGGTGAAATCGACGAATACACCCGCCGCGTTTACGCCCAGATCCTGTACGGCTTCATCCAGCGCGACTACCGGCTGGTGGCCCGCGTCCATTTCGAGGCCGGCTATGTGCCCCGTGACCGGGACGAGGCCGCCTTCGCCCGCGCACTGCGTGCGGTCGGAGAGCCGATCTTTGGCGCCGACGCGACGCGCATCTCGATGGCGAACCTGCTGTCCTATCTGTTCGAGGTGACGGAGCGCTTCGGGATGCCCACGCGGACCGAGCTGATCCTGCTGCAGCGCACCATGGTCGTGGTCGAGGGCGTGGCCCGGTCCATCGACCCCCAGCTGAACATCTGGAACGCGGCCAAGCCGGTGGTGACGGATTACGTCAGGTCCAGCATCGGGCCCAAGGCGGCCCTGCACGACCTGGGGCAGGTGATCCAGACCGTCGGCCGCTATGGCCCCCTGCTGCCCCGGATCGTCGAGCAGGTGCTTTGGGAACGCGCCCATCCCGAGGAAGCGCGGCTGACCGCGATCCGGGTCCGCCCGACGCTGCCCGTGTGGCTGGTGGCAGGCCTGTCGCTGGCCGCGGGGCTGGGGATCGGGCTGGCGCTGGCCTGACCGCCCTCAGAAACAGATGATCTCGGCCTCGGCCTCGGCACGGCGCAGGTTGGCCACGTTCTCGGTCATCTGGGGCATGCTGCGGAACATGCCCGCCCGCTCTCCGGTGGTCTGGCGCATGCGCAGGACGGTTTCGGCGCTGACATAATCGCGGAAGGGCAGGATCTCGGAAATCCGGTCGATCGCGCAAGAGCAGCGGTCCATCATCTCGCGGTTCTGACCGTTCGTGGCCATGCAGGTAAAGACATACTCGACCCGCGCATTGGTGGGATAATCGTTCACCGCCTGGGCAAGCGCGGGCATCCCGCCGCCTGCCGCCACGACCAGGGCCACCGCGCCGGCCGCGGCGCGCGTCCGCGTCACTGCAACACCAGCTGGCTGCGATAACCTGGCATGTCCCGGGTTTCGGCCCGCATCTCCCGGATCGGATCGGACGGATCCTCCATCACGAAGGTCAGCTTCAGCGTTTGAAAGCCGTTCATGCGTGCGGCATTCGGGTCCTCGGAAAAGGGCTCGAAGGTGGCGGTGGTCACGCCTCCCTCCTGCCGGATCTGGCCGCCCCGGAACAGCGCGTCCTTCAGCCGGTTGCGGATGTAATGCGGGCTGCCCCCGGTCAGCGTCGACATGTCCCGCGCGGTTTGCTCCAGGAAAAAGACCAGCACCGGATCGCCGGCCGAGATCGGGAACGGCCCGATCTTGCGGCTGTGGTTCTGGCTCTGCCGCGTCACTTCCAGCACGGGCTGCTGGTCGGACGGGTCGATGGCCTGGGCCAGCGTCAGGCGTCCGTCGGCAGTGGGCTGGAACCCTTGGGCCTCGGGTCCCTCGACGGTCATCTCCCATTCCAGCACCGTGTCGCCCAGGTTCCACGGGCCGCGTTCCGCAAAGACCGCGTCGCCGGCCTCGGCGGCATCCGAGGGATGCGGCGCCGCAAGGGCGGCAAAGCCCAGCCACAGGGCAACGGCAAAGGCTTTTGTCATGGTTCGTCCTCCCAAACTCTCCGGCGATGATGATGCGGGCGCGCGCCTGCCGGGCGCAAGCCCCGGCGGGCCCCCCATCCACCCTTGGTCTTAGGCCAGAAGGCGGCCCAGCATTTCGCCCAACTCAAAGGGACGGACAGGTTTTTCAAGCAGGTCCACCCCCATCGCTGCGCAGGTGCGCGCGATCTGCGGGTCACGGTGGGCGGTGATCATCACCGCCGGCACCGGACGGTCCGAAACGGCCCTCAACGATTCGATGGCCTGAACCCCGGTGTCGCCGTTTTCCAGGTGATAGTCCGCCAGAATGACATCGGGCGGCTCTTCCCCCATGGTCGCCAGCGCCTCCGCCGTGCCGCCGGCCATGCGCGGCACCATGCCCAGCCTGTCGCGCAGGATCATCTCGTATCCGCGGCGCATGTCGGCGTCGTTCTCGACCACCAGCGCCACGCGACCGCGAAGGGTCAGCGTCGCCGGATCGCGCGGCCGGGCGGGCTGCGGCACGCCATCCTCGACCAGGGGCAGGCCGACCCGAAAGACCGTGCCGCGCATCGCCTCCGAGTTCAGGCTCAGCGGGTGGCCCAGCTTGGCGCAGGCGCGCCGGACGATCGACAGGCCCAGCCCCATTCCGGGCGTGCCGGCATCATGGGTCAACCGCTGGAACTCGTCAAAGATGCGGTTGCGGTCCACGGCCGGAATGCCCATGCCGGTGTCATACACGCAGAGCCAGCACATCCCGCCCCGTCGACGCGCGCCCACGCTGACGCCGCCCCGCTGCGTGTACTTGATGGCATTCGACACCAGGTTCTGCGCGATCCGGCGCAGAAAGACCGGGTCGCTTTCCACCACGGCACCCGTGGGCATGAAGGTCAGGCGCAGTTCCTTGGCTTCGGCCAGGGGCGCGTATTCGGCCGCCAGCCGACGGAACAGATCGTCCAGAACGACCGGCTGGCGGTTGAATTCGATCCGCTGGCTGTCCAGCCGCGAAATGTCGAGGACCGCGTGCATCAGCTGCTCGACCGATTCGAAGGCGCTGCCAAGGCGGTCCGTCAGCTCGGTCTGGTGGTCATCCATCGGCGTGTCGGCCAGTGCCGACAGAAACAGCCGGGCCGCCGACAGGGGTTGCAGCAGATCGTGGCTGGCCGCGCGCAGGAATCGGGTCTTGGACCGGTTCGCCTCTTCGGCCGAGGCGCGGGCGACGGCCAGTTCGCGGTTCCTTTGCGACAGGTCGGCCATGGCGCGCTCCAGATCGCGGGTGCGGGCCAGCACCTCCTGCTCCAGCGCGACGGCCGCCTGGAACATCGACCAGGCCGAGCCGCGCGATTCCTCCAGCCGGTCAATCCGGTCGATCAGGACCTTGTTGATCCGCTTCAGCTTTTCGACCTGCCGCGCGGGCGGGTCGTCGTCACGCAGCATGGCTGTCCCCGCTGGCAGGGGGCGGCGGTTCCATGAAGGCCAGGCCCACGAAGGTCTGGTTCACATGCATGCCGCTGTGCTGTTCGCCATAGGTGTTGAAGCCCGCGACCCGGTGCCGCCGGAACAGGTCCGACATGCGTCCGGTCAACCCCGCGCGTTCCAGCGCCAGGCGCCGCAGGATGCAGTCAAAGCCCAGCACCATCAGGGGCGGCCGGGGCAGGTTCTCCAAGGCGTCGGAAAATCCTTGGGTCATGTCCTCGGCCCGGCCAAGGGTCAGCACCGTGCCGGTGTCGATGGCCGACATCAGCGACAGGCCTCCGTCGTCGGTGATGGCACTGATGGCGCGGACATGGTGGCGCCGTCCCATCCGCAGCAGCAGCGGGTGGCGCGCGAATTCGCCCGGCGTCAGGGCGTCGGGCGAAAGGCCGGTCAGCCGCGCGTATTCGGCCGCCGCGGGTTCCGCATTCAGTTCAAGGATGCGACGTTTCTCGGGGATGGCCGCGGTCACCACCGCGCGGGTCGGCGTGGGGCTGAAATGGGCAAAGGTCACCTCGGACACGGCCAGATCGGTTTCCACCAGAACAAAGACGGCGACGTTCGACTGCACTCGCGACCCCGCCAGCAGCGTGGTGTGCCGGAAGTCCAGGCCGTCCCCGGCCGAGCCGCCCAGCACCGGGACCGAGGGCAGCGCCGCGTCCAGCGTGGCCACCAGCGCGTCCTCCTGCCCCGACAGGCCATCGACCAGCAGCAGGCCGAACAGGCTGCGCGCGGGGTCGGGGGCAAAGTCCTGGTGCATTCGCCGCAGGGCCGTCATCCATTCCGACACCGGCAGCGAGGCTAGGTTCGGCAGCGTGATCGCACGGGCGCGGAAATGACGCATGGGGAAGCCGATCGCCACGATACTGTCCGAGGCATATCCCCCGGGTCCGATCTCTCCGGCGGACGAGCAGCCCACAACGACGCAGCCTGTCGGCAGTTCGCCCGACAGCGCGGCATCCAGCGCGGCCAGTTCCTCGCCTTGGGCCCCGAACAGCAGCACCAGTGCCGGATTGGTGCCGCGCAGGCCGTCCAGCAGGGTCGGGACCGGATCGGCCCCGCCGCGGTCGGCCTGCACAGCCACCGGCCCGGATGCGCCCTCCTTCGCAGCCGGGTCGGTATCCATCAGCCGGCCTCGAACAGCCGGACCGAGTTCGCCAGCAGCACCGCCTGCGTGCGGCGGCGCGCGTTGATCTTGGACATGATCGCCGTGATGTGGGTCTTGACCGTGGCCTCCGCGATCGACAGCTCGTAGCTGATTTCCTTGTTGGCCTTGCCCTGGCAGATCAGCCGCAGGATCTTCATCTGCTGCGGGGTCAGCGAGGCAAAGCGACGCGCCAGTTCAGCCTTGGCCTCGTCGCCGGCATCGTCCTGATCCGGCTGGTAACAGTCGGGGGTGACGTGCTCTCCCTCCCACATGCGGCGCAGGCTGTCGACCAGCGCCTCGCGCGACAGAGACTTGCTGATATAGCCCTGCGCCCCCGCCGCCATCGCGGCCGAGATCATTGCGCCCTCGAGATCGGCCGAGATCATGGTGATCGGCACGCCCGGCAGCTGCCGGCGCAGCGTCACGATCCCTTCGGCCCCGCGCGCATCCGGCAGGTTGAGGTCAAGGATCACGGCATCGGGCGCACCCTGCATGCGGATCTGTTCGACGGCGGCCCCCAGGCTGCGGGCCGTCCGGACATTCTTCAGCCCGAAACTGATCTTCAGCGTCAGTGCCAGCGCGTCGCACATCAGCGGGTGATCGTCCACGATCAGAATCTCGCGCACCTGGTCGGCGGTGGGTCGCGGTGACGTCACAGGACGCGCCTGCATGGCGGCTGCGGTCATGGCATTCCTCCCTGAGTTCCTCCGGCCGGCCCCCCTCCTCCGGGAGGCGACCTTGGAGATCACTTTAGGATGGCCTGCACGTAAAGCAAGCGTGATCCTGCGACGAAAGTCGCAGCGGAATGCGCTTGTGCGGTCAGCCGCCGGCCTCGGCGAAGGTCTGGTCCCAGATGTTGCCGTCGGTATCCTCGACATGGACATGGATCGGCTGCCCGTTCGGGACATAGGCGAACCGAAACACCGGGTCCTCGCTGATGGAGATGCCCGCCGCCATGGTGAACAGCGGCTCGTCGCCCTGGCGCACCTCAAGCCGGTCGATGAAATGGGCCGGGATGTTCAGCAGCGTCACCTGGTCGCGCTGAAGGCCCGAAAAGTTCGGGTGCCGGATCATCAGCGTGCCGATCTGGCGACCTTCTTCCGCGGTGCTGCGCCAGCGCATCTGGCCCATCGTCTCGCGGACTGCGGCCATGTCCTTGCCCGCCGGTGCCGAACAGCCCCCCGCCGCCCGGACAAAGCGTCCGGCCATGACGGGGGCGCCGTCCTCCTGCAGGGCGATCGCGCGGACGTCGGAATAGCTGTCGACGCGGACCCGCACCTCGAAATCCAGGGGCATCAGGGCGGGGCCAAAGGTGTATTGGGCCGCAACGGGGGCGGGATTTTCGTCCACGACCAGCGTCAGCGCCTGAACCGCCGCAGCCCCCGGGGGCTGGGTCAGGCGGACCGGCACAATGGCGGCCTCATGGGCGCGGAAGGGCGCCTCCAGGTCCAGCACCGCCGGATCGACCGGCGGCTCGGCGTCCAGCCCGATGACCGAGACCCGCAGGTCGTCCCAGGTCGGCGAAGGTTGCAGCGGGTTGTCCTGCGCCAATGCCGGCGCGGCCAGCATGATCGTCAGGGCGGTCAGCCAGGTCCTCATCCCTTATCCTCCCTTGTTCATCCTCCGATAGACAAACTCCGTGGTCGTGGCGTCGGCATCTGCCTCGGCCCGCGCCACCACCTGCGCGTGCAGCGGCGATTTCGAACAGACGGGATCGGTCGCGCGCGCATCCCCCGCCAGGGCCATGGCCTGGCAGCGGCATCCGCCAAAGTCCACTACCTTGCGCTCGCAGCCTTGGCAGGGTTCCGGCATCCAGGCCGTGCCGCGGAACGCGTTGAAGCTGTCGGACAAGTGCCAGATGTCCGACAGGCTGCGGTCGCGCACGTTCTCAAAGCGCATCCAGGTGATGGACTGGGCCGCATGGCAGGGCAGGACCGTCCCGTCCGGCCCGATGTTCAGCCCGGTCGAGCCCCAGCCCCCCATGCAGGCCTTGGGATAAACGGCATGGTGGTCGGCCGGCACATAGTCGATGACCATCCGCCCGCGCAGGCGCACCCGCCCCTCGTTCACGATCTGGCGGGCAAAGACCGCCTGTTCGCGGGTGGGCATCAACGCCTTGCGGTTCAGGTCGGCCCAGCCGTGGAACTGCACCGTCGCCACCTCGATCCGCCGGGCGCCCAGACGCTCGGCCAGTTCCAGCATGTCGGGCAGGCGCTCCATGTTCTGGCGGTGGACGACGGCGTTGATGGTCAGGGGAAAGCCGATCTCGGCCACCCATTCCGCAAAACCCATCTTCTTGTCCCACGACCCCGGATGCCCGCTGATCCGGTCGGCCATGTCGGGGCGGATGCCCTGCAACGACAGCTGGACGTGGTCGACGCCTGCGCGGTCCAGCTCCTCCAGCCGCGCGCGGGTGATGCCGATCCCCGAGGTGATCAGGTTCACATAAAGGCCCGCATCCCGCGCATGGGCCACGATCTGCGCGAGATCGCGCCGCGCACCCGGCTCGCCCCCCGAAATGTGGACCTGCAGCACGCCCAGATCGGCGGCCTCGCGAAAGACGCGGCCCCAGTCGTCGGCCGACAGTTCGGACCCTGCGCGCACCAGTTCGACCGGATTCGAGCAGTAGGGGCAGGCCAGCGGACAGCGATGCGTGACCTCGGCCAGCATGGCCATGGGCAGGCCGGGGGTGACGGGGTTGCCGTCCAGGTCGCGCGGCTGGTGGCTCAGGTCCTTCATGTCGGGTCCTTCACGAAAACCATGCGACGTTCGATCAGCCCGGTCAGGAAATCGCGCACGTCGCCGGCGATCTGTTCCTCGGGCGCCTGATAGCGGGCAGCCAGACCCGCCACGATGGCCGCCATGCTGCGCGACCCGTCCAGTTCGCCCAGGATCGCTTCGCCGATCTGGTCCAGCTGCATCGCCCGCTCGGGCGCCTGCAGCACGCGGATGCCGCGCACGCGGTCGCCCTGCAGCCGCACGCCGCGCGGCAGATAGGGCACGTCATGGGGCCCGATCAGCGGCGTCATGTCCGCATCCCCCGGCCGGGGCGCCAGGCGCCGGGCGGAATGTTGCCTTCGACATAGCCATGCCACAGCGCATCCAGCTGGGCCCACAGCACGTCCGTCTTGAAGGTCAGCGCGGCAGCGGCGGCGTCCTGCTTTTCCCGCGTGTCCGCATGGGTCAGGACATAGTCGAGGCCAAACTTCACGTCCTCGGGGGCCTCCGTCAGGCGCTTCTTGAAATAGGCCAGGCTGCTGTCGTCGGCGAAGTCGTAATGGGCCAGCAGCCCCTCGATGCGCTGCGCATGGATCCTTGGCGCGAACAGCTCGGTCAGGCTGGCGGCGACCGCGTCCAGCAGCGGCATTTCCCGCACAAAGCGGACATAGGCATCGACCGCGAACCGTGTGGCCGGCATGATGCCCGCGCCGCTGGCCACGTAATCGGGGTCCAGTCCGACCGCCTGGGCCAAGGCCAGCCAGCGGCGGATGCCGCCGCCCTCGGCCACGCCGCCGTCGTGATCCTCGATCCGCTTGCGCCAAGCGCGGCGCAGGTCCGGGTCCTCGACCCGGCTCATGAAGGCCGCGTCCTTCATCGGAATGCGGGATTGGTACATCCAGCGGTTGATGACCCAGGCCCGTACCTCGTCCGGCGTGCACTGCCCGCCATGCAGGCGCTGATGGAACGGGTGACGGTCGTGATAACGCTCGGCCCCGATGGCGCGCAGCCGGGCCTCGAACTCCTCGCGCGATTGCGCGTCGTCCTGAATGTCCTTCACAGCAAGATCTCCATGCCGTCGCGGCCGATCTGCCAGCCCTGCCGCGCGGCCTCGGCCGCCTCGGCGCTGCCGGGATCGGTCAGCGGATTCGAGTTGTTCATGTGGACAAAGATGCGCTGCCCGATGGCCGTGTCGGCCAGGGCGGGCAGCGTGTCCGTGACCGGCATGTGGCCCATGCGGCGGCCGGTCTTGCGGCCCAGGCCCATGCGGATCATCTCGTCATCGGCCCACAGGGTTCCGTCGAACAGCAGCGCATCCGCGCCCATGATGCGCCGGCGCAGCCAGTCGGGCAGTTCGGCGCAGCCGGGAATGTACAGCGCGCGCCGGCCATTGGCCTGCAGCTCGACCCCGACGGTGGTTTCGCCCATCAGGCCGGTTTCGACCACTTCGCCCTCCTGATAAAGGGGCACCTTTCCCGGGACCGCAAACAGCGTGGCCTGCACCCCGTCGGTCAGCTGGATCGTCTGGTCCAGCGCCACCGTCCGCCGCGGCACCAGGTCCGCATTGACCGCCGCCAGCATCGGGTTCGCCGCCAGCGCCTCGTGGATGGCGGCGGTGGCAAAGAGCGTGAACGCCTGGCTTTCGCGCAGGGTCAGCAGCCCGGCCACATGGTCGATGTCGCCGTTCGTCACCAGTACCGAGCGCAGCGGCATGTCGCGCGGGCCGGTCGGATGCAGCGCCGGCGTCGCCGCCATCTGGACGCGAATATCAGGTGATGCGTTCAGGATGGCCCAATCCCGCCCGTCTGCGCTGACCGCGATCGAGCTTTGGGTCAGCGGCGGGATACGACCCGCACGGGCTGCGTCGCAATTGCCGCAGCCGCAGTTCCATTGCGGCAGGCCGCCGCCGGCAGCTGCGCCCAGAATGATGATCCGCATTGCGTCTTCCTGACGAAAAGGCCCCGTCCGAGACTTCGGACGGGGCCGCAACCTTGCCTGTCTGACAAGGCTCAGAACAGGACGGGTTCGTCCTCGGCCGGCGCGTACATGTTGATTTCCATGCCGCAGGCAATTTCGGTCAGGGTGGGTTTCGTCCAGGCCATGTGAGCTCCTCCTACATGCCGTTTGCGCCAGGGATCAGAAGGCGACTGGATTTGAATGTAGTTCAGGGGCAGGATGAATCAACCCGACAAAGGTCGTAAAACCGAAAGCCGTGGCCGGCATCCAAGCATTCGAGGGACAATACCGGCATGTTTCACCTGATCGTGAGTGTCTGCCTGGCCACGCAGCCGCAGCAATGCGGGACGATCCTGTTGCCGCAGGGTGATGCGGCGACACAGCACGCGTGTCAGGCCGGGGCGCCGCGAATCGCCGCGGCCTGGCTTGCGCGGCACCCAGATCTGCAGGGCGGCAGGCCTGATTGCCGGGCCGGCGACGATCTGCCCGCGGCCGAGCTGCGCGAGGTGGCGCCGGGTGTCCACGTGCATCTGGGCCAGACCGTGCAGATGGAGGACACGAGGGACGGGCGCATCGCGAACCTTGGCGTCGTGGTGGGCGAGAACAGCGTCGGCGTGATCGACGCCGGCGTCAGCCGGGCCGAGGGGCAGGCGCTGTATGTCGCCATCCGGCGGCTGACCGACAAGCCCGTTTCGGACCTGGTCCTGACGCACATGCATCCCGACCACGTGTTCGGCGCCTCGGTCATGGCCGAGGCAGGTGCGCGCATCTGGGGCCACCATGCGCTGCCCGGCGCGCTGGAAAGCCGCGGACCCGTTTATCTTGAAAACCTGGCCCGCCTGTATGAGCCGCCGGAATGGATCGGTACGACGATCGTGCCGCCCGACCGGGTGGTCCAGGATCAGGCGACGATCGATCTGGGCGGGCGCGTCCTGTCGCTGACGGCGTGGCCGCCCGCCCATACCGACAACGACCTGACGGTGCTGGACCAGGTGACCGGCACCGCCTTTGCCGGCGACCTGGTGTTCCGCGACCTGACTCCGGTGGTGGACGGATCGCTGCGGGGCTGGCTGGACTGGATGGACGATACGCCGCTGGCGGAGGCGCGCCTGATCGTGCCGGGGCATGGCGATGTCAGCGCGTCATGGGCCGAGGCGATCGGACGGCAGCAGGATTTCCTGGCGGAACTGGCCGACCGGACGCGCCGCCGCATCGACGACGGGGCACCGATGTCCCTGGCGGTGCCGCTGATCGCCAGCGATCTGGAGGACCACAAGGGGCACTGGAACGCCTTTGATGCAACCGTGGCCCGGAATGCAACTGCCGCCTACAAGGAACTGGAGTGGGAGTGATATTCTTTTGACAGATCCAGACGATCTGGCAGAGGTTCGCGTTAACGTCCGGGCACAAAGGCCCGTTTTTCAGGGAGGACGACTTGAAGACAACCTTGTTCACGACCGCGGCCATCATCGGCCTGAGCGCCGGAATGGCCCAGGCCCAGCTGGTGATCGAGCCGGGCAGCGACGACCGCATCAACTGGACCAGCCTCGAGGAGTTCGCCGCCGCCCATCCGGATCTGGAAGGGCAGAGCTTCAACATCCTGGGCCCTTGGCTGGGGGGCGACCAGGAACTGTTTGCCTCGGTCATTGCCTATTTCAACGATGCGACCGGGGCGCAGGCCAATTATTCCGGCTCGGACAGTTTCGAACAGCAGATCGTCATCGACACCGAGGCGGGATCGCCGCCTGACGTCGCCGTGTTTCCGCAGCCCGGCCTGGCGGCCGACCTGGCCGAAAAGGGCTTTCTGCGGCCCCTGGGCGAGGAAACGGCCCAATGGCTGCGCGAGAACTATGCCGCCGGCGAAAGCTGGGAAGCGCTGGGCACCTATGCGGGCCAGGACGGGACCGAGCAACTGTTCGCGTTCCCCTACAAGGCCGACGTCAAGTCGCTGGTCTGGTACGTGCCCGAGAATTTCGAGGATGCCGGATACGAGATCCCGCAAACCTACGAGGAACTGAAGGCCCTGACCGAACAGATCGCCGAGGAAGGCGAGACGCCCTGGTGCATCGGCCTGGGATCGGGCGGCGCGACGGGCTGGCCCGCGACCGACTGGGTCGAGGACCTGATGCTGCGCACCGCCACGCCCGAGGATTATGACGCCTGGGTCACCAACCAGATGCCGTTCAACGATCCCAAGGTCGTGGCCGCGATCGAGGAGTTCGGCTGGTTCGCCAAGAATCCCGATTTCGTCGCCGGCGGCACGGGATCGGTCACCGCGACGGATTTCCGCGAAAGCCCCGCCGGCCTGTTCGGCAGCCCTCCGGCCTGCTACATGCATCGGCAGGCCAGCTTTATCCCGACCTTCTTCCCGGACGGCACGGTCGTGGGCGAGGATGCCGACTTCTTCTACATGCCCGCCCCCGAAAGCGGCGACCTGGGCCAGCCCGTGCTGGGCGGGGGCACGATGTTCGCGGTCCTGTCGGACAACCCGGCGGCGATGGCCTTTGTCGAGTTCCTCAAGACCCCTGCCGCCCACGAGGTCTGGATGGCCCAGCAGGGTTTCGTGACCCCCCATACCGGCGCCAATCCCGACGCTTATGGCGACGAGACGGTGCGCCGCATGGGCCAGATCCTGCTGGACGCCACGGTGTTCCGCTTTGACGGGTCTGACCTGATGCCGGGTGCGGTGGGCGCAGGCGCCTTCTGGACCGGCATGGTCGACTTTGTCGGCGGCGCCTCGGCGCAGGACGTGGCTGACCAGATCCAGCAGACCTGGTCCTCGCTGGACTAGACCGGAACAGGCAAGGGCGCGCCGCGGCAAGGCACGCTGCGCGCCAGGACGTCACGAGGGGGGACAAGGGATGGAACTGCTTTGGCTGGCCGTCAGCACGATCGCCATCGGCGTATTCGGCTGCGTGGCCTGGTTCTGGGGGTCGAACTGGCTGCTGGACCGAATATATCCGCCCCGGGGCGCCAATGCGGGACAGAACATCCGCCGCGCGAACCAGATCCGTCCCTGGCTGTTCCTGGGCCCCGCGCTGATCTTTCTGACCATGTACCTGGTCTATCCCGTGCTGGACAGCTTCTGGCGGTCGCTGTTCAATTCGAACGGGACGCGTTTCGTGGGCACGGACAACTACACCTGGCTCATGCGCGACGCCAAGTTCCGCGAATCGATGCTGAACAACATGCTGTGGCTGCTGGTCGTGCCGGCGCTGGCCACGCTGTTCGGCCTGCTGGCGGCGCAGCTGACCGACCGGATCAGGTGGGGCAACATCGGCAAGTCGCTGATCTTCATGCCCATGGCCATCAGCTTTGTCGGCGCAGGCGTCATCTGGAAGTTCATCTATGAATACCGCGCCTCGGGCGAGACGCAGATCGGCCTTCTGAACTGGATCGTCACGCAGTTCGGCGGAGAGCCGCAGATCTGGCTGACGCTGCCCGGCTGGAACAACTTCTTCCTGATGATCGTGCTGGTCTGGATCCAGACGGGTTTTGCCATGGTGATCCTGTCCGCCGCCCTGCGCGGCATCCCCGAGGAAACAATCGAGGCCGCCATCCTGGACGGCGCCAGCCCCCTGCAGGTCTTCTTCAAGATCAAGGTGCCGCAGATCATGGGCACTATCGCCGTCGTCTGGACCACCATCACCATCGTCGTGCTGAAGGTCTTCGACATCGTCTTTGTCATGACCAACGGGCAGTGGGGCACGCAGGTGCTGGCGAACCTCATGTATGACTGGATGTTCCGCGGCACGCCGGATTACGGGCGCGGTTCGGCCATTGCCATCGTGCTGATGATCCTGGTCACGCCGATCATGGTCTGGAATATCTGGAACGCCCGCAAGGAGGTCCGCTGATGGAAGGAATGGCTGGACAGAAATCCTCCCTGGCCTGGGCGGTCAACATCGCGGCCTTTCTGCTGGTGCTGATCTGGACGATCCCGACGCTGGGGCTGTTCGTGTCGTCCTTCCGCGACCGCGACCAGATCGCCAGCTCGGGCTGGTGGCAATCCTTTTCGGGGTCCGAGCAGACGGGCTTTGTCCGATCGGGTACCGCGGATGACCAGGTGCAGCAGGACGGGCTTTACGTGATCGAGGGCAGCGCGCTGGAAGGCGCCCAGACCCTGCGCGCCTGGGGCACGGGCGCGCGGGCACCGGCGCAGTATCAGCCGGGCGACACGGCCGACCTGGGCGACGGCGTCAGCCTGACCGTCGCCGAGGACGGCAGCTATCGCATGACCTCGCCCCAGCCCTTCGAGATGTCGCGGGGCGAACGGATATTTACAACAACCGTGTCGCCGGCCAGCTTCACGACGGAAAACTACAACCGCGTGCTGACGGCCGGCGGGCTGGGGCGCGCCTTCATGAACACGATGACGGTGACGATCCCGGCCACCGTGATCCCGATCCTGATCGCGGCCTTTGCCGCCTATGCCCTGGCCTGGATGCAGTTTCCGGGTCGCGCGCTGCTGACGGCGGCGGTCGTGGGACTTCTGGTCGTGCCGTTGCAGGTGGCGCTGATCCCGCTGCTCAGGCTGCACAACGACCTGGGCATCGGCAAGGGCTATCTGGGAATCTGGCTGGCGCATACAGGATTTGGCCTGCCGCTGGCGGTGTATCTCCTGCGCAACTACATGGTCGGGTTGCCGCGCGAGATCATCGAATCAGCCCGCGTCGACGGCGCGACCGAGTTCCAGATCTTTCGCCGCATCATCCTGCCCCTGTCCTTTCCGGCGCTGGCCAGCTTTGCCATCTTTCAGTTCCTGTGGGTCTGGAACGACCTGCTGGTGGCCACGGTGTTCCTGGGCAATACCCGCGAACAGCTGGTCATGACCGGCCTTCTGCGCGAACTGATGGGATCGCGCGGAGGTGAATGGGAAATCCTTGCAACTTCCGCCTTCATCTCGATAGCCGTTCCCCTGCTCGTGTTCTTCGCGATGCAGAAATACCTGGTCCGCGGATTGCTGGCCGGGTCGGTGAAAGGTGGATGAATTGAACGAAATGACGACGGACTGGTGGAAGGGCGGGATCATCTACCAGATCTATCCGCGCAGCTTCCAGGACACGACGGGCAGCGGCACCGGCGATCTGGCCGGGATCGCGCAACGGTTGCCCTATGTCGCCTCCCTGGGTGTGGATGCGGTCTGGATCTCGCCCTTCTTCACCTCTCCGATGAAGGACTTCGGATATGATGTCAGCGACTATCGCGGCATCGACCCGATCTTCGGGACGATGGAGGATTTCGACTGGCTGGTGCAAAGCGCGCACGAGCTGGGACTGAAGGTCATGATCGACCTGGTGATGTCGCACACTTCGGACCAGCACCCCTGGTTCAAGGAAAGCCGCGCCAGCCGCGACAATCCCAAGGCCGACTGGTATGTCTGGTCCGACCCCAAGCCCGACGGGACCCCGCCGAACAACTGGCTGTCGATCTTTGGCGGAAGCGCCTGGCACTGGGATGCGCGGCGCGAGCAGTATTACCTGCACAACTTTCTGACCTCGCAGCCGGACCTCAACTTCCACAACATGGCGGTGCAGGACGCGCTGCTGGAAATGGCGCGCTTCTGGCTGGAAAAGGGCGTGGACGGCTTTCGCCTGGACACGATCAACTTCTATTTCCACGACGCCCAGCTGCGCGACAACCCGCCCCTCGCGCCCGAACTGCGCAAGACGGACACCGCGCCTGCCGTGAACCCCTACAACCACCAGAGCCACCGGTTCTCCAAGTCCCAGCCCGAGAACCTGGCCTTTCTTGAGCGCTTCCACCAGGCGGTCGTCCCTTATGGCGCCGCCGTGGTCGGAGAGATCGGGGACAGCGAGCGCGGGCTGGAACTGCTGGAGGAATATACGGGCCAGCCGGGCCGGGTGCAGATGTCCTATGTCTTCGACTTCCTGTCGGGCGACGATCTGCCCGTGTCACGGATCGTCGAGGTGTTCCAAAAGCTGCACGAGATCGCGCCCAATGCCCGCCCCTGCTGGGCCATGTCGAACCATGACGTGGTGCGCCACATCAGCCGCTGGAACCTGCCGGATCTGGCGGCCAAGGCCTATGTCACGGTGCTGATGTGCCTGCGCGGCTCGGTCTGCCTGTACCAGGGCGAGGAACTGGGCCTGCCCGAGGCGGACCTGTCGTTCGAGGACCTGCGCGACCCCTATGGGATCGAGTTCTGGCCCGAATTCAAGGGCCGCGACGGCTGCCGCACGCCGATGGTCTGGGACATGGGCGTGAACGGCGGCTTCTCGACCAGCCAGCCCTGGCTGCCGGTGCCGCACGCGCATCTGCAACGCACGGTTGTCGCGCAAGAGGCCGATGCACAGTCGATGCTGCATCATTACCGCTGGGCCATCGGCCTGCGCCGCAAGCACAGCGCCCTGCGCGGCGGCGACATGACCGACATCACGGCGGAAGGTCCGGTGCTGTCCTTTCGCCGTACGGATGCCAAGCAAAGCCTGCTGATCCGCGCCAACCTGTCCGGCGACGAGGTGGCGGGGCTGCGGCCCTGGCAGGTTCAGATCATCGAGGGATAAGGGGAGGAACACGGCCATGGCCGATCTGAGACTGACGAATGTCGCCAAGTCCTATGGCGACGTGGATGTGCTGCGCGACATCGACCTGACCATCACCTCGGGCGAATTCATCGTCTTCGTCGGCCCCAGCGGCTGTGGCAAGTCCACCCTGCTGCGCATGATCGCAGGACTGGAACAGATCACCGGGGGAACCCTGGAGATCGACGGGCAGGTGATGAACGATATCCCGCCCAGCCAGCGCGGGATCGCGATGGTGTTCCAGTCCTATGCGCTTTATCCGCACATGACAGTCCGCGACAACATGGCCTTCGCGCTGAAGATCGCGGGCCAGTCCAAGGACCAGATCCGCGCGGCCACGGACCGGGCGGGCAAGATGCTGCAGCTGACCCCCTATCTGGACCGGCTGCCCAAGGCGCTGTCGGGCGGACAGCGTCAGCGGGTGGCCATCGGCCGCGCCATCGTGCGCGATCCCAAGGTCTATCTGTTCGACGAGCCGCTGTCGAACCTGGACGCGGCGCTGCGGGTGGCGACCCGGATCGAGATCGCGCAGCTCAAGGCCTCAATGCCCGACCGCACGATGATCTATGTGACCCATGACCAGACCGAGGCGATGACACTGGCCGACCGCATCGTGGTGCTGGCCGGGGGCGGCATCGCGCAGGTCGGTGCGCCGCTGGAACTCTACGAGCGGCCCGTGAACGAGTTCGTGGCCCAGTTCATCGGCAGCCCGGCCATGAACCTGCTGCCCGGCCGCGTGAAAGCGACCGGCCCCATGACCACCGTGACCCTTGACGGCGGCCTCGAGGCGCAGGTCGCCATCCCGACGCGCCCGGGGGACGAGGGGATGGAGGTCAATCTGGGCGTTCGCCCCGAAGACATGCGCGAAGACGGCGGCGCCTCGGTCTTCGAGGGCACGGTGGACCTGACCGAGGCCTTGGGCGAGGTGACGCTGCTGTATTTCGGCACCAATGCCGAAACGGCGCCGATCATCGCCAAGTTGCCGGGCATCCATCCGGGCCTGAACGGGCGGCGTGTCCGCCTGTCGGCGGATCCGCAGGCGCTGCACCTGTTCCACAAGGGGCAGTCGCTGCTGTATCGCGACGGGGCCGACCTGCCGCCCTACCAGCCGCGCATGGCCTCGCCTTCGGGCAGCATGGGCAGCACCCCCGCCTTTCCGGACGGCGGCGGCGACCGGATCGAGGACGGGGTGATCAAGCCGGTCGGCCCGGTTCGCTGACGTCGGGACCGCAGGGCCGGTTCATGAAGGCGTTCCGGGACGGGCGATGTGCAGGACGGATGCCGACGAAAGTCGTAACCGTGTCCTGCAAGCAACTCTGCTAGACTGGCCGCATCATGGGAGGAATCATGACGCAGCGCAGCCACGCAGATCTGGTGGCCGAGCAATCGCAGTCGAAATCCGCGACCTCGGCCCTTGCGGCATCCTGGCGCCGTTCGATGATGAAGCACGGGCTGGACCCGGCCGATCGCCGCAGGCCCGACCGCTTGTCCGCGGCCGAACTGGCAAAGCGGCACGAGGCCATGGCGGGGTTTCTGCATGTCGCGGCCCCGCAACTTGACCAGCTTTACAACCTTGTCGGCTTGTCGGGCTGCAACGTCCTGCTGACTGACGCGCATGGCGTGGTGCTTGACCAGCGGGTTTCGGACGGCGATGCGGCCCAGTTCCGCGAGTGGGGGCTGTGGCAGGGGGCGGACTGGTCGGAGGGGGCGCAGGGCACCAACGGCATCGGCACCTGCCTGGCCGAGGGGCGCCAGGTCACCATCCACAGGGACGAACATTTCCGCACCCTCAACACGGGCATGTCCTGCATGGACGCCCCGATCTGGGGGCCGGACGGGCGGCTGCTGGCGGCGCTGGACGTCAGCAGCGCGCGGGCCGACCAGACCGAGCGTTACAACCGGCTGATCTCGGCGCAGGTGGCGCAGACGGCCCGGACCATCGAGGCGGTGTTTTTCCGGTCGAGTTTTCCGCAGGCGCGGATCGTCGTGGCCTCGGACGAGCATGGTGACCAGGCGGTTCTTTTGGCGGTTGACCGCAACGACCTTGCGGTTGGTGCGACGCGGGCGGCGCGGCGTGTTCTGGGTCTGGAGCGCGAGGGGGCGATCCGTCCGCGGCCGGCGGCCGATCTTCTGGGGCGGCAGGACGATCTGGGCGGGTTCGACCGGGCGGAGCGCGCGGCGGTGGTGCGGGCTCTGGCGCGGGCGGAGGGCAACGTGTCGCGTGCGGCGCGGGCGCTGGGGATCGGGCGGGCGACGATGTACCGGCGCATGGCGCGGCTGTCCATCACCGAGAAGGGCGGGCGACTGTCTCGCGCCCGAGACAGCTTTGGCGCTGCGCCCTGAATCCCCCGTTGCAGCGAATCGCGAAGGGCCCGACCTTTCGGCCATGCCCGGAGGGGGAGTTCCGGGACCGCATCCAGAGGAGGAACCGATGCCGAACGACCAGACGCATGAATTCAAGGGCGTGGGCGTGATGCCCTTTGCCAGCCGCTATGACAACTTCATCGGCGGCCGGTGGGTGGCGCCCCAGTCGGGCCAGTACTTCGTCAACACGACCCCCATCACCGGCCAGGGCATCGGCGAGATCGCCCGCTCGAACGCCGCCGACATCGAGGCCGCGCTGGATGCCGCCCACAAGGCCAGGGACGCCTGGGGCCGCACCTCGACCACCGAGCGTTCGAACATCCTTCTGAGGATC
Organism: Alphaproteobacteria bacterium; assembly: GCA_016869875.1. GTDB lineage: Bacteria > Pseudomonadota > Alphaproteobacteria > Rhodobacterales > Rhodobacteraceae > Paracoccus. Next base: position 52,915 of record VGDE01000004.1, read on the forward strand.
GCGGACCGGATGGAGCAGAACCTCGAGCTGCTGGCCACGGCCGAGACCTGGGACAACGGCAAGCCGATCCGCGAAACCATGGCCGCCGACCTGCCGCTGGCGGTGGACCATTTCCGCTACTTCGCGGGCGTCCTGCGCGCGCAGGAGGGCGGGATCAGCGAGATCGACCACGACACGATCGCCTATCACTTCCACGAGCCCCTGGGCGTCGTGGGCCAGATCATCCCGTGGAACTTTCCGCTGCTGATGGCCTGCTGGAAGCTGGCCCCGGCGCTGGCCGCGGGCAACTGCGTGGTGCTGAAGCCGGCCGAGCAGACCCCAGCCGGCATCATGGTCTTCATGGACCTGATCGGCGACCTGCTGCCGCCGGGCGTTCTGAACGTCGTCAACGGCTTTGGCCTGGAGGCGGGCAAGCCGCTGGCCTCGAACCCGCGCATCGCCAAGATCGCCTTCACGGGGGAAACCACCACCGGCCGGCTGATCATGCAGTATGCCTCGGAGAACCTGATCCCGGTGACGCTGGAACTGGGCGGCAAGTCGCCCAACATCTTCCACGAGGATGTGTGCCGCGAGGACGACGACTTCTTCAACAAGGCGATCGAGGGCTTCGTGATGTTCGCGCTGAACCAGGGCGAGGTCTGCACCTGCCCGTCGCGCGCGCTGATCCACGAGAAGATCTATGACCGCTTCATGGAGCGCGCGCTCAAGCGCGTCGAGGCGATCGTGCAGGGCGACCCGCGCGACAGCGCCACCATGATCGGCGCGCAGGCCTCCTCCGAGCAGAAGGAGAAGATCCTGTCCTACTTCGACATCGGCCGCAAGGAAGGCGCCGAGGTGCTGACGGGGGGCGAGGCGGCCGATCACGGGGGCGAGCTGTCGGGCGGCTATTACATCAAGCCCACGGTCCTCAAGGGCCACAACAGGATGCGCGTCTTCCAGGAGGAGATCTTCGGGCCGGTCGTGTCCGTGACCACCTTCAAGGACCATGACGAGGCGCTGTCGATCGCCAACGACACGCTCTATGGCCTGGGCGCGGGCGTGTGGTCGCGCGATGCCAACACCTGCTACCGCTTCGGCCGCGCCATCCAGGCGGGCCGCGTCTGGACCAACTGCTACCACGCCTATCCCGCCCATGCGGCCTTTGGCGGCTACAAGCAGTCGGGCATCGGGCGCGAAAACCACCGCATGATGCTGGACCACTACCAGCAGACCAAGAACATGCTGGTCAGCTACAGCCCCAAGAAGCTCGGCTTCTTCTGACACAAAAGGCGGCCCGGAACCGGGCCGCCCTGCCCCGAAACCCAAGGGGGGGCA
>VGDE01000005.1 GCA_016869875.1 Alphaproteobacteria bacterium
CTCGCCCCCGCAGCCGGGTCAGGTTTGTTTCACAGAGGGTTCGTCAATAAAGACGAGCCGTTCAGGCCGCGGCCGCATGAAGGGCATGCGACGCTTGAGCCAGTCACGCCGGACCTGTTTTACGCGAACGCGATGCTGTTCGGAGGCCACCAGCGATTTCTTCTATAGCTGAAACCGAGCCGCTTGAGCAGCGCCGCAATCGAGGAGTGGTGAACCTTCACGCCTTCGGCCATGGCCAAGGCATCGCGCAACTCGGTTCGAGGGTGATATCGGGGTCCTGGGCGACCAGTTCCTCCAGAAAGGCCTGATGCGGTGCAAGCTTCCCGCGCCCGCGCGACCTTGCGGCGCCGGCGCGGCCATCCCGTGCTGACGGATCGCTCGGGCCCATCGTGTTCCCGTCGCCAAGCGAGAGCTTCAACCGCGCTGCCGCGGTGCGCCCGCTCAAACCTTCTTCGAGACAAGCCTTGAAGCGCGCACGCACCCCATCCGGTAACGGTGCCGACATGACCTATCCTCCCATGAAGGAGGAATCACAAACAGGCCGCCCCGGGAATCCCCCGACTCCGGGTTTCAAAGAAACGCTCCAGAGCTCCAGCCCCCTCATTTTCAGTGCGTCGGACACCAGGTCCCGGAACTGTTGCCCGATCCTTCTTGCTCCCGAGGAGCCATGGCAGGCCTCGGGTCGATGACCGGCGCGGTCTGGGGCGACTGTCACCCAGGACAAGCGGCGCGCCGAACGGCGTCACCGGATCGAGATCATGTTCGGTCGCCTGAAGGACTGGCGGCAGGTCGCCACCTGATGCGACAGCAGCCCGGAGACCTTCCTGGCCACGATCGCGTTCGGGGGAGCATTCCTGTGCTGGCTCCGATATGCAATGAGACTGATGGTTATGGCTCAGGGCGAACCGCCCTCGACCGCCGCGCGCCAGGTCGCGGCATAGGCCGCCAGCGCGGGGTCCCCTGCGACCTTGCGCGTGTCCGGCGGCCGGGCTTGATCCAGGCACAGCAGCGCTGCCCCCACCGAGGTGCCGGTCGCCGAGGCCGCCAGTTCCACGCCCCCCGCCGAGACCGAGGCCAGCATCGCTGTATAGTCCGGGTTGCGGGCAAAGGGACCCTCGACGATGACGGGACCCCGCGCCCCGATCAACGTCAGGCAGACATGCGTCATCAACGCCAGATACCACGACAGCGCCACCTGCTGCACCCCCGCGCCCGCGGGGGCCACGGTCCAATCAGACCGCCGGTCGGGAAACGGACCGGAGCCTTGCTGCACCGACGGCAGCAGCATCAGTCCCGTTCCCAGCACATGGTCGCGGTCGGCTGCGGTCGGCGCGACATCCGACACGGGCCGCATCACCTGGAACTCGCGCCCGCCCATGAAGCGGGCCGAGGGCACCGGCTGGCCCAACCCGTCGACATTCACCAGGACATCGCGAAGGGGGTCCAGCGGAACCGCCTGCCCCCGCACCGCCATCGCGACGACCCAGGTTCCGGTCGACACCACCGAAAACGCCCCCTCGCGTCCCAGAACATGGGGATAGAGCGATGCGTTGCTGTCATGGATGCCCACGGCAACGGGCGTATCCGGCCTGAGCCCGGTCGCGGCCGCGATCTGGGGACGCAGGCGGCCAAGAACCTCGTTCGCGCGCCGGGCGGGCGCCATGCGGTTCTCCAGGCCCAAGGAGGGCACGAGGTCGGAAAACTGCCCCCGCCACGGGTCCCACAGGTCGGTATGACAGCCCAGGGAACTGACATCGCTGGCCAGTTCCCCCGTCAGACGCCAGCCCCAGTATTGCGGATAGGTCAGCACATGCGCCAACGCCTGCGAAAGCCCCGGCTGCGTCGCCAGCAGCCAGTGCAGCTGCGCCCCCAGGTTCAGCCCCGCCGGCAGGCGCGGCGATCCGGTTTGCGCGAATGCCGGCCGCAGCCGGTCATAGTCCGCCGCCAGCGCATCGGGCCCGGCATGTTCGTAATCCAGCATGGGCACCGCCAACCTGCCCGTCCGGTCCAGCAGCACCGCCGCCGCACCATGCGTCGTGACCGAGATGGCGTCGACGCCATGCGCGGCATGGAATGCGGACAGATGGTGCAGAAAGAACTGCCAGTGCCCTTCCAGGTCCGTCTGCGGCCAGGGCCCCTGCAAGGGCGTGTTCGGCCGGGTGACGACCGCAACCTCGGCCAGCGTTTCGGCCTCGACCAGCGCCAGCTTGGCATTCGTCTTGCCGATATCGATGACGGCGATGCGACTCATGACAGGTGGAACATCGGCACCAGAGGAACCGACACCGGTTCGTTGTCCGGATGCGTCGCCATGATATCGGCCATATGCGCCCACCAGCGCTGCATCACCGGATGGTTCGGCAGGTCGTCCATGCCATGATCGTCGCGCCGCCACAGCACGCCAAACAGCGCGTTCGTGTCAGGGTCGAGGTGGATCGAGTAATCCTCGACCCCCGCCTCCTTCAGCAAAGCGACCAGTTCAGGCCAGATGGCATCGTGGCGGCGGCGGTATTCTTCGGCGCAGCCGGGGTTCAGCGTCATGCGGAACGCGTGTTTCTGCATCATCTCCTCCGCAGCATGGTCAGCAGGCGCGGCACGGCGATCACGCCGATCAGCAACGCGCCCAGAATGATGGACATCACGATGCCCGGCACGTTCAGCAGCCCCAGGCCGAAGGTCACCAGACCCAGGATGAAGGCCGCCAGAACAACGCCAGGGATGGTGCCGGACCCGCCCAGGATGCTGACGCCGCCCAGGACGACGATGGTCACGACCTCCAGCTCGAACCCCGAAGCGATCGAAGGGCGGGTCGAGCCGAGCCGCGAGGTCAGGCAGATCGCGGCGATCCCGCTCATCAGGCCGGTCAGCAGGAACAGGATAAAGCGGATGCGGTCCACGCGGATGCCGGAAAACCGCGCGGCGGTGGCGTTGTTGCCGATGGCATACACGCTGCGGCCAAAGCTGGTGCGGTGCAGCAGCAGGCCGAAGACCAGGGCCGCCAGGGCGAAGATCACCAGCTCGACCGTGATGACCCAGCCGACATAGCCCTGCCCGAACCAGGCGAAGCTGGCGGGATAGCCGGTCACCGCCCCGTCGCCCAGGACGATATAGCTGATGCCCCGGAACAGGCTCATCGTGCCGATCGTCACCACGATCGAGGGCAGGCCGAAGCGCGCCACCAGCAGGCCGTTGAAGGCCCCGCAGGCCAGCCCCGTCCCGAGGCCGAGCGCCACAAGCACCGGCGTCGGCGCCCCTGCCGTCACGGCCATGCCCATCACGGTCGAGGCCAGCGCGATGATTGCGCCGACAGACAGGTCGATCTCTCCGGCCACGATCAGCATCGCCATGGCAAAGGCGATCATCGCCTTTTCGGTAAAGTTGAAGGTGGCGTCCGACAGGTTCCACGGGTCCAGGAAATAGGGCGAGGCCATGGCGTTCAGGATGAAGATCGCGATGGCCACGACCAGCAGCAGCATTTCCCAGCTCTTCAGGACGCGGGAGGCCGGGCTGGTCAGACGGTCGGGAATATGGCGGATCGTGACTGTCATGTCCGCACCTCGGCGCGTTTCAGGATGATGCGACCGGGGTCGCGGCGCCGGGCGTTGAAGGCGATGGCGATCAGGATGGCCGCGCCGGAGATCGCCATCTGCCAGAAGGGCGAGATGCCGACGACCGGCAGGGCGTTCTTGATGATGCCCAGGAACAGCGTGCCCATCACGGCGCCCGCAACGGTGCCCGCACCGCCCGCAATGGCGATGCCGCCGATCACGCAGGCCGCCACCACGTCCAGCTCGAACCCGCCCGCGATGTCCACATAAGCGACGGCATAACGGGCGACCCACAGGTATCCTGTCAGCCCCGCCAGCGCCCCCGACAGGACAAAGGCCGCGAACTGCGTCCGCCCGACCGAGATGCCGGTGTACACGGCGGCATGTGGGTTGCCGCCCACGGCATAGAACGCCCGCCCCAACGGGGTCCGCGTCATCAGCACAGCGACCAGCACGACCACCGCCACGGCGATCCAGGCCATGACGGGCAGGCCCGCGATCATCTGACGTGGAAAGGCCTTGAAGCCCTCGCTCATCTGGTGGGCGTTGATCCAGGCACCGTTGGTCATCAGAAAGATCGACCCGCGATAGATGGTCATGGTGCCAAGCGTCACGACGATGGAAGGGATGCCCAGCTTCCAGACCAGCACGCCGTTCAGCGCCCCAAGCGCCGCGCCCAGCACCACGACTGCCAGCAGGATCAGCGGCAGCGGCACCCCCGCCCCGTTCATCAGCGCCGCCACCATGCCGCAGAGCGCCAGGTTCGCCGCGATCGACAGGTCGATGCACTTGGTCAGGATGACCGCCATCTGGCCAAGCGCCAGCAGGATCAGCGGCGAGGTGTCCGTGAACACGCGCGCCAGGTTTGCAGGCGCGATGAAGCCGGGAAAGCGGCTGGCGATCAGGGCCAGCAGCGCCAGGATCGCCAGAGCCAGGATCGCCTCGCGGGATTTCAGCAGGCTCATGCGGCCTCTCCTCGGGCGGGGCGGTCGATGCCGACGGCGGCGCGGACCAGATTCTCGGGCGTCATGTCGCGGCCGGCGAATTCAGCGGCGATGCGCCCTTCGCGCATGACGATGACACGGTCGGACATGCCCAGCACCTCGGGGATCTCGCTGCTGACCATGATGACGGCCAGCCCTTCGGCGGCCAGTTCGGACATGAAGTCATGGACGGCGGCCTTGGAGCCGATGTCGATGCCCTTGGTCGGCTCGTCCAGGATGATGACGCGGGGCTTGGTGGCCAGCCATTTGGCGATGACCACCTTCTGCTGGTTGCCGCCCGACAGCAGCGCGATGTCCTGGTCCAGGCTTGCGGCCCGCAGGTCCAGCCGCTGCGTGTAGTCGCGCGACAGCTTGAATTCCTCGGCCAGCCGCAGAAAACCGCCCCGGCTGGTGCGCGACAACGAGGGCAGCGTGACGTTCTGGAAGATCGGCAGCCCCTTGACGGCACCCTGCTTGCCACGATCCTCGGGGACATAGACGATGCCGGCATCCACCGCCTGCGCGGTCGTGCGGATGACGCGCACATCACCCGCGATCCGGCACGCGCCCTTTGCGGGTTGGGTGATGCCGAACAGCGCCTGCATCACCTCGGAGCGGCCCGCGCCGACAAGGCCGTAAAAGCCCAGGATTTCGCCCTGGTGCAGGTTGAAGGTGATGTCGTCGAACTCGGTCGGGTGGCAGTATCCGGCAACGGTCAGGACCGGTGGGCCGATCTGTGCGGGGCGCTTGGGATAGATCTGGTCGACGCTGCGGCCGACCATCATGCGAACCAGATCGGCCTCGGTCACGTCGGCCATCATGCCCTCGCCCACGAACTGCCCGTCGCGAAAGACAGTCCAGCGATCGGCGATGCGGAAGATCTCGTCGAACTTGTGGCTGATGAAGAGGATCGCCTTGCCCTGCCGCCTGAGCGTTTCGACCAGTTCGTAAAGCTCGGCGATCTCCTTGTGCGACAGCGCGGCGGTGGGTTCGTCCATGATGACGACGCGGGCGTCGATGGACAACGCGCGGGCGATCGCGACCAGATGCTTGCTGGCGATCCCCAGGTCGCGCAGCCGCGCATCCGGGTCCAGATCGGCGCCGATGCCCTGAAGGATGGTGCGCGCCCGGTCCCGCATCGCGCGGCGGTCGATCAGGCCAAGGCGGGTGCGGGGCGCGTGGCCGATAAAGATGTTCTCGGCCACCGTCATCTCGTCGAACAGGACCGTTTCCTGGTGGATCGCCGTCACCCCCGCCTGCCCCGCCGCCTGCGCGGTGGGAAAGGTGACGGGCTGGCCGTCGACCATGATCCGCCCCTCGTCGGGCTGATAGATCCCGGTCAGCAGCTTGACGATGGTGGATTTGCCCGCCCCGTTTTCGCCGATCAGCGCGGTCACCTGCCCGGCATGCAGCTCCAGCCGCACACCGTCCAGCGCGCGCACGCCGGGGAATGTCTTGACGATGCCGTCAAGCGACAGCACGGGGCCGACCGCGGCCGGAGTCTGAACCTGCATGGGACATGTCCTGGGCAATGAGGGCCCCGGCGCGTGATGCGCCAGGGCAGGCAGCATCAGAAGATCGAGCTGAACTCGTCGATGTTGCTGGCGTCATAGGTGAAGGGGTCGGCCATCGCGGCCTCGGTGTTGTCGTCCAGCGTGACCTCGCCCATGCGGCCCAGCGAGATGGTCGCCCCCGGCTCGGCCTCGACGTCGCCCTTGGCCAGATGATAGGCCGCCATGGTTGCGGAATAACCCAGGTCGATCGGGTTCCAGATCGCAAAGCTTTTCGATGCGCCGGACTTGACATGGCCCGCCATCTCGGACGGCAGGCCGAGGCCGGTCACGTTGACCTCGCCGATCTTGCCGGCGTCGGTGACCGCCTGCGCGGCGGCCACGATGCCCACGCTGGTCGGCGCAATGATCGCCTTGAGGTCCGGATGGCTCTGCATCAGGCCTTGGGCCTCGCGATAGGACTTGTCGGCCAGGTCGTCGCCATAAACCGTCGCCACGACGTTGATGCCGGGATAGTCGTCCTTGACCTTGTTCATCTCCTCGATCCAGGTGTTCTGGTTGGTCGAGGTCGTGGTGGCCGACAGCACCGCCACGTCACCGCCCTCGGGCAGGTGGTCGGCGGCCAGCTTGATGATCGTATTGCCGATCAGGGGGGCCGAGGACGGGTTCAACTGCATCTGGCGGCCTTCCGGGGCCACGCCGGAATCCCAGCTGATGACCGTGATGCCGCGATCCATCGCACGCTTGAGCGCCGGCACCAGTGCGTCGGTGTCGTTGGCGCTGATGGCGATGGCGTCCACGCGCTGCGCGATCAGGCTGTTGATGACCTCGATCTGGCCTTCGGCAGTGGTGTCGGTGGGGCCGGTATAGATGATCTCCACGCCGCCCAGTTCGGCCGCCGCTTCCTGCGCCCCTTTGTTGGCCGCCTCGAAGAAGCCGATGCCCAGCGCCTTGGCGACCAGCGCGATGCGCATGTCCTCGGCCTGGGCCGCCCCCGCGCCCAGCACCGAGGCCAGGGCGGCGGTCGTCATGATCTTTCTCAGGATGCTCATATGTTCCTCCCTAACGAGCATTGCCGCGCTTCACTCCTCGGCGCGTTTCTTTCTTGCCTGCGCGACCGGAGCCACGATCAGGCGGATCTCGGCGGCCTGCAGCATCTCGGCGGCCCGGTCCTCGATCCCGTCATCGGTGATGACAGTGTGGATGCGCGACAGCGGGCACAGCAGCAGGCTGGAGCGCTGGCGGAACTTGGAACTGTCGGTCAGCACGACCAGCTCGTCCGCCTGGCCGATCAGCTTCTGCTCGGCCTGCACCAGCAGCGGGTCCCCCTCCATCAGGCCCAGGGGGCCAAGGCCGCGGCAGCCCATGAACATGCGGCGCGCATGGAAATGGTTGCTGCCATCGGCATCAAAGGGCGACAGGATGATGTTCTGTTCGCGATAGATCGCGCCCGCCGGCACCAGCACCGTGTTGCGCGACTGTTTCAGCAGATGTTCGGCGATCGGAAAGCTGTTGGTGAAAACCTGCAGCCGCTTGGCCGTCAGCGGATGGACCATCTGGAAGGTCGTCGTGCCGCCGTTGATGATGATCGCGTCGCCATCCGCGCAGAGATCCACCGCCGCCTGCGCGATGGCGCGTTTCTGGGCAATGTTGACGGCCTGATCCAGCGCAAATGGCCGTGCGTTGATGCCCGCGAACTGCGAGGGCGCGATGGCCTCGGCCCCGCCCCGGATGCGCCGCAGCTTTTTCGCGACATGCAGCTGCGCGATGTCCCGGCGCACCGTCGCCTCGGACGCGCCGGTCAGGCTGCACAGATCGGCCACCGTCACGACCGGGCGTTCCTGCACGGCTGACAGAATGATGCGGTGGCGTTCCGTTTCCAGCATGGTTTCCCCTCGTCCCATCTCAGCTTCCATCAGTTTCGAGCAATGTCAATCATAAATGATCGCATGAGGAGTTTCTGCACCTGCATAATGATTGTGTTTGATCGTTTATGATTGACTTTGGAAGATTGTTACGCCTAATTCGGACAAAGGCGCGCGGCCCATGCCGCCACGAGGGAGAAAGCCATGACCATGACCCTGACCGCCAACCGGCTGGAAAACCTGTGGGATGACGCAAAAGCCGCGTCGATGAGCGAATCGGAAAAGCTGCTGTACCGGTCGAACCTGCTGGGTTCGGACAAGCGCGTCACCAATTACGGCGGCGGCAACACGTCCGCCAAGGTGATGGAAACCGACCCCCTGACAGGCGATCAGGTCGAAGTCCTGTGGGTCAAGGGCTCGGGCGGGGACATCGGTTCGATGAAGATGGACGGCTTCTCGACCCTTTACATGGACAAGCTGCGGGCGTTGAAGGGCAAGTATCGGGGTGTCGCCCATGAGGACGAGATGGTGGGCTACCTGCCCCACTGCACCTTTGCGCTGAACCCGCGCGCGGCCTCCATTGACACGCCGCTGCATGCCTACGTGCCCCGCAAGCATGTCGATCACGTCCATTCCGACGCGATCATCGCCATCGCGGCCTCGGTCAACTCGCGCGAGTTGACGGCCGAGATTTTCGGCAACGACATCGGCTGGCTGCCCTGGAAGAGGCCTGGATATGAACTGGGTCTGTGGCTGGAAAAGCTGGCCACCGAGAATCCGCAGATGCGCGGCGCTGTTCTGGAAAGCCACGGCCTGTTCACCTGGGCGGACGACGCCAAGGATTGCTACCTGACCACGCTGGAGATCATCAACAAGGCTGCCGCATGGCTTGAGGACAAGACCGGCGGTCAACCCGCCTTCGGCGGCGCCAAGGTCCCCATGCTGGAGCCTGCCGCCCGCCGCGACATCGCCGCCCGCCTGATGCCGGTCATCCGCGGCCTGATCTCCAAGGACCGCCACAAGGTCGGTCATTTCGACGACCAGCCTGCGGTGCTGGAGTTCGTCGGCTCGAACGCGCTGGAGACGCTGGCGCCCATGGGCACCTCCTGCCCCGACCATTTTCTGCGCACCAAGATCCGCCCGCTGGTCGTCGATTTCGACCCCGCGAACCCCGATCTTGATGCCACCATTGCCGGGCTGGGCAAGGCCGTCGCCGCCTATCGTGACGATTACGCCGCTTATTACGACCGCTGCAAGAAGCCTGACAGCCCGGCCTTGCGCGATCCGAATGCGGTTGTTTACCTGGTTCCCGGCGTCGGCATGCTGACATTCGCGCTCGACAAGGCCACGGCTCGCATCTCGGGCGAGTTCTATGTCAACGCGATCAACGTGATGCACGGCGCCAGCGCCGTCAGCACCTATCAGGGCCTGCCCGAGCAGGAGGCCTTCGACATCGAATACTGGCTGCTCGAAGAGGCCAAGCTGCAGCGGATGCCCAAGCCCAAGTCGCTGGCGGGCCGCGTGGCGCTGGTCACCGGCGGCGCGGGCGGCATCGGGGCGGCCACGGCCGAGCGTTTCCTGCGCGAAGGGGCCTGCGTCATGCTGGCCGACATCGACGCGGATGCGCTGCAGACCGCCCATGAGGGGCTGGCCGGTAGCTTTGGCCGCGACGCGGTGCGCAGCGTCAAGATGAACGTGACCGACGAAATACAGGTCGCCCGCGCCTATGCCGAAATGGCGGTCGAGTTCGGCGGCATCGACATCCTGGTGTCCAACGCGGGCATTGCCTCGTCCGCGCCCATCGAGGAAACCACGCTGGCGCTGTGGAACAAGAACATGGACATCCTGTCCACGGGTTATTTCCTCGTCTCGCGCGAAGCTTTCAAGACGTTCCGGGCGCAGGACATCGGCGGCTCGGTGATCTTCGTGGCCTCCAAGAACGGCCTCGCCGCCAGCCCGAACGCCAGCGCCTACTGCACCGCCAAGGCGGCCGAGATCCATCTGGCCCGCTGCCTGGCGCTGGAAGGGGCCGAAGGGGGCATCCGCGTCAATGTGGTGAACCCCGATGCCGTCCTGCGCGGATCGCGCATTTGGGAAGGCGAGTGGCTGGACCAGCGGGCCAGCACCTATGGCACTGACAAGGAGGGTCTGGAGGAGATGTACCGCAAACGCTCGATGCTGAAGCGGTCTGTCCTGCCCGAGGACATCGCCGAGGGCGCCTATTTCTTTGCTTCCGACCTTTCCGCCAAATCGACCGGCAACATCCTCAATGTGGATGCGGGCAACGTCCAAGCCTTCACGAGGTAAGCCATGATCGACAAAGGCATCATCGAGGCGCAGAACGACGCGCTACAGGCCGACCTGACGGCCGATTACGAGGCCTTGGGCGCGCGGCTTGCGCGCCGGGGGGTGGAGATCGAGGCGCTGGTCGCCCGCGCCATGTCCTTCGGCGTCGCGGTTCCCAGCTGGGGCACCGGCACCGGCGGCACCCGCTTTGCGCGCTTTCCGGGCGAGGGCGAGCCGCGCGGCATCATGGACAAGCTGGACGATTGCGGCGTCATCCACCAGCTGACCGCCGCCACGCCCAAAGTCAGCCTGCACATTCCCTGGGACAAGGAAGACCCGGCCCTTTTGCGCGAAAAGGCCGAGGAGGTCGGGCTGGGCTTTGACGCCATGAACTCGAACACGTTCCAGGATCAGCCGGACCAGGCGCACAGCTACAAGTTCGGCTCGCTGTCCCACACGGATGCGGCCACGCGCCGGCAGGCCGTCGAGCACAACCTGGAATGCATCGAGATCGGGCAGGCCATCGGGTCCAAGGCGCTGACGGTCTGGATCGGGGACGGGTCGAACTTTCCGGGCCAGACTTCGCTCTCGCGCCAGTTCGACCGCTATCTGGAGGCGATGAAGCAGGTCTATGCCGGGCTGCCGGAGGACTGGCGGATCTTCTCCGAACACAAGATCTACGAGCCGGCCTTCTATTCGACAGTCGTACAGGATTGGGGCACCAGCCTGATGACCGCGCAGGAACTGGGCCCCAAGGCGCAGTGCCTGGTGGACCTCGGCCACCACGCGCCGAACGTCAACATCGAGATGATCGTCGCGCGCCTGATCCGGGCAGGCAAGCTGGGCGGATTCCACTTCAACGACAGCAAATATGGCGACGACGATCTGGATGCCGGCACGATCGAGCCCTTCCGCCTGTTCCTGGTCTTCAACGAGCTGGTCGAGCTGGAGGACACGTCCGGCCTGGACCTTGCCCACATGATCGACCAGAGCCACAACGTCACGGACCCGATCGAGAGCCTGATCGTCTCGGCCTGCGAGATCCAGCGCGCCTTCGTGCAGGCGAGCCTAGTGGATCGCACCGCGCTGGAAGGGTTCCGAGACAGCAACGACGCACTGATGGCCACGGCCACCTTGCGCGCCGCCTTTCGCACGGATGTGGAGCCGATCCTGCAGATGTCCCGCCAGCGCGCCGAAGCGGCCATCGATCCCGTGTCGGCCTATCGCGCCTCGGGCTGGCGCGCCAGGGTCGCGGCGGAACGTCCCAGGGTCACGGGCGGCGGCGGCGGGATCGTCTGACCCTCAGCGGGTCAGCGAGATCTCGATGCGGTGCGGCCCTTCGCCCAGGTCAAAGGCCGCCTCGTTGAAATTGGGTGCCCGCATCAGCGGGCGCACGTTCCCGGACACAGCCCAGGGCTCTTGCGGGATGCCCAGGAAGTTGGTGTCGATCCGGCCGTTTCCGTTCACGTCATGGGCGACCGCAACGGCGTATCGACCTGACTGAAGATCGGAAAAACGGCAGCTTGCCGTTCCTTGTCCCGGCTGCACCGTCACTTCGGCCAGCGCCCCGCTGCCCGGAAACCCCTGTGCCTCGCGGTGAAGGCTGCAACCAATGGTCCCGCGGTCGGTGGTGACGCCGGTCACCACGACCTCCAGTTCGGCCGCAAGGGCCGGAGCGCCTGCAAGGCAGCTTACGGCTAGGATCGGCAAGACATGGCGAAGGGTCGGCATCGGGTTGTTCCTTTCATGGCGGCAGCGCCCGCAGCAAAGCAGCAGCCCCGCGCGGGCGCAACTGTCCGTGACAACGTCGGCGGCCTTCAGCCCTGCGATGGCCGCAGCGGATAGATGACCTGCCCGTCCTCCTCTCCGCGCGGCCACTGGCCGTCGCGACGCCGGCGCATCTGTTCCTGCCAGCCGCGCGGGCTGGTGCCGATATGCCGCTTGAAGAGGCGCGAAAAGTAATAGGTGTCCGCAAATCCCAGCCTGTGAGCCGTTTCCGTCACCGAACACCCTGCCTCCAGAAACTGCATTCCCACCTCCATCCGCTTGAACTCCTGGTACTTGACCGGGGTGCTGCCCAGCCTGCGGCGGAATTCGCGCCGGAAATAGTCGTCGTTGTAAGGGGCGGCGGCGACCGTCCGTTCGGCCAGACCCGGCTGCAGGGGGTCGGCCGCAATCTGCGTGGCGGCCATCATGACCGCCACCGACAGCCCCTCGGATTCGTCCAGCGCCGTGTCACGGGGCGAGGTCCAGGTGATGAAGGCATCCTCGATGAACTCGGTCAGGATGACCATGAAGGCATGGTGCATCATCAGCGTGGTCGATCCGGCCGGGGCGGTGGCACGATAATGGCGCACCAGCGGCCCGATCATCGGCCAGCGCGACAGCCGCACCACCTGGCGATAGCGCATCCGCCCCAGCAGGTCGTGGTGGCCGAACAGGTCCAGCCGGAAATGCTGGGCCAGACCGGTATAAGCGCGCTGCGGATCAAGATTGCGGCCCTGAAACCGCGTTCCGGCCGGGATCATCATGGCCATTCCGGGCGTCAGACGCACCCGTTCCTCGTCCAGGATGTAGTCGCCCTGCCCCTCCAGGCAGATTACCAGGTCATGAACCGCGTTCACCTTGTCGATGGACCAGCTGTGCGAATGCTGCATGCGGATGGCGGAACGCGTCAGCGTCAGGTCCAGCGCCCTGGCAGGGATGCCCGCCAGAACCCCGTTTCCCGACGGGGTCATGCCAGCCAGACCTTGATGTTCGGTTTCGTCCATCTTTTTCTGCATAAACGTCAATTCAGATCCTGTCGCCAACTGGGATACTAGCAGAACAGGCCGCGCCTGTCGCGGTCCCCTGCCAATCGAATCGAGGGAGGAGCGATTTGATGACGCGATGCACGGGCGCCTGCGCCATGTGGTCCCCCATGTGCGGAGGACACTGATGGAAAGCCGTTTTCTGGGCCTGGCCTATCTTGCGCCTTATCTGATCGGGCTGCTGATCTTTACCGCGATCCCGTTCCTGGGTTCGCTCTATCTCAGCTTTACCGACTACAACCTTATCCAGTCACCTGTCTGGACCGGGCTGGACAATTTCCGAGAATTGATGAACGACCGGACGTTCATGAAGTCCCTGCGCGTCACGCTGCTCTACGTCTTCCTGACGGTGCCGCTGAAGCTGGCTTTTGCGCTGTTCATCGCGGTCATCCTGAACTATCGCCTGCGCGCCATCGGCTTCTTCCGCACCGCCTATTACGTGCCCTCGATCCTGGGCGGCTCGATCGCCGTTGCCGTGCTGTGGCGCTATATCTTTGCCGATGCGGGGCTGGTGAACATGGTGCTGGCCGGCCTCGGGCTGGAGCCGATCAACTGGTTCGGCGATCCCGTCAACGCGCTGTTCACCCTCAGCCTGCTGCGCACCTGGCAGTTCGGCTCGGCGATGGTGATCTTTCTTGCGGCGCTGCAGGCGGTGGACAAGTCGCTCTACGAGGCGGCGGCCATCGACGGGGCCAGCAAGTGGCACAGCTTTGTCCACATCACCCTGCCGCTGATCACGCCGGTCATCTTCTTCAACCTGATCATGCAGATGGTCCAGGCCTTCCAGGAATTCAACGGCCCCTACGTCATCACTGGCGGCGGCCCCCTGAAATCGACCTATCTGCTGCCGCTCTACATCTATGACGAGGCCTTCAAGAACTTCAACATGGGCTACGCATCCGCCATCGCCTGGGTGCTGTTCCTGATCATCATGGCGCTAACCGTGGTCGCGTTCTGGTCGTCGAAGAAGTGGGTCTATTACGCCGGCGACAAGAGGAGCTGAGAGATGACCGATCTTGCCACCCCCGCCATCGCCAATCCCGTCCCCGCCATGTCTAGCGAGGAGTTGCGCGCCGCCCGGTTGTCCGCATTCGTCCGCTACAGCCTGCTGACGATCGTCGGCCTGATCATGCTCTATCCGCTGATCTGGCTGATCGGGGCGTCCTTCAAGACCAACTCCGAGATCTTCGGCTCGATCGGTTTCATCCCGCAGGACCCGACGCTGGACGGCTATCGCAAGGGCTGGGAAACCTCGACGCCCTACACCTTCGGGCGGTTCTTCTGGAATACCTTCCTGATCATCCTGCCCAAGACGATCTTCACCGCGATCTCCTGTGCGCTGGTCGCCTATGGCTTCGCCCGGTTCGAGTTTCCGGGCAAGAAGATCCTGTTCGCCAGCCTGATCGCGACGCTGCTTCTGCCGAACGTGGTCACGCGCATCCCGCAATACATCCTGTTCCGCGACCTGGGTTGGCTGGACACCTACCTGCCGCTCTGGGTGCCCTCGGCCTTTGCCGGCGACGCGTTCTTTGTCTTCATGCTGGTTCAGTTCCTGCGCGCCATCCCGCGCGACATGGAGGAAGCCGCCCGCGTGGACGGCGCCAACAGCTTGCAGACGCTGCTCTATATCGTGGTGCCGATGCTGACGCCTGCGCTGATCTCGGTCGCGCTGTTCCAGTTCATGTGGACCATGAACGACTTTCTCGGCCCGCTGATCTACCTGTCCTCGGTCGAGAGCTTTCCCGTCAGCCTGGCGCTGAAACTGTCGATCGACACGACCGAGGCCTTTGACTGGAACCGCATCCTGGCGATGTCGGTCCTGGCGCTGCTGCCCGCGCTGATCGTGTTCTTCATGGCTCAGAAATACTTCATCGAAGGCATCTCTGCCGGTGGGGTGAAAGGATAAACCGATGGCTCGTCTTCAAATCCGGAACCTGGAAAAAGTCTACGGCAACGCCTTCAAGGCCGTGCATGGCATCAACCTCGACGTCGCGGATGGAGAGTTCATGGTGCTGGTCGGCCCCTCGGGCTGCGCCAAGTCCACGACGCTGCGGATGATCGCGGGGCTGGAAAGCATCTCGGGCGGCGAGGTGGTGATCGGCGAAAAGGTGGTGAACCGCCTGCAGCCCGGCCAGCGCGGCATCGCGATGGTGTTCCAGAACTATGCGCTTTACCCGCACATGAAGGTCCGCAAGAACCTGTCCTTCGGCCTGCGCCTGCAGCGCACCTCCAAGGCGGAGATCGAACGCCGCACCGACGAGGTTGCGCGCATCCTGGAAATCGAGCCGCTGCTGGACCGTCTGCCCAAGCAGCTGTCGGGTGGTCAGGCGCAGCGCGTGGCGCTGGGCCGTGCGCTGATCAAGGAACCGCAGGTGTTCCTGTTCGACGAGCCGCTGTCGAACCTGGATGCGAAGCTGCGGGCGTCGATGCGTGTGCGGATCACCGATCTGCACCGGCGGCTCAAGGAAGAGGGGATGTCCTCGACCGTGGTCTATGTCACCCATGACCAGACCGAGGCGATGACGATGGGCGACCGCATCTGCGTGATGAAGGACGGCCGCATCATGCAGGTGGCGGACCCCAAGACGCTGTATGACCGGCCCGCCAATGCCTTCGTCGCGGGCTTCATCGGCAGCCCCGAGATGAACCTGATCGAGGGTCGCCTGGATGGCGCCAGTTTCCGCGTGGGCGACCAGTCGCTGCCGCTGGACGCCGACCTGATGAACCGCCTGCGCGGCTGGACCGGCAGCGCGACGCTGGGCATCCGCCCACAGCACCTGCGCCTGAACGCAGGCCCCGGGCTGCGGGGTCGTGTCACGGGGGCCGAATTCATGGGCCACGAGGTCGTGCTGCATCTGGATGTCGCGGGGGCCCGGCTGGTCGCCGTGCTGCCTGCCGCCGACTATGCCGCGCTGGATCGAGGCGCCGAGGTCACGCTGACGCCGGAACCCGGCATGGCGCATATTTTTGACGGGGCGGGCGAGAACGTCTCGCTGCCCGTGTCGCATTGAGGGAGGGGAACCCGATGAAACTGCTGACGACGACGATCCTTTCGGCCGGCTTGCTGGCCGGTACCGTTCCGGCCCAGGCCGACAGCCTGCGCATGTCCTGGTGGGGCGGCGATGCCCGCCATGCCCAGACGCAGGAGGCACTGGCCGTCTGCGGCCAGAAGCACGGCCACCAGATCGCGGCCGAGTTCACCGGCTGGGCTGGCCACCAGGAGCGCATCACCACGCAGATCGCCGGCCGGACCGAGGCCGACATCATGCAGATCAACTGGCCCTGGCTGCCGCTGTTCTCGCGCGATGGTTCGGGCTTTGCCGACCTGCGGGAATATTCCGACATCATCGACCTGTCGCAGTTCACCGATGAACAGCTGGCCGGTGGCGAGATGAACGGCGTTCTGAATGGCATTCCCACGGCGGAAACCGGCCGGGTCTATTTCTTCAACAAGACGGTCTATGACGCAGCCGGCCTGCCCCTGCCCACGAACTGGGACGAGGTCAGGGCCGCCGCCGGCAAGCTGGGCGACGGCGTGATGCCTTTCGAGGCGCAGGGGCTGAACGCGATCTTCCTCGTCTCGACCACTGTCACGCAGATGACCGGCAAGGACCTGATCGACCCCGAGACGACCACCGTCGCCTGGACCCCCGAGGAGCTGGCCGAGGGCATCCGCTTCTACCAGTCGCTGGTCGAGGACGGCGCCATCCGCAGCTGGCAGCAGGTCGCGGGCGAAGGCAACATCGAGCTGTTCGAGATGCGCCCATGGGCCGAGGGCCGGATCGCCGGCACCTATGAATGGGATTCAGCCTATGCGAAATACGCCGACCCGCTGGGTGAACAGGAGCTGGTGCCCGTGCCCATGCTGCAGGTCGACGGCGCCGTGAATGACGGCACCTATCGCAAGCCCTCGATGCTGTTCGCGATCTCGAAGAACGCGCGCAACCCGCAGGCGGCGGCGCAGATCATTGACTGCCTGCTGAACGACCCCGAGGCCGTCGACATCCTCAAGGACTCGCGCGGGATTCCGGCGAGCAAGGTCGCGGCCGCGCGTCTGGCCGAACAGGGCGGCATCGACCCCAACGTGCAGGCCGCGCATGACCTCGTGCTGGAAGGCAAGGGCCCCATTCCCTCGCCCCTGAACGAGCACCCGAAGGTCCGTGAAGTCTTTGGCGACTACCTGGAAGCGGTGGCCTATGACCAGATCTCTGCCGACGATGCCGCGGCCGAGATGATCGACGAGATCGATCGCGCCCTGCGCAGCTTCCGCTGATCCTGACCGGCGGCGCGCCGGGCGTGCCGCCCTCACCGACATCCGAAGGAGCATTCCATGAAGATGGACCTCGTGGCCGCAACGCCGCGCTCGGTCGCGCTACGCCTGGCGGTTCCCGGTGCGCTGTATCACCTGCCCGCGCCTCTGGCCTGGCAAGTGACCGGTCCCGGCTATGCCCGGCATGGCGTCACCGACCGCGTGATCACGCCCCTGCACGACCTGCCGCCCGGCATGGACCTGCGTGTCACCGTTGACGGGTTTGGCCCCTTCGACTTGACGACACCACGTTGCGCGGGGGTTGCGGTTCTTGATGATCCTGCCCGCGCGCAGGCAATGCTGGACGCCCTGCCCGATGGCGGAACGCTGATCGTGCCCCAGGGCCGGTGGGAGGTCGGTCCCCTGCTGATTCCCTCGCACCGGCACATCTATCTGGCCGAAGGTTCC
The DNA here is from genome assembly GCA_016869875.1 of Alphaproteobacteria bacterium. GTDB lineage: Bacteria > Pseudomonadota > Alphaproteobacteria > Rhodobacterales > Rhodobacteraceae > Paracoccus. The sequence goes on from VGDE01000005.1 coordinate 17,721, forward strand.
GAGCTTGCCGCCCCGTCGGAGCGCGCGCGCTTTCCCATTCTGCCTGCCGACCAGGGCGGCAGCTGGGAGGGCCTGCCCGAACCCTGCTATCGCGGAGTCCTGACCGCGATCGGCGGGCGTCACATCAGCATCGCCGGGCCGGGCCGGGTGGATGGCGGCGGCGCACGCGGTGACTGGTGGACCTGGCCAAAGGAAACGCGCGACGGCGCGCGCCGGGCCCGCCTGCTGCACCTGATCGATTGCGACGGGGTCACCGTGCTGGGGCCGACCATCACCAACTCGCCCAGTTGGACGGTGCATCCCTATCGCTCGCGCAACCTGACCTTTGCCTCCCTGTCCATCCGCAACCCGTCGGACAGCCCGAACACCGACGGGTTGAACCCCGAAAGCTGCGAAGGTGTCGTGATCGAGGGTGTCCGCTTCTCGACCGGCGACGATTGCATCGCCATCAAGGCCGGCAAGCGCAGTGATGCGGGCAACGGTGATCACCTTGCCCCCACCCGCGACATCCGCATCCGCCATTGCCGCATGGAATACGGCCACGGCGGTGTCGTCATCGGCTCGGAGATGTCGGGCGGCGTCAGCGACATCCACGTTTCGCATTGCGAGATGGAGGACACTGACCGCGGCCTGCGCATCAAGACGCGGCGGGGACGCGGAGGAAAGGTTGACCGGATCAGCCTGACAGACTGTTCCTTTGACGGCGTGGATACGGTGCTGGCAATCAACGCCCATTATTTCTGCGACCATGACGGTCATGACAGCGCTGTGCAGTCGCGGGACCCTCAGCCCGTAGGGCCCCTGACCCCGCAGATCGGCGACATCGAAATCAGCCGCATCCGCGCCGATGGCGTGCGCCTGGCCTTTGCCGCCTGCCTGGGCCTGCCCGAGGCGCCGGTGACGGGCGTCCTGATCCGGGACGTCGCGCTGTCCTTCGATCCCGCGCCGCCTGCCCCGCCGCTGATGGCCGACGGCCTGCTGGAGGTCAGCGGCGCCGGTCTGCTGGCCGAGCATTGCCACATCTCGGCCCCCGACGACCTTCCCAACGGTCCCCTGACCCGCAAGGACTTTGCCCCATGCTGAATTACTTCGACGCCTTTGCGACCCGCTACCAGCCCTACAAGGGCGGGGCCTGGTGCTACGAGGACGGCTGCATCTATCGCGGCCTCGAACTGCTGCACCAAGCCACGGGCGAGGATCGCTGGCGCGATCACCTGCTGCGGCTGGCCGGCGCGCAGGTGGCCCCGGATGGAACGCTGGCGGGCTATGACCCGCTGGACTTCAACATCGACAACATCCTGGCGGGGCGGGTGCTGTTCGCGCTGGACCGCTGGACGGGCGATCCGCGCTGGATGCGGGCCGCGCAGCGCCTGGGGCGCCAGTTGCAGGACCACCCCCGTACGGCGGGCGGCAGCTATTGGCACAAGAAGATCTATCCCCATCAGGTCTGGCTGGACGGCCTTTACATGGGCCTGCCCTTCCAGATCCAGCTGGCGCAGCAGCAGGGCGACCACCGGCTGGTCCAGGACGCGCTGTCGCAGCTGCGCGACGCGCTGGAGATGACGGCCCGACCCGACGGGCTTTACGCGCATGGCTGCGACACCTCGCGCGCGCAGGACTGGGCCGATCCCGCGACGGGCCAGTCGGCCTCGGCCTGGGCGCGGGCGCTTGGCTGGCAGGCGATGGCGCTGGTGGACAGTGCGGCCCTGGTCGGGCCCGCAGCATTCGCCGGTGCCGGACTGGAGGCGCCGACGCGGGCGCTGCTGCAGCGGCTCGTCGCCCTGCAACGGCCGGACGGCGGCTGGCTGCAGGTCATCGACCAACCTGACCTGCCGGGAAACTACACCGAAAGCTCGGCCACGGCGATGTTTGCCTATGCGCTGTCGGCGGCGCCCGCGCTGGACCTTGCCCTGCCGGGTGACGCGGCCGACCGTGCCATGGATTTCCTGGCGGGCCGGTTGCAGCATGACGGCCAAGGGAGGGGCTTTGGCGGGATCTGCCTGGTTGCGGGTTTGGGCGGCTTTTCCGGCGTCTATCGCGACGGCAGCCCCGCCTACTACCTGACCGAGGAGGTGGTCAGCGACGACGCCAAGGGCACCGGGCCGCTGATGATGGCGCGGGCACGATGGATGATGGCCCGCGCCCAGGCCGTCAGCGTTCCCGCAGCCGTGCCATGATGCTGGCGGCCAGGGCGCCCGAGATGTTGTGCCACACGCTGAAGATGGCGGCAGGCACCGCCGCGACGGGCGAGAAATAGGCTGTCGCCAGCGCGGCGGCCAGGCCCGAGTTCTGCATCCCGACTTCGATCGCGATGGCCTTGCGGCGCGCCAGGTTCAGTCCGGCCGCGCGTGCGGCCAGAAAGCCGATCAGATAACCCAGGCCGTTGTGCAGGATAACCACGGCCAAGATCATCAGGCCGGACTGCACGATCGCCCCCTTGGAGGCCCCCACCACGGCGGCCACGATCAGCACGATCCCCGTGACGCTGACCAAGGGCAACACGGGAACGGCGGCACGCACCACCCCCGGCAGCAGCCGTTGCGCCAGAAAGCCCAGGGCCAGCGGCAGCAGCACGACCTTGAGGATGGACTGGAACATGGCCCAGGCATCGACCGGCAGGTATTCGCTGGCCAGCATCAGCATCAGGAAGGGCGTGACAATGGGCGCCAGCAGCGTGGTGACGCTGGTGCAGGCGACAGAAAGCGCCGTGTCACCCTTGGCCAGATAGGTCATCACGTTCGACGAGGTGCCGCCCGGGCAGCAGCCGACCAGGATCACGCCCGCCGCAACCTCGGGCGACATCGGGATCAGCCGCGTCAGCGCCACGGCCAGCAGCGGCATGATCGCGAACTGCGCAATGACGCCGATGCCGACATCGACGGGACGCCGCAGAACCTCGCCGAAATCCTTGGCCGATATCGTCAGTCCCATCCCGAACATGATGATCCCCAGCAGGGTCACGATCCAGGGTGTCAGCTGCCGGAACTGGTCGGGAAAGAAGAACCCTAGGGCCGCGAACAGCAGCACCCAAAGGGCAAAGGTGTTGCCGATAAACTGAGAGATCCGTGCCAAAGCCTTCACGACTGCCTCCTGTGGCGCAGGTCCTGCGCGATGGTTCAGGACGCTGGCCTAGTCCGGACGCAGCCGAGGCGCAACCCTTGCCTCCGCAGGCGCCTGCCCCGGTGGCATCCAGAGGACAGGACATGACAAAGGCCGCAGCGCGGGGCTGCGGCCTTTGTCATGTCGCGGATGGTCAGATCTGGCGTTCGGGCATCTGCACGACCAGACCGTCCAGGGCCTCGGTCACCTTGATCTGGCAGGTCAGGCGCGAGCGCTCGGGATCGGGCTGGTAGGCGAAGTCCAGCATGTCCTCTTCCATCGGGTCGCGCGCGGGCAGCTTGTCGATCCATTCGGGCGCAACATAGACATGGCAGGTCGAACAGGCACAAGCGCCGCCGCAATCGGCGTCGATCCCGGGAATGCCGTTGTCGCGGGCGCCTTCCATCACGGTCATGCCGGGGCGGACATCAACCTCGTGGCGGGTTCCGGTATGTTCGATATAGGTAATCTTGGCCATGATCGCATGTTCCCTTGTGTCGTGACGGAGTTAAGCGATCAGCACGGGATTTGAAAGGGGCGGCCCGACAGGCCGCCCCGATGCAGGTAGAGCTTATTCCGCGGGCGCTTCTTCGGGGGCGGGCGCGTCTTCCCCCATCAGGGAGAGCGCCACGAACAACGGTTCGCCCTGGCGGCGGATCAGCATCAGAACGGAGCGGCGGCCAGCCTCGCGGGCCTCGTCAACCCGCGACTGCAGTTCCGCGACCGAGCCGACCGGCTGCTGATTGACCTCGGTGATGATGTCACCGGCAGCCAGACCCTTTTCGGCGGCAGGACCCTCGGCATCGACACCGGTGATGACCAGTCCACGTGCATCGCGAGGCGCCCCCAGTTCAGCAGCGGTGTCAGGCGTCAGCACCGTGACCGACATCCCCAGGATGTCGCTTTCGGCCGGCTCGTCCGAGGTCTGCGGCTGCCCGCTTCCGCCTTGCGCGGTCTCGCGGCGCCCCAGGGTCACGTTCAACGTCGTCGGATTGCCGTCCCGCATCACGACGACTTCGACCGTCTCGCCTGCGGGCGCTTCGGCCACGCGCCGCACCAGGCCGCGCGTATCCTCGACCGTCTCGCCCGCGAACTGGGTGATGACGTCGCCCGTCTGCAGGCCGGCGTCGCGGGCCGGACCCTCGGGGACATCGGTGATCATTGCACCGCCCGCGACATCCAGCCCAAGCGCTTCGGCCATTTCAGGCGACACGTCCTGGATCATGACGCCCAACCAGCCCCGGCGGGTTTCCCCGAATTCCTGCAACTGCTGGACCACCTGCGACACCACGTTCGAGGCCATCGAGAAACCGATCCCGATCGAACCGCCATTCGGCGACAGGATCGCAGTATTCACCCCGATCACCTCGCCCTGAAGGTTGAACAGCGGCCCGCCCGAGTTACCCCGGTTGATCGCGGCATCCGTCTGCAGGTAATCGTCATAGGTGCCCGACAGTTCGCGATTGCGGGCGGACACGATGCCCGAACTGGCGGAAAAGCCCTGCCCCAACGGGTTGCCAAGCGCCAGAACCCAGTCCCCGACCCGCGCGCTGTCGCTGTCCCCGAATTCGACAAAGGGAATGGCCTCGTCGCTTTCGACCTTCAGCAGCGCGACATCGGTGTTCGGATCGGTGCCCACCACCTCGGCCGGCAGGCGCTGGCCGGAATAGAACTCGATCTCGATCTGGTCCGCGCCCTCGATGACGTGGTTGTTCGTGACAATGAATCCGTCCGCCGAAATCACGAAGCCCGATCCCAATGCGTTCGACCGCTGCGGCGTACGGCGCTGCTGGGGCATGCCTTCGGGACCGCCGGGCACGCCGGGAAATCCGAATTCGCGGAACAGGTCCGAGAACGGGCTGCCTTCCGGGAAGGAGGGGCCGCCCGTCGGCTGCGACACCACCGAGGTCGTGGTGATGTTCACCACGGCGGGCGATACCTGCTCGGCCAGGTCGGCAAAGCTGCCCGGCATCACCTGCGCCGCAGGTGCCTGCGCGGCCTCGCCCCCCAGCGGCTGGTTGGCATCGGCTGCGTCCTGCGCCTCTTGGCTGACCTGGGGCGAGACATCGTCGTTGGCAGGATCGACAACTTGCTGTGCGCCTGCATAGCCAAGACCCACCGCCACGGCCAGAACCGAGGCGGACAGAAGATGGCGAGGAAAAAGCGGTTTCATGCTGAGTGTCCTCATCTGTCGAAGGCGGCGAAACGGGTCATCCGTCGAGCCGCCATTGGAACTATGAACGCGATGTAAGCAGCCGTTGCAATGAAACCACGCTCGCTTGTCGTGAACAGATCGTGATTTTCGTTACAGAACGGGGCAGAGGTTTCCCCCTGCCCCACATCCTGCTTCAGTTCGCCGGGACCGTGCTGTCCGGCGTATCCTCCAGCGGTGGCTGCGCCTGAGCCCCGCCCTCCTGCGCCGGTTCCGGCGTCACAGGCGGCGCCGCAGTGCCTTCGGCGGCGGCTCCCTCTCCGGCCGTCGGGGCAGCGTCGGCGGGCTGGTCAGCCGGCGCCTGCTCTCCATTGCCTTCCAGCATCGCATCGGGGGCCAGAATCTCGGATTGCTGCTGCGGCGGGGTGGCCAGGCTTTCCGGAACCGGCGTCAGCCGCACACCCGAGGTTTCGCCCAGGGGATTGCCCTCGCGGTCCGTGACCTCCGGGGTGACCAGACCCGCTTCATCCTCCACCGCCGTGGCATCCGGCATGTCGAATTCCGCGGCCGAGGTCCCTGCCGGAACCGGGGTGGAGGCGGGGTTCGCCTGCGCGCCACCGTCCGTCGCCAGATAGCTGAAGAACTCGCTGTCCGGCTGCATCACGAACGAGCTCCGGTCGCCGCTCAGGGCCCGCTCATACGAGGTCAGCGACCGAGTGAAGGCAAAGAACTCGGGGTCGCGGCCATAGGCATCGGCATAGATCGCGTTGCGCTGCGCGTCGGCCTCGCCTCGCACGATCTCCCCGCGACGGCGGGCTTCCGAAGTCAGCTCGACCATGGTCCGGTCGGCTGCGGCCCGGATACGCTGCGCGGCCTCGTTGCCCCGGGCGATCTCGTCGGCAGCCTCGCGTTCGCGCTCGGCGCGCATCCGGCCATAGGTGGCGTTCAGGTTCTGGTCGGGCAGATCCGTCCGGGTCAGGCGGATGTCGATGATCTCGATCCCCAGGCCCCCGGAGTTGCCGCGCGCCTCATCACGGATGCGGTTCATCAGCGACGTTCGGTCATCCGACAGCACCGCCGTCGACGGCACCGTACCCAGCACCTCGCGGATCGAGTTCCGCACGATCGGTTCAAGCCGCATCTGCGCGCCCTGAACGCCGGCGGTGCCGACAGCCTGACGGAAACGGACCGGATCCGTGATGCGCCAGCGGGCGAACGCATCGACCACAAGGCGGCGGTCGTCCAGCGGCGTAACCTCCAGCGGACTGGTGGGCATGCCGAGGATCCGGCCATCATACTTCACCACGTTGTCGACAAAGGGCAGCTTGAAGCCCAGGCCCGGTGTCTCCTGCACATCGACGACACGGCCCAGGCGCAGGACCAGCGCCTTTTCACGCTCGTCGACGATAAAGATGGCCGATGCCACCACGACCACGACGGCAATCAGGGCAGGAATGGCAAGGGTGGTCAGAAGCTTGCTGCGTGCAGCCATCAGTTCGTCCCTCCGGTGGTCGTTGCGGGCGCGGGGGCCGCAGTGGCGTCAGCGGATCCCGGCGTAGGGTTCAGCAGGCCGGTTGTCTGGTTTCCCGCACCTTGGCCCTGCGTGCCGGTCCCGCGCAGCTGGTCCAACGGCAGGTAGGGCACGACGCCCGATCCGCCCTCGCCGCCTATACCCTCTCCGATGATGATCTTGTTCACGTCGCCGAAGACCTGCTCCATCGTTTCAAGATACATCCGGCGGCGCGTGACCTCCGGTGCGTTCACGTATTCCTCGTAGATCGAATTGAAGCGGGCCGCCTCACCCACAGCGGTATTGACCGCCTCGGCGCGATAGCCTTCGGCCTGTTCCAGAACCTGGGCCGCATTACCGCGGGCCTGCGCCAGGACGCGGTTGGCATAAGCGTCGGCCTCGTTCTCCAGGCGGTCACGCTCCTGCTGGGCGGCCTGGACGGCGCGGAAGCTGTCGATCACCTCCTCGGGCGGATCGGCACGGTCAAGGTTGACCCGGACCACGTTGATGCCCGACTGATAGGCGTCCAGCGTCGCTTGAACCGAAGATTGCAGGTCCGACGCGATCGCACCCCGGTCGCGGTTGAGGATCGGAGCCAACTCGGTCCGGGCGATGATGTCCCGCATCGCAGATTCGGACACGGCGCGCATGGTGTCGGCGGGATCGGCCAGGTTGAACAGGAACATCTGCGGGTCGCGGATATTCCAAACGACCTGATATTCCATGTCCACGATGTTCTGGTCGCGGGTCAGCATCAGCCCGCTGTCCATCGGTCCGGCGCGTCCGGTGCCGATCTCGGTCACGCGCTCGTTGGTGACAGGAACGACCTCGGCCGTCACGATCGGCCAGGGGGCAAAGTTCAGGCCCTCGGTTCCCACGGCAACGGCCCGGCCGAACAGGAACTCGACCGACTGTTCGTTGGTCTGGACGCGATAAAAGCTGGCAAAGGCCCAGAGCGCAACCGCCGCCAGACCCGCGACGGCCAGGGTCGAGCGGTTCATGCCAAAGTTCGGACCCATCGGACCACGACCGCCGCCGCCGCCCGTGCCGCTGCCGTTTCCGCGCCCGCCCATCAGGACGCGCAGGCGTTCCTGACCCTTTTTCATCAGGTCCTCGATCTCGGGGCGCTGCGGGTCCTGGCCGGGACGCGGACGGCGCGGACCGTTCGGCGGCGGCTGCTCGCCCCACGGACGGCCTGCCGGACGCTTGGCACCATCTTCGTCATCCCGGCCGCCGTTTCCTCCGCCGCCTCCGCCCCAAGGGCCCTGATTTGCCATCCGATCGACCTTCTTTCGTTGGAAATTCCGTTGCTTGGAAATTGGGGCGCGGGGGGTGAAACGTCAACCCCGCCTGCCCCCCGCCGATGCGGCAAGGGGCCGCGCCCACGGGATTGTCAGCCCGCCGGAAGGGCCGCGTGACGGCGCGACGGCGTGCGCATCGTCACCAGTTCCTCCGCGGCCGTCGGGTGCACGGCGATGGTGGCGTCGAACTGCGCCTTGGTCGCGCCCATCCCGATGGGAATGGCGGCCAGCTGGATCATCTCGCCCGCTTCGGGACCAAAAATGTGGCAGCCCAGCACCTTGTCGGTCTCGGGATCGACCAGCAGCTTCATCATCACCTTGGCGTCGCTGCCGGCGAACATGGACCGCATCGGCCGGAAGACGGTGGAATACACATCCACCGCACCCCGGACGCGGGCCTCTTCCTCGGTCAGTCCGACCGTGCCCAACTCGTGGGGCCGCAGATACACGGCGCTGGCCACGACCGAGTGATCGACCTTGCGCGCCCTGGCGCCAAAGACGGTATCGACAAAGCTGTGCCCTTCGCGGATGGCGATGGGCGTCAGGTTCACGCGATCGGTCACGTCGCCCACCGCAAAGATCGACGGCACGCTGGTTTGCGACCATTCGTCCACCTCGATGGCGCCGTTGGGCTTCAGCCGCACCTCCGTGTTCTCGAGCCCCAGCCCCCAGCTGTAGGGGTCACGCCCAGTGGCGAACAGCACGGCGTCGAAACGGTCGCTGCTGCCGTCGTCAAAGCTGACCTCGATGCGTTCTTCGACCTTTTCCAGCCGCACGGGCGTCAGTCCAAGACGCAGGTCCACCCCGACCGCGCTCAGTTGCAGGGTCGCCAGATCGCGCGCCTCGCGGTCAAAGCCGCGCAGGACCGCGTCGCCGCGATAGGCCTGCACCGCGTCCACGCCCAGTCCTGCCAGGATCGTGGCGAATTCGCAGGCGATAAAGCCTCCACCGACCAGCAGGATGCGGCCCGGCAGCTTGTCCATCAGGAACAGGTCGTCCGAGACCATGGCCAGTTCCTCGCCGGGGATGCCGATCCTGGCAGGACGTCCGCCGGTGGCGATCAGGATATGGCGCGCGGACTTGCGGGTGCCGTCGGCCAGTTCGACCGTGTGGTGATCGACCAGCCTGGCGCGCTGGTCATGCATCTCCACACCCGCACGCGTCAGTCCGGCGCGATAGATCACCTCCAGTCGCGTCAGTTCGGCATCCAGCTTTTCGCGGAACACCTCCCAGTCAAAGCTGCCCTGATGTGCGTCCGCCCAGCCATAGCCGCGCATCTCCTCGACCATCAGGCCTGCCTGCGAGGCAAAGACCATCAGCTTCTTGGGCACGCAGCCCCGGATGACGCAGGTGCCGCCCATGCGGCTTTCCTCGGCCAGCCCCACCTTGGCACCGTATTCACCCGCCGCGATCCGGGCGGCGCGCACTCCGCCGGAACCGCCGCCGATCACGAACAGATCATAGTCGAAACTCACCGTCTCATTCTCCTTCATGGGCCAGCATGTCGGCGTCGATATCGGCATCGCGGGCCAGTTCGACCACGCTGCCGTCCTCGCGCCCGATGATGGCCAGGTCGCACATGCCCAGGAACAGCCCGTGCTCGACCACGCCCGGAATGCAGGAAAGGCCGCGCGCCAGGGCCGCAGGGTCGGGGATCACCTCCAGGTGCAGGTCCAGGATCAGGTTGCCCTCGTCCGTGACCCAGGGGTCGCTGCCCTTCAGGCGCTGCAGGACGTCACGTTCGCCCAGTTCAAGCGTGTCCAGCAGCTTGCGGATCAGCCGGCGCGTCGTCTCGAAGCCAAAGGACAGCACCTCGACAGGCAGCGGAAAGGCGCCAAGCGTTTCGACCACCTTGGCCGGGTCGGCGATCACCACCATCCGCTCGCTGGCGGCGGCGACGACCTTTTCGCGCAGATGCGCGCCGCCGCCGCCCTTGATCAGGTGCAGGTGCGGATCGACCTCGTCCGCGCCGTCGATGGTCATGTCCAGCCAGCCGATCTCGTCCAGCGTTTCGACGCGCAGGCCCAGACTTTCGGCCAGGTCCGCCGTGGCCTGCGACGTGGCCGCAAAGCGTAGTTTCAGCCCCTCGCGCGCCACCCGGCCGGCCAGTTCGCGCACCATGATGCTGGCGGTCGAGCCGGTGCCAAGGCCCAGCTTCATTCCGTCCTCGACCAGGGCGACGGCAGCCCGTGCTGCGGCCAGCTTGGCCGGATCGACCTGTGACGATTGCGACATGGAGGTATCCCCTTTTCAACACCTGCGCGCTTATAGGACAGTGCGCCAAAAAGGGCGAGGGGTCAGCGTCCGCCCGTTCCGGGCATGCCTCAACCGCGCGCGCGTCCTTCGGGCAGGATGACCGTGAAACGACTGCCCTTGCCGACGGTGCTCTCGATGCGCAGCCGCCCGCGGTGACGGTTGAGGATATGCTTGACGATGGCCAGGCCCAGGCCGGTTCCCCCCTGCGCCCGCGACCGGTGCGTGTCGACACGGTAGAACCGCTCGGTCAGGCGGGGCAGGTGCTGTTCCTCGATGCCCTCGCCATTGTCCTCGACCAGCACCGCCCAGGCCGGGCCGCGCAGCAGCGGTTCGTGCGGGATGCGGCTCAGCTCGACCCGCAGCAGCCCGCCCGAACCGCCGTATTTCAGCGCGTTCTCCACCAGGTTCTGGAACACCTGCGTCAACTGGTCCGCGTCCCCCGGCACGTTCAGCGCCTGCTCCAGGCCGGCGGTCCGGATCGCCACGCCCGCCGCCTCGGCACGCGGCGTCAGGATCGCCAGCACCCCCCGCAGCAGCGCCGGCAGGTCCACGCGTCCCGAGGGCCTGCTGCGTTCTTCGGCCTGAACCCGGCTGAGGGACAGCAACTCGCTGATCAGCCGGTTCATGCGCCCGGCCTCGCGCTCCATGATGTCCAGAAACCGGTCGCGGGCGCGGGCGTCGTCGCGGGCAGGACCGCGGAGTGTTTCGATAAAGCCGATCATGGCGGTCAGCGGGGTCTTCAGCTCGTGGCTCACATTGGCCACGAAGTCGCGGCGCATCTGCTCGGCCTCCTCGGCAACTGACCTGTCCAACAGCGCAACCGTCGCGCCCCGCCCGAAGGGCGAGGGCAAGGGTGCCACCGTCACCTCGGCCAGAATGTCGCGCCCATCGGCCGAGAACTGCGCCCGCAGCATGACCACGCCTTCGGGCGGGGCGGGCAGCGCCGGATCAAGCCCCGGCGCAGGACCGCTGTCGGGGTCCAGCACCCAGTCCACCGCCTGCACGATCGACGGCTGGCGCAGCACGGTCACGAACGGCCGCCCCAGCAGGTTCAGGCCGAACAGCGCCTCGGCCTGGGCATTGGCGGCGATCACGCGCGCCTCGCGGTTCACGGCCAGCATCGGAACCGGAACCCCGTCCAGCAGCCCCGCGACCCGCCGCGCCGCACCCAGCACCGGTCAGCCCGCCGCCGTCAGGCCGGCACGAAAACGTGCGGCATTGGCGCGGTAACGTTGCGCGGAGTGGCGCAGCGCCTGCCGGGCGTCGTCGTCCAGCATCCGCACCACCTTGCCGGGAGCGCCCATTACCAGCGCGCCGGCGGGGATCTGCTTGCCTTCGGCGATCAGGGCGCCGGCGCCGATCAGCGCGCCTGGCCCGATCACCGCGCCATTCAGGATCGTGGCGCCCATGCCGATCAGCGCGCCATCCCCGATGCGGCAGCCATGCAGGATCGCACGGTGGCCGATGGTGCAGTCGATGCCGATGTCCAGCGGGTGGCCGGGATCAGTGTGCAGGCAGCACAGATCCTGAACATTGCTGCCGGCCCCCACGCGGATCATTTCGTTGTCGCCGCGCAGCACGGCGCCGAACCAGACCGATGCGCCTTCCTCCAGCGTGACCCGCCCCATCAGCTGGGCATCCGGCGCAACCCAGGCATCGGCGGCCAGCCGCGGCGTGATCCCCTCCAGCGACCAGATCATCTCGCCTCCTCCTCGGCCATGAGGTCCTTGACAAATGCTCCCAGCCCCGCTTGCCGGTCGCGGCGCAGGCGCTCGGCCGTCAGGATGGCGCGCAGCCGCATCTCGGTCTGGTCCAGGTCGTCGTTGACCAGCACGTAATCGTATTCGGCCCAGTGGCTGATCTCGGACCGGCTTTTCAGCATGCGTCCCGCGATCACGACGTCGCTGTCCTGGCCGCGCGCGCGCAGCCGCCGCTCCAGCTCGGGCAGCGAGGGCGGCAGCACAAAGATCGACACGACATGCCCGCCAAGCGCCGAGGCGCGGATCTGCTGGCCGCCCTGCCAGTCCACGTCGAACAGCGTGTCGCGCCCTTCGCCCATCGCGGCCTCCACGGGGGCACGGGGGCTGCCGTACAGGTTGCCGAACACCTCGGCATGTTCCAGCATCTGCCCCTGTGCGACCATGGTCCGAAATTCCTCGGGCGAGGTGAAGTAATAGTCGACGCCATCGACCTCGCCCGGCCGCGGCCGCCGGGTCGTGGCGGAAACCGAGAACCGCAGGCTGGTGTCCCAGTCCATCAGCCGCCGCGCCAGGGTGGACTTGCCCGCCCCCGAGGGCGACGACAGGATGACCATCAGGCCGGTTCTATTGATCATTCTGGCTGCCCCTTGCCCGTCCTTCTGCGTGAGCGTGGGATGCCCCGGCAGGTCAGCACGGTCAAGCCCCGTGGCAATTGCGGAAACACTTAACCATTTGTTCAGGAAATGACTCGGCGGACGGTGTTAACATCCGCTAAACTAAGACCAGATCGAAGCCGCCGGGGCTTTGGTTTGTTTGTTTTTGAAGGGTTGGACGTGTCGGACCGAGATGACGGATCAGACATCACGACGGATCGCGCGCCCGACGAGGGCAAGGGTCAGGTCGTGCGGTTGCAGGATTACGAAACCTGCAGGCCGGATCGCGTGCTGCGCGAGATGCGCAGCTATTGGGACAGTATTCGGAATGGCCGTGCCGTTCCCGCACGCAGCGACGTCGATCCCCGCGGCATTTCACGGACGCTGGACTATGCCTTCATCCTGGAACGGATTGCGCCGGGCGCGGGCCGCATCCGCCTGGCCGGCCGGCACCTGATCGACCTGATGGGGATGGAGGTGCGCGGCATGCCCATCTGCGCCTTTTTGGCAACCAGTTCGCGCGGCCGGTTTTCAGACGTGCTGGAAAGCGTGTTCAAGGCGCCGCAGATCGCGCAGCTGAACCTGTATGCCCGTCCGGAATACGCACGCCCCGAACTCACCGGGCAGATGCTGCTCTTGCCGCTGCGTTCGGACCTGGGGGACGTAACGCGCGCCTTGGGATGCCTGGTGGCCGAAGGCGATCCGGGCATCGCGCCGCGCCGATTCGAGCTGACGGCGGACGAGGTGATGCCGATCATCGCGGGCGGCAAGACGCTGGAACCCTCGCCCTCGACCATCGGCTTTGCCGAAGCGCCCTCGCCCTTTGCACGCGGCCAGCGCGCCAGAACGCCGCCCACCACAACGCGGCCCGAGCAGCCCCGGGCCGAAACGCCCGAAGAGCGGCGGACCCTGTTCCGCGTTATCCAGGCGGCGCCGCTGGACGATTCCGACAAGACCTAGAACAGCCGCCGCGCCCGCCAGCGATACAGGACGGCTGCGGTGGAGCGGTCGTGTCCTTCGAGCGTGACCGCGACATCCTCGACCTCGCGGAAGCCCAGGTTCCTGAGGATCTTGCGCGATGCGAGATTGTCCAGAAGCGCCTCGGCCGCCACTTCCTCGGGTGCGTAACGGGCCACGATCTCGGAAAAGAAGGCAGCCACCATCTCTTGCCCCAGGCCCCGGCCCGCATGCGCGGGATCTAGGAAATAGTGCAGCCGCAAGGGCGCACCCGGGGCCAATCCCACCGTGCCGATAACCGGTCCGTCATGAAGACGTACCGCCAGGCGCAGCGGAGGCCGCAGCCCGCCTCCCGTCAGCAGGGCACGCATCTCTCTGGGGTCCATGTCTGGCCGGAACCGCAGTACCATCCTGGACACCTGCGCCGACGTCACGATGCGGTGCAGGTCGTCAAAATCCGCCGTCCTGATCGGATCGATCCGCAGCCGAGGCGTCGTAAGTATGATCGGATGGCGCGCCTCGAAGTCCGAAAGGCTCAGGGTCAGCCTGAGAGCCTCGACATGCTCCTGCCGTGGCTCGCTCCAGATGCGTGCTTCCTCTGCCAGCCGGAATCCCATCCCCTCCAGCAGACGGGCCGAGCGGCGGTTGTCCGCCAGCCGGTACGTGGTGATCTGCGGCGCGCCCGAGAAAAATCGTCGCGACAAGGCGAGGATGGAGGCGCGCCGGCCAATCCCCTGTCCCTGTTGATCCGGTGCGATCCAGATGCCAAAGGTCGTTCCCGCCCGCACCATGCCGACCAGCCTGGGACCCATGCGGACGGCGTATTCGTCAAGACCCGCGTTCGCGATGAAGTCGCGGGCCGCCGCCACGTCATAGGGCCAGGGCACCGCTGTCAGCCAGCGGACGGTTTCCCAATCCGCCAGCGCCAGGGCGATGGGTTCAGCATCTTCGGGCCAAGGACGGGTCAGGCCGAGGCTTGGCTCCATGTTCAGCGGGCCGGGACGACCTTGACCGCGCCACCTTGCGCCGACAGGGCGATTTCGCCCGCTGCAAGCCGCAGCGCATCCTGCCCGAAAACCTCGGCACGCCAGCCATGCAGCGCGGGCAGGTTCCGCTCGCCGGTCGCCAAGGCATCAAGGTCGGACGAGGAGGCGATCAGCTTGGGCGCAACGCCCGCCGCGTCGGCCTTGGCCTTCAGAAGCACCCGCAGCAGGTCGGACAGCGCGGCGTTGCCGGGCTTGCCCGGCTCCTCGCCCTTGGGCTGCGGCAGGTCCTTGGCCTCCAGCCCCGCCTTCACAGCGGCAAGGATGCCGGCCGCGATCTCACCCTTGCGGGCTTCGCGCAGCAACAGGCGCGAACGGCCCAGATCGGCCTCGTTCAGCGGCTTGGTCGAGGCCAGCTCGATCATCGCATCGTCCTTGTAGACACGCGAGCGGGGGATGTCGCGCGACTGGGCATAGGCTTCGCGGAATTGTGCCAATTCGCGCAGGATGGCCAGAAAGCGCGGCGAGTTCGTGCGTGTCCGGACCTTCATCCATGCCTCTTCGGGGCGGGTGATATAGGTTTCGGGATCTTCCAGAACCGCGATCTCTTCGGCCAGCCAGGCTTCGCGTCCGGTCTTGACCAGTTCCGCCGACAGAAACTCGTAGATGACCCGCAGATGGGTCACGTCGGCCAGGGCATAGGCCTTTTGCGCATCCGACAGCGGCCGGCGCGACCAGTCGGTAAAGCGGGAGGACTTGTCCAGATTGGCCCGCGCGATCTTGCGCACCAGGGTCTCATAGCCGACCTGTTCGCCGAATCCGCAGACCATGGCGGCAACCTGCGTGTCGAACAGCGGAACCGGGAACAGCTGCGCATCGTGGAAAAAGATCTCCAGGTCCTGCCGCGCCGCGTGAAAGACCTTGACCGTGCCGGTGTGGCGGAACAGCTCGTAGAGCGGTTCCAGCGACAGGCCCTCCGCCAAGGGATCGACCAGCACGGCCTCGCCCCCGTCGGACTTGGCGGTCGAGGCGGGCGGCAATGCCAGCTGGATCAGGCACAGCTTGGACCAATAGGTCCGCTCTCGCAGGAACTCGGTATCGACGGTGACGTAAGGGGCGGATTTGGCAGCCTCGCAGAAGCGCGCAAGCTCTTCCGTGCGGGTGATCGTGGGGATGTCCTGGCTCATTCAGCTCTTTCAGATCGGGCGGTTCGTCCGCCAATCCGACCGATTTACGCCCAAGCGTCGCATTTGGAAAGGGCCATCATCTTCCGGTGGTCCCATGCAGGGATGGCCCCCGTCAGTCAGGCGCCTGATCGGGGGCACGCTCGCGCAGCGCCTCGGCCACGCCATCCTCGCAGCGGGTCCGGTCGATCATCGGAACGCCGGTCCGGAAGGCCGCGCGGCCGATCAGGTGGGCGGCAACCGGCGCGGTCAGCAGCAGGAACAGGATGGCGGCCACGGCGCGTGCGATCACGGTGCTTTCGGCAAAGGCCACGGCCACGGCCACTAGGATCAGGCCCGAGCCCAAGGTGCCCGCCTTGGTCGACGCGTGCATCCGGATCAGCAGGTCCGGCAGGCGCAGCACGCCCAGGCCGGCGGCAAAGCAGAAGATGCCGCCGGACACGACCAGAAAGGCGACGATCAGCTGGGTCATCATGTCAGTTCCTCCGCTTTGAGCAGGATGCGCCGTTCCAGGTAGCGCGCAAGGCAGACGGTTGCCAGAAAGCCTACCAGCGCCAGGACAACGGCCACGTCCAGAAAGGCGGCGCTGCCTGCCTGCAGGGCCGCAAGACCGCCAAAGGCCACCAGCTGCACCGTCATCATGTCCAGTGCCACGATCCGGTCGGCCAGGGTCGGACCCTTGAACAGGCGGATGGCGGCCAGGGCCACGCCCAGGATCACCAGGGCAAAACCGAACAGAACTGCGTAATCCAGAAGGGTCATGATCCTACTCCGTCGCCTCGCGCACCCAGACTTCGAACCGGTCGCGGATCTGCGCCCGGATCCCGTCGGGATCATCCGCGAACATGGCGTGAATATACAGCGTCTTGCGATCCTTGGACACGTCGAGGCTGAGCGTGCCGGGGGTCAGCGAGATGAAATTGGCCAACAGCGTGATCTGAAGATCCGTGGTCACGTTCAGCGGCACCGCGATCAGCGCGGGTTCCGAGTTCTGGCCCGGCGTGAACACGTCGCGCAGCACGGTGAAGGAACTGACGATCAGTTCGTAGACGAACATGACCACCAGCCGCACCCAGTAGTAGAGGCGCAGGAAATAGCTGCCCGTGTCGGGAAACAGCGGCCGGACCAGCCACATGGCAGCCAGGCCGACGAAAAAGCCCGTGATCAGCCCGCCAAGCGTCAGGCTGCCCGTCAGGGCGACCCAGGCCAGGGCCAGCATCATGTTGATGGCGAACAGGTTCATGGCTGCACCCCCAGCACGGTCGTGACGTATTCGGTCGGGTCCAGAAGCTGCTGGGCGGCGCGTTCCGCAAACAGGACGAAGGGCTCGGGCAGGACCCCGATGATGCAGGTCAGCGCGGCCAGTGCCGCGATGGGCAGCATCATGGCCATCCGCTCGCCCATGGGCATGTCGGACAGGCGCGGCTTGATCCCGTCGGGATGCGCCGGCCAGAAGGCCGCGCCCCAGATCTTGGTCATCGAGAAGATGGTCAACAGGCCCACTGCCAGCGAGATCCCGGCCACGACCCACATCTCGAGATCAAGCGCCGCCTTGACGACGACGTATTTCGCCCAGAAGCCCGAGAGCGGTGGAAAGCCCGCCAGAGAAAAGGCCGGGATCAGGAACAGGAAGGCCAGGACCGGCGCATGGGCGTAAAGCCCGCCAATCCGCGCCAGGTCGGTGGATCCCGCGATCCGCTTGGCCACGCCTGCCACGAAGAACAGGTTCGCCTTCACGATGATGTGGTGGACCAGATAGAAGACGGCGCCCATCAGGCCAAGCGGCGTGAACAGCGCCAGGCCCAGCACCATGTAGCCGATCTGACTGATGATGTGAAAGGACAGGATGCGGCGGAAATCGTTCATGGCGGCCGCGCCCAGAACGCCCGTGACCATGGTCACGACCGCCATCCACAGCATGATCTGGTGGGTATAGCCCACGTCCTGGTCGAAGATCAGCGTGAAGGTGCGGATCAGCGCATAGACACCCACCTTGGTCAGCAGGCCCGCGAAGATGGCGGACACCGCGACCGGCGGCGTGTGATAGGACGCCGGCAGCCAGAAGAACAGCGGGAACAGCGCCGCCTTTACCCCGAAGGCCACAAGGAACATGATCGCGATCGTGGTCAGCAGGCCGGTGTTCTCGACCCCGCGCACGGCCAGGTGCAGGTCGGCCATGTTCAGCGTGCCGGTCATGCCGTAGAGCAGGCCGATCCCCGACAGGAACATGATGGTCGAGACCAGGTTCAGCGTCACGTACTTGATGCCGCCGTCCAGCTGCTCGCGACTGCCGCCCAGCACCAGCAGTCCGAAGCTGGAGATCAGCATGACCTCGAACCAGACGTACAGGTTGAACAGGTCGCCCGTCAGGAAGGACCCGCACACGCCCACCAGCAGCGTCTGCAAGAGGGCGTGAAAGCCAAGCCGCTCCAGGCGCTCGGGGATTTCGGCGAGGCAATAGACCACGGTGGCAAGGCCGGTGATTGCGGTGATGACCACCATGACCGCGCCCAGAAGGTCGGCGGCCAGGGTGATGCCGAAAGGTGCCTCCCAGTTCGACATCTGCGCGGCGACGACGCCCTGGTCCAGAACCTCGACCATCAGCGAGATGCTGGCGAACAGCAGCGCGATCGTGCCCAGCACCGAGATCCAGCGCCCCGCAGGCGAGTTGCGGAACAGGAAGGCCAGGACGGCCGTCATCATCGGAATGATGATGGGGTAAACAAGAAGCCAGCTCATATTCCGGCCTCCCGCCCGGATGCAGGCTGTGCGGGGTCAGGCTTTCCCAGTCCGAGCCGCCCCGTGTCCAGATCCTGCCCGTCCATCGGTTCCGCGACGCGCATCTCGTCGCTGTTGACGGTGCCAAGGGTCATGTAGGTGCGATAGACCAGCGCCAGCGCAAAGGCCAGAAGACCGAAACCGATCACGATGGCCGTCAGGACCAGCGCCTGCGGCAGGGCATTGGCGACGACGCTGGCCGGCGCATAGGCCCCTGCGTCGATCAGCGGCGGCGCTCCTGCGGTCAGGCGCCCCGCGCCGAAGATCAGCAGGTTGACCGCGTTCGACAGCAGCACCAGCCCGAACAAGAACCGCAGCACGTTGCGATCCAGCATCAGGTAGACGGATGTGGCCACCAGCACGCCGATGGTGATTGCAAGCAGAAGCTCCACGCTCAGATCTCCTGTTCCAGTGCAAAGACCAGCGTCAGGATTCCGCCAAAAACCGCCATGTAGACTCCGATGTCAAAAACCAGGACCGTGGACAGGGGCAGATAGCTGTCGCCGTTCCTGAACAGGAACAGCCACTGTCCGGTGAAAAAGGGCTGACCGACAAAGCCTGCGACCAGCCCGGACAATCCCGCCACGCCGACACCCAGCATCGCGACATTGGCGGGATCGACGCGCAGGGCGGTCCGCGCCTCGCGCACCGAGGTGGCAATGGTGTAGAGGATGAAGGCCGTCGCCCCGATCAGCCCGCCGATGAAGCCGCCGCCGGGCAGGTTGTGCCCGCGCAGCAGGGCATAGATCGAGAACACCAGCAGAAGGGCCACCAGCAGGCGCGTGGCCGTGGTCAGGATCAGCGACTGCATCTTACATCTCCTCCGTGTCGCGCTTGGCCGGGGCGGCGCCGCGCAGCAGCGCAAAGGCCGCGATGGCCGCCATGACCACGACCGCGATCTCGCCAAAGGTGTCCAGGGTGCGGAAGTCCACCAGGATGACGTTCACGATGTTGCGGCCATGCGCCTCGGGATAAGAGGTCGCCTCGAAATACGTGGTCAGTCGGCGATCGAAGTCCCCGGCCAGGACCGAAATCATCAGAAAGGTCGTGACCAGACCGGTGCCCGCGGCGATCAGCGCATGGCCCGGGCGCCATGACGCCCTGGACCGGCGCGGCAGATAGGGCAGCCGCAGCATCACCAGGCTGACAAGCACGACGACCAGCACCTCGACCAGCAGCTGGGTGATGGCGACATCCGGGGCGCTGAACATGATGAAGATCAGCGCGACGCCGATCCCCACCACGCCCATCGCCGCCACCGCCGTCATCCGGCTGTGCGTCCAGACTACCAGAAGCGATCCCGCGCAGATCAGGGCCAGCACCGTCCACTGGATCGGATGCACGCTTTCCGTCGACAGCGAGACCCCCGCCGTGAACGCACCTCGCAAGACATAGGTCGCCCCGACCAGCGCCACGAAGGTGGTAAAGGTGACGGCCATGTAGCGCTGCAGGCTGCCGTTCTGGATCAGCGCGGCCTGCCAGGCGGCAAAGCCCTTGAAGCCTTCAAGAAGACGGTCCCAGCCCGCGTCGAAGTCGATCGGGCTGCGCGCCTCGAAGGCGGCCAGGCGAGCGCGGATCGCCTCGTGGCGGCGATAGATCAGCCAGCCTGCCACAAAGGTCAACAGCGACAGAAGCAGCGCCGTATTGAAGCCGCCCCACAGATACAGGTGGACCGTGCGCACTTCGCCATAGACCGCATGGGTGGCGGGGCCGACGAGGTAATGGCCCAGCACGCCCGGCAGCAGGCCAAACATCAGCGACAGCGCGCCCAGCACCAGCGGCCCGGCCAGCATCGGCCAGGGTCCCTCATGCGGGGCATGAGGGGTGGGGCGCAGGTTGCCGCGGAAGGGCTTCAGCGCGACGATGCCGCCCACCGCGAACATCATGACCGAGGCCGCAAAGGCCATGACGGTCACCCAGAAGGCTCCAAGGCCGCCCAGGCCCAACCCCGCCTTGTACATGAATTCCTTGCCGATGAAGCCGACCATGGGCGGCACGCCAGCCATGCTCAGCGCCGCCAGCGCGGCGGCGAGGCCGGTCAAGGGCATGACTTTGGACAGCCCGCCCAGGACCGTCGCCTCGCGCGTGCCGGTGGCATGGTCCACGATGCCGATCATCAGGAACAGCGCCGCCTTGTAGAGCGAATGCACCACCAGGAAGGTCATGCCCGCCATGATCGCGTAATGGGTGCCCGCGCCGATGAACATCGTCAGCGTGCCCAGCGCCATCAGCGTCGTATAGGCCAGCACCTGCTTGATGTCGGTCTGCCGCATCGCCATGACCGAGGCGAAAACCGCCGTGACGCCCCCGAACAGCGTCAGGATCCAGAACCAGGCGTCCGTACCGCCCAGCGAGGGGTTCATGCGCGCCATCAGGAAGACGCCCGCCTTCACCATCGTGGCACTGTGCAGATAGGCGGATACCGGCGTCGGCGCGGCCATCGCGTTCGGCAGCCAGAAGTGGAACGGCACCTGCGCCGATTTCGTGAAGGCGCCCGCCAGGAACAGCAGCAGGATGCCCATGTACCAGGGATGCGTGCGGATCATGTCGCCCATGGTCAGGATCTGCGACAGCTCGAACGTGCCGGCGACCGTGCCCAAAATGATCATCCCGCCCAGCATGGCCAGACCGCCCGTTCCCGTCACCAGCAGCGCCTGCAAGGCCGAGCGGCGGGACTTGGCGCTGTCGGCGTTGAAGCCGATCAGCAGGTAGGACGCGATGGTGGTGATTTCCCAGAACACGAACAGCGCGATCAGGTTGTCCGACAGGACCAGCCCCAGCATGCCGACCATGAACATCAGCAGATAGCAGACAAAGCGAGGATAATCCGGGTGCTGGCCAAGGTAGCGGGCCGAATACAGCGTGACTGCGGTGCCGATCCCCGTGATCAGCAGCGCGAATGTCATGCTCAGCCCGTCCAGCAGGACCGACAGGCGGATGCCCAGCGATGGCACCCAGTCGATGCCGTGAACCTGGGGAGCCTGTGCGATCTGCGGCAACAGCCCCAGGAAATAGAGGAACAGGACCGCGGGAAAGCCAATGGAGATCCAGCCCGACGGACCTCCCATCACGCGGTCCACCTTGGGATAGTCGTCAGCCATGTCTCGAACCCCCCAGCGCGGCATGCATTTGGCGCAGGGTCTTAACACCCTTCTTTGGCGGAAAACAGACGCATCGGCGCAGGGCGCGGGGTCCGGACGACCTCGGGCTGCCGCAGCGGCCCGGATTTTCCGCCGGTCGGACGGGCGGAAACGGCGGCACGGATCACCTCCCTGTAAAGGAGTGTCGCCCGTCCACGGCACACGGTGGCCTTGCCGTAGTCAAGTGCCCTGCCCCCGCGCCCTTGCGACCGTTGGTCGCAGGCATTTTTTCTGTCGCCTGCCATCGATGCGAGCAGATGCGAAGTCCCGGATCGGGACGGCTCTTGCGGTCTGCCCCCTTGTGCGGGACCTGTTGCCGCATCAGGATGCGCGACGACCCGGCGGGGGGACCGCCATTGATTCGCCACAGAAAGAGGGACTTGCCATGCTGCTTGCCAAAAGCGACCTCGCCCGTCAGAGCCTGGCCGGAAAGATCGGCCTTGTGCTGGCCGCCGCCGCGCTGATCACGCTTGGCGCCAAGATCCAGGTGCCGTTCTGGCCGGTGCCGATGACCCTGCAGACGCTGGCCGTGCTGGTGATCGCGGCGGGCCTCGGGCCGCGGCTTGGTCTGGCCGCCATGGGTGCCTATCTGGCGGCGGGGCTGGCCGGGCTGCCGGTCTTTGCCGGTTCGCCCGAGCGTGGCATCGGACTGGCCTATCTGGCCGGACCCACCACCGGCTTCCTGATCGGCATGGCGCTGGCCATGGTTGTCACCGGTGCCCTTGCGCAGGGTCGCGGCCTGGGGATGCGGGCGCTGGCGATGCTGGCAGGGACGGTTGCCATCTATGGAGCAGGCCTGGTCTGGCTGTCGGCCTTTGTGCCGTCGGACCGGCTGCTGGCCGTGGGCGTCGCCCCCTTCCTGCTGGGCGACATGGTCAAGATCGGCCTTGGCGCGCTGCTGCTTGAGGCCGGGTCGCGCCTGCGCCGCTGATCGGCCGTCATACGTCATCCAGTTCGGCGCGGGGCCCTTACCGGCCCCGCGTTTCCATTCGACGCCCTTCAGGCTTTGCCTTTGGCCTCGAGCGCTTCAGAGTGACTGAAGAACAAGGGGAGGAGTGGCCATGCCGGAAAAAGGGGACCAACTGTCGGCCGGGATTGCGCGGCGCGTCAGGGACAGCTTTGGCCGGCAGGGCCTGATGGCGCATCTGGGCGCCGAGATCGCATGGCTGCGACCGGGCGAGGTGACGCTGCGGCTGCCCTTCCGTCACCAGCTGACCCAGCAGCACGGATATTTCCATGCCGGCGGCACGGCGGCCCTGGCGGACTCTGCCGGTGGCTATGCCGCGTTTACCCTGTTCCCGGACGACCATGATGTCCTGACCACCGAATTCAAGCTGAACCTTCTGAACCCCGCACAAGGCGACTGGCTGGAGGCAACCGGCCGCGTGGTCAAGCCGGGCCGCACGCTGACGGTTTGCCAGCTGGACGTATGGGGCATTGGCGCGGACAGTCGCATCCACATCGCAACAGGACTTCAGACGCTGATCTGCATCCGTGAAAGATTGCCAGCCGCAGCGACGTGACAGCGCTGGCGCGTTAGCGTAAACAGCCGCAGATGATATCGGAAGGCGGAGGAACGGCGATGGCCGAGGCAGAAATCGGGCTGATCGGGCTGGGGACCATGGGGGCGGCGCTGGCGCTGAACATTGCGGAAAAGGGCTTTCCCATCGCCGTCTGGAACCGCACCACCGAGGTCACGCGCAGCTTTCACGGCCAGGCAGGCGCGCTGGCCCCACGGATCGTCCCGACCGAAACGCTGGAAGCTCTGGTTGCCGCCATCAAACCGCCCCGCGCACTCATCCTGATGGTGCCGGCGGGACCTGCCGTCGATGCACAGTTGGAGGCGCTGGCGCCGCTGCTGGACGCGGATGACCTTGTGATCGACGCGGGCAATGCGGATTTCCACGACACCAACCGACGGACCATGATGGATCTGCCCTTTCGTTATCTGGGCATGGGCGTGTCGGGCGGCGAAGAGGGCGCCCGCCACGGACCTGCGATCATGGGCGGCGGCACGGCGGGGGACTGGGACCGCGTGGCCCATGTGATGACGGCGATCGCGGCCAGGGCCGAGGATGGAACCCCTTGTGCGGCCCGCATGGGCGACGCGGGCGCGGGACATTTCGTCAAGATGGTTCATAACGGCATCGAATATGCCGACATGCAGATGATCGCCGAGATTTACGGCCTGATGCGCGATGGCCTGGGGCTGGACGCGTCCGCCATCTCGGATGTCTTTGCCGACTGGAACAAGGGTGTGCTGTCCAGCTATCTGATCGAGATCTCGGCCAAGGTGACGGCGGCGCGCGATCCGCATACGGGGCGGGCGATGCCCGACGTGATCCTGGATCGCGCGGGTCAGAAGGGAACGGGCCGCTGGACCGCCATCGAGGCGCAGCATCTGTCGGCCCCCATTCCCGTCATCGAGGCGGCCGTGATGGCGCGCAACGTGTCCGCGCGACTGGACGAACGTCATGCGGGCGATGCGCGATTCGGCGCGGCCCCCGCGCGCTGCGACCTGGCGATCCCCTCGCTGGAGCAGGCGCTGATTGCGGGCAAGATCCTGTGCTATGCTCAGGGCTTCACGATGATCGCCAGCGCGTCCGACCGTTTTGGCTGGACGCTGGACCTGCCCGGGATCGCGCGCGTCTGGCGGGCGGGCTGCATCATCCGGTCGGCGATGCTGAACGACATGGCCGAGGCGCTGGACCAGGACCCTGCCCGGAACCTGATCATGGCGCCCGTTTTCGCGACATTGATCGAGGACGCCCTGCCCGCGCTGCGGCAGGTCGTGTCCCAGGGCGTTGCCGCAGGACATGCACTGCCTGCGCTGGCCTCGGGGCTGATGTGGTTCGACATGATGCGCACGTCGCGCGGCACCGCCAACCTGATCCAGGCGCAGCGCGACTTTTTCGGCGCGCACGGGTTCGAGCGGCTGGACGGCATCGACGAACGCCACGGTCCGTGGAGCCACGGCGCCTGACCATCGGGCGGCCGCGCTCAATTGCGGCCGCGGCCGATCTCTCCCAGGGTCAGGACGGGCGAGGCATCAAGACCCTGCGCGTTCAGCATCGCCGCCACCCGTTCAAGCGAGGCGACCAGCATCGCCTGCTCCCAATCCTGCAGCGCCTGAAAGCCGCTGACGAAATGCTGCTGCAGCGCATCGGGCGCGCTGCGCAGCGCATCGGCTCCTGCCGGTGTCATGATGACATGCAGCTGCCGCCGATCCGTGCTGGAGCGCTGCCGCTGCGTCAGCCCCAGCTTGTCCAGCTGATCCACCAGCGCCGTCACGGTGGCTTGGCTGACCCCCATCCGGCCGGCCAGCTGCGTCGGCGTGGCCGAGCGGGCATCGCTGCTGGACAGGATCTGCAGCACCCGCAGCTTGGCCGGTGTCAAGCCCACGGCCTGTGCCAGGTCACGTTCATATTGCTCCGTCGCCCGCAGGATGCGGCGAAGGGCGATAAGGGCAGCGTCGGTGCGCGGAATGGCTTGATCCTGTGTCATTCCCCACCATGCCACCAATCGGCAGACAAGGGCAAGAGCAGGGCTTTGGCTGGCAAAATATTTGCTTGTCTAATCGAGAAAGGTGCATGTGCGCACTGTTTTTAGGCAAACCGCAATAAAACAGCCATAAAATGTTGCCTCAAATGAATTTCCGACAGGCTGTTGCAACAAAAGGCGCACGCAGTTAGTTTGACGAACGAAATAACAGAGGATCATTGCCAATGCCCAAGGACGTGCAGGATATCTCCATCGTTCACCAGCTGACGATGCGCAAACCTCGCACCACGGATGGCGCGGCCATCTGGGACCTGGTTCGGGCCTGCAAGCCGCTGGACGAGAACTCGATGTATTGCAACCTCGTTCAAGCCGACCACTTCCGCGACACCTGCGTGGTGGCTGAGATGCAGGGCGTGGTCGTGGGCTGGATCTCGGGCCACATGATTCCCAATGACGATGCGCTGTTCGTATGGCAGGTGGCGGTCAGCCCCACGGCCCGCGGCCTGGGATTGGGCCGCAAGATGCTGATGCATCTTTTGAATCGCGATGAGTGCCGGGATGCCTGCCGCCTGAACACGACGATCACCTTGGACAATGACTCCTCTTGGGGCCTTTTTCGCAGCCTGGCGCGCCATCTTGGCGCGCGGCTGACCGACGACCCTCATTACTTGCGCGACCGGCATTTCGACGGGCAGCACGCGACCGAACACATGGTGACGATCGCCCTGCCGCATCAGCAGGATCGGGCCAGGGCCGCCTGATCCTTTGCCAGCCTAACCTCTTCAATCGCAGTTTGTGCGAAAGGACTTTCCATGCCGAAAGACATGACACCCGACACCGGTTCGACCGACATCTTCCAGCGCCGCGAGAGCGAGGCGCGCTCCTATTGCCGCAGCATTCCGACAGTCTTTTCCTCGGCCAGCGGGTCGATCATGCGGGGTGCGGACGGCTGCGAGCATATCGACTTCCTGGCCGGCTGTTCATCTTTGAACTATGGCCACAACGACCCCGACATGAAGGCCGCGCTGATCGACCACATCGCCGGCGACGGTCTCGCGCATGGCCTTGACCTGCACACGACCGCCAAGGCGGCCTTCCTGGAAGCCTTCGAGCGACACATCCTGAGGCCCCGTGGGATGGATCACCGCGTGATGTTCACCGGCCCCACCGGCGCCAACGCGGTCGAGGCGGCGATGAAGATCGCGCGCAAATCCACCGGCCGTACCAATATCGTGGCCTTCACCAACGGCTTTCACGGCGTGACGATGGGGGCCCTGGCCGCCACCGGCAACGGTTATCATCGCGGCGGCGCGGGCATGGAAACGCAAGGCGTTACCCGCGTGCCCTTTGACGGCTATGCCGACGGGCTGGACAGCGCGGCCCTGCTGGACCAGATGCTGTCGGACAATTCGGGCGGCATCGACGCTCCGGCGGCGATCATGCTGGAAACGGTGCAGGGCGAAGGCGGGCTGAACGCCGCATCGGCCGACTTCGTGCGGGCGGTCGCCGACATTGCCAAACGGCATGGTGCGCTGCTGATCCTGGACGACATCCAGGCGGGCTGCGGGCGGACCGGCACCTTCTTCTCGTTCGAGAAGATGGGCGTCGTGCCCGACCTGGTGCCGATGGCCAAGTCGATCTCGGGCTTCGGGCTGCCGCTGGCGCTGGTCCTGGTGCGTCCCGAACATGACGTCTTTGGTCCGGCCGAGCACAACGGCACCTTCCGGGGCAACACCCATGCCTTTGTCACGGCACGCGTGGCCATCGAAAAGTTCTGGTCCGGTCCGGAGTTTGAACGGGATCTGGCCGAAAAGGCCGCGCTGATCGAGGCGCGCCTGGCAGGTCTGGCTGCGCTGGTGCCCGGCGCCAGTCTCAAGGGCCGCGGCCTGATGCGGGGCGTGGATGTGGGCTCGGGGGACCTGGCCGATGCGATCTGCCGCCGCGCCTTTGACGGCGGACTGATCATCGAAACCTCCGGGAACGAGGATCAGGTCGTCAAGGTCCTGGCGCCGCTGACCACCTCCCACGACATCCTGTCGCGCGGCTTCGACATCCTGCTGGATGCCGCCCGCGTCGTTCTTGCCACCACCAAGCTTGCCGCGGAGTAACCGATATGATCGTTCGCAACTTCCACGACCTCAAGACCACCGACCGCTCGGTATCGGACGCGCACTGGAACTCGGTCCGCATGCTGCTGGCCGATGACGGGATGGGCTTTTCCTTCCACATCACGACGCTGGACGCAGGGTCCGAGCATACGTTCCATTACAAGCACCATTTCGAAAGCGTTTACTGCATGTCCGGCAAGGGTTCGATCACCGACCTTGCCACCGGCAAGACGCATCGCATCGTGCCAGGCGTCATGTACGCGCTGAACCTGCACGACAGGCACACCTTGCGTGCCGAGGAAACGCTGGTCATGGCCTGCTGCTTCAACCCGCCCGTCACCGGGACGGAGGTCCACCGCGACGACGGCAGCTATGCCCCCGCCACCGAAACGGCCTGAGCCATGGACCAGGCGACCCATACTGTCGAGAAGATCGGCGGCACCTCGATGTCGCGGGTCCACGAGTTGCGCGACACCCTGCTGATTGGTGACCGTGACGCGCCCTATGGGCGGATCTTTGTGGTCTCGGCCTTTGGCGGCATTACCAACCTTCTGCTGGAACACAAGAAAACGGGCGAACCAGGCGTCCATGCGGCCTTTGCCGACGGCGGGGGCGATCATGGCTGGCTGTCGGCGCTGGACCGGGCCAGCACCGCGATGACCAAGGCCCATCGCCTGGTCCTGGATCATCCGGGCGATCAGGAACGGGCCGATGCCTTTGTCCGCGACCGCCTGATCGGGGCCCGCAATTGCCTGATCGACCTGCAGCGGCTGTGTTCCTATGGCCACTTCCGCCTGTCCGAACACATGCTGCAGACGCGGGAACTGTTGTCGGGTCTGGGCGAGGCGCATTCCGCCTTTGTCACCACGCTGATGCTGCAGCGTGCGGGCATCAGCGCCCGGTTCGTGGATCTTTCGGGGTGGCGGGACGATGCGGAGGTCACGCTGGACGAACGGATCCTGGCAGCATTGGAGGGCGTCGATCTGCAGGCCGAGATGCCCATCGTCACCGGCTACGCCCAGTGCCTTGAAGGGCTGATGCGGGAATTCGACCGCGGCTATTCCGAAGTCACGTTCTCGCGCCTGGCTGCCCTGACCGGCGCACGCGAGGCCATCATCCACAAGGAATTCCACCTGTCCTCGGCCGATCCCGGTGTGGTGGGACCTGACGCGGTGCGCAAGCTGGGGCGCACGAACTATGACGTGGCGGACCAGCTGTCGAACCTGGGGATGGAGGCGATCCATCCCCACGCCGCCAAGACGCTGCGCCAGTCGGGGGTCGCCCTGCGCGTGACCAACGCCTTCGAGCCCGGGGACCCCGGCACGCTGATCGACGACCAGCCGGCCTCGCAGCCGGCGGTCGAGATCGTGACCGGCCTTGACCTGTACGCGCTGGAGTTGTTCGAACAGGACATGGTCGGCGCCAAGGGCTATGACGCCTTTCTCCTCGGGGTGCTGACGCGCCACAAGGTCCGGATCGTCAGCAAGCTGTCGAACGCGAACACGATCACGCATTACGTCGACAGCAGCCTCAAGGTGCTGCGCCGGGTCGAAAAGGACCTGGCCGATCGTTACCCTTCGGCACGGATCTCCTCCCGGGCCGTGGCCATGGTTTCGGCGGTGGGGCGCGATCTTTCGGGCCTTGCCGTCCTGAGTCGCGGCCTGAAGGCACTGGCGGATGCGGGTCTTGAGGCCATCGGTGCATCGCAGGGCCCGCGCCCAGTAGAGGTGCAGTTCATCGTGGAACGCGAGGCGCTGGCCGGCTCGATCCGTGCCCTGCATCAGGCGCTGGTCAAGGACCGGATCAAGGTCCTGCCAAGAGCCGCCTGAGGCCGTGGCATGTCAGAGGGCGGCCTGCAGGCCGCCCTGACCGTTTCAGCGCATTTCCTCGCCGGTGGCCGGATCAAGCCGCATTTCGACCTCGCGGCCGTTCGCGTCGTGGTATTCGATCTGATAATAACCGTCATCGTCCCAGTCGACCTCGTCGATATGGCCCAGATCAGCGCCCAGGTCGGCCTCGACCTTGGCCAGGATCTCGGACAGAGGCATGGAATTGGCGGGCGGGGCGTCCTGGGCCATCACGGCGGCGGGGGCCACGATCAGGGCCAGGGCGGCAAGAGGGCGAAGCATCATCGGTTCGATCCTTTCCATGGGATTGCTCCGCCACAACCCGCACCCTTGCCGCAGGTTCCTGACCAGGGCGGCGGCTGTGCGCCTTGCGGCCGGGCGCAGGCTGTCCTATATCTGGGCTGTCCGGAGCGATCCGGACTATGGACATAAACGCGCTCGTAATAAGCGGATCGGACCCGGGGGCGGTACCCGGCGGCTCCACCAGATCACCCTCGTTGGGGGACAATGGGGCCGAAACAGGATCGACGAACGTCTAAAGGGGTTATGCTTTGTCTCGGTGAGCTACCACCGATATCGGTGCAAATTGTACAGTTGCCAACGACAACCGTGCTCCGGTCGCTCTGGCTGCGTAAGCAGTTCGAGTGATCGAAACCTAAGCCCTTGCGCCTAGCAGCGTAAGGCGGGGCCCGCAGGAGCCTGGCAACAGAATCCTGCACCTTTCATCCCACATCCTGATCTTGCTGACCCTTGGACCCTTCGCCGGTGCTCAAATGGCAGGATGTCCTGCAGATGCAACTCTGCGCTGACCATGGCTGTCGCTTTGGTCTATTCTCCCGCATCCCGATGTGATCGCTGGCCTGCGGTTCAATCCACGTCATGCTGGCGTGCAGGATCGGCTGCGCGCCTGTCAATGCTGCCATCTCCTGCCCCGCAGGCCAGTCTCTGGTCTGGCACCGGACATCGGCAGGCGACGTGGTGAAAGCGCTTACCGCTGGTCAGCACAGCAGGTCGCTTACTCCAAATGCGGGAAGGTTCGCGATACAAGGGTTCCGGAAACGCACGGCTGACACAAAGGATATAACCTTTCATCGTGGCGAAAACCGGGAAAGATGGGACATGGACAACGACAGGCCCCTGCCCTTCCGATGACACTGATTCGCAACGAACAGACAAAGCTGACGGCAACTTTTTTGAACGGGATCGGCATTGCCGTCTTTGCGGTCGGTGGATTGGCGCCGGTGTTCTCAAGCCTTTACAGCGAAGGCGGCCCGACGAACTTCCTGCTTGCGATGAGCGTTGTTTGTTTTTTCGCCTCGCTTGGCCTACATTGGCTGGCAAGGACCATCCTGCGAAGGCTTGAACCATGACGATGAACGACGTGCTTGCACTAATCATCACACCTGTGGGCGGGATTGCCATCGGCGCGGCCGCGTATTGGCTGGCCACCCGTCCGGAGAAGTCCCACCGTCACCCGGCAGAGTGACTTCTGCAGTGGTGTCGCTGCCTTTACCCGACGGTCAGGATCGTCCGGGCGGGCCATTGCCTTTGCCAGCCAAGTTCGAGATCTGAGAACCTGCCGCGCCGCCGTGGATGAGCTTTGCCGCACAGGTGGCTGCAGCAAGACGGTCGAGCCAGCGAAAACAGGACAAGCCTGAACATGAACGGTGCCGCATCGCGCTGTCCCGCAGAGGGATCTCCGATTTCAGTCGAACCGCCTCTCAGGCTCCATATCCTGACAGCTTTTCAGCAGCCTTGCTGCTGTTCATGACGCGCGGCGACAAGGCTGCGGCCTCCAGCCGGCCTGAACCGTCTTGACGCCGCGATTGACCTTCTCCTATCTCGAGGATCATGGGGGCTCGCGAACTCCCCACGAGGCGTCAGCCGAAGATCGCGTTCCGGATCAACCTGTCAACGGGAGGAACGCCCTTGCCTGCACCCAACTCCATTTCGCCGGACAAGCTGGCAAAGATCATCGGAACAGCCCGCGCGCCTTTGTTGCTGGACGTCCGGTCGGACCCGGATCACGCTGCAGACCCGGTTCTGCTGCCCGGTGCGATCCGTGCCGATGACAGATCCCTGGCCCATATCGTGGCACGGTCGCCGGGGGCCATTGTCGCCATGTGTCGGGCCGGGCACCGTCGCAGCCAGGGGGCCGCAGCCTGGCTGCGGTCCGAGGGGATCGCCGCTGAATACCTGGAGGGCGGCTTCGATGCTTGGCGCAAGGCCGGGCTGCCGGTGATCGACCCGACGAAATTGCCGAACCGGGATGAACAAGGCCGCACGGTCTGGGTCACCCGGTCCCGCCCCAAGATCGACCGGATCGCCTGCCCCTGGCTGATCCGCCGCTTTGTTGATCCCAAGGCCGTTGTCCTGTTCGTTGCGCCCTCGGAGGTGGTCGGCGTGGCCGATCGCTATGGGGCCGCCCCCTTCGACATCGAAGGTGCGTTCTGGAGCCACCGGGGCGAATTGTGCAGCTTTGACGTGATGCTGGCCGAGTTCGGCCTGAATATCCCGGCGCTGGACCGCTTGGCCACCATTGTTCGCGCGGCCGATACGGCGCGGCTGGATCTGGCCCCCGAGGCCGCGGGGCTTCTGGCGGCCTCGCTTGGCCTGTCGCGCATCTACGCCGATGACCTGGAGCAGCTTGAGGCCGGCATGCTGCTTTACGATGCCTTCTACCGTTGGACACGGGACGCGACGGAGGAAACCCATACCTGGCCCGCCAGCAAGCCGAGGGCAGAATGATGCAGGACCGCTATCCCTCCTTGGCCGAGGCCAGCCGGATCTGGGCCCGCATCGGACTTCTCAGCTTTGGCGGCCCGGCCGGGCAGATCGCCCTGATGCACCGCATCCTGGTCGAGGAACAGAAATGGCTGGGCGAAAGACGGTTTCTCCACGCCCTCAACTACTGCATGCTCTTGCCAGGGCCGGAGGCCATGCAGCTGGCCGTTTACATCGGCTGGCTGATGCACCGCACCCTGGGCGGCATCATCGCGGGCCTGTTGTTCGTGCTGCCGGGCGTCGTGGCGATCATGGCGCTCAGCTGGATCTATGCGATCTGGGGCAGTGCGGGCGCGGTCGAGGCACTGTTCTTCGGGCTCAAGGCCGCGGTGCTGGCAATCGTCGTGCAGGCGGTCATTCGCATCGGGTCGCGGGCGCTGAAGAACCGCCCGATGCTGGCCATCGCGGCGACCTCCTTCGTTGCCATCTTCGCCTTTGGCGTGCCCTTTCCCGTCATCATCCTCATGGCGGGCCTGATCGGCTTCTTCGGTGCGCAGGCAGACCTGCCCGCCTTCCGGGGCGGGGGCGGCCATGGCAAGGTCGGCGCCCGGCAGGTGGACGATGCCGACACGCTGCTGGGCGAAGAGTCGCCCGAACACACGCAGGTGAACAGGGCCTGGGCCTGGCGGATCTCGGCCGTGCTGCTGGCCCTGTGGCTGGTGCCGGTGGCACTGCTCGTCCTGGTGCTGGGACCGGCCAATGTGTTTGCCCAGATCGCGGGCTTTTTCAGCATCATGGCGGTGGTGACCTTTGGCGGCGCCTATGCGGTCCTGGCCTATGTCGCGCAGGAGGCCGTGCAGAATTTCGGCTGGCTGGCCCCCGGCGAGATGCTGGACGGCCTGGGCATGGCCGAGACGACACCGGGACCGCTGATCATGGTCACCCAGTTCGTGGGCTTCATGGGCGCGCTGCGGGAGGCGGGCGCCCTGCCGCCGCTGCTGGCGGGCACGCTGGGAGGGCTGCTGACGACATGGGTGACGTTCACGCCCTGCTTCCTGTGGATCTTTCTTGGCGCGCCCTTCATCGAGCGGCTGCGCGGCAACCAGATGCTGTCCGCGGCGCTTACCGCGATCACGGCGGCCGTGGTCGGCGTGATCCTGAACCTCGCGGTCTGGTTCGGGCTGCACGTGCTGTTCGGCCAGCTGCGCACGATCAGGGCTTATGGGCTGGAGCTGGAACTGCCGGTTTGGGGCAGCCTTGATCTGGCAGCCCTTGCGCTGGTCCTTGCGGCGATCTTGGCCGTGTTCTGGTTCCGGCTGGGGGCGGTGACGGTGCTGGCCGGCTGTGCGCTGGCCGGGATGGCAATGCGGGTGGCAGGCATCGTCTAGCAGGCTGCAATGCCAGTCATCTACTGTCCGGGCGGAGGTCGATCCATCGGCCCGTCGTCAAGTGCCGAGACTGTTCCTTACCTGCATGTCGTTCTGGGGTGCCTTTCTTGGGCATCGAGATGGTGGTTTGCCGGTGCCGCCTTTTTGCTGGGTCCAAGCCGCCGCATGGCTTTCCGGGCAAGCCTTCCTGTGTGCAAAGCGCCTGCACCGGCCGGATTGGTGCCGACCGCAGAGATGACACCGCTCCTGGCAGACCGCGCTCCGCAGGCGTTGCTGCAGAAGTCACGTTGGGGCATGGATGCCCCTTTTGCCCTCCGACGTCAGGCCAGGCGAACGATGTGGGCGATGCCGATGGCATGGAAGCGGTTGATGAGGGCGATGCGGTTCTGGATTCCGGCGGTTTGGCGGTCTGGGTTTCTTGCGCTGATGCACTCGCCGAAAGCCTTGAAGCAGCGCATCTTCGCTTCGGCCCGGCTTTGGACATGGTATCCGGTCCAGCGCTTCCGGAACGCCCTCCCATAGTGCCGTGGGGCGCGCAGGGTCTTGTTTCGGGCGGATGCTGCCGGACAGGCCTCTTTCCATGGGCACCCGTTCTTGCGGACAGGAATGATCGCTGTGGCATGGCCGTTGATGATCGCGGTGTGGCAGCGGCGCGTGTCATACGCCCCATCGGCGGTCACGCTGCCGATCTCCTCACCCTCTGGGATCTGATCCAGCAGATCCGGCAGCACCGGGCTGTCACCCTCACGACTTGAGGTGAACTCCACCGCCCGGATGTCATCGCTGGCTGTATCCATGGCCAGATGGACCGCTGCCGATACTGGCGCCTGCGATGCGTGCCGTGCTTGCGCGTCCGCCATTCTCGTTCATCAGGCTTACGCGGCCCCACTGGGGCCACGGTCCCTCTTCCCCCCAGGAACTTGATCCCATTCGGCGCGGCGCTCGGGCCCATGGCGCTTGCGCCTCATTGTCGACCAGCAGGTTCAGCGGCCTTCCGGCGCGGCGGTACGGGATCTGGACGGCCAGCGTCCTCTGACGTCGGCACAGGGTGGTGTGGTCGGGAACCGCCCAGTCCAGACCCGCCATCTTCAGCAGGCTGCCCACCATGCCGGTCGTTTGCCGCAGTGGTGGCTTGAACAGGACCTTGATGGTCAGGCAGAACTAAATTGCCGCATCCGAGAAAACCGCAGGACGACCGGGGCCGCCGTCATGCCGTGCAAGCCAAGTCATGTCCTTGTCCAGCCAGATCAGCAGCGACCCGCGCTTGCGAAGAAAGGCAGGGTAGCTGGACCACTTCGTCATGCAGGAGCGGGCAGGTATTGGCCTGCTCATGCACCGCGCCGAACCGCACCCGTTCAGGATGCGAACCCTTGAAAGGCAGAAGTGTGCTACAACGCCGTTCGGATGCAAGAAAGAAACGCAGGACACCGTGCAGGTGACTGACAATCTCGCGGCGGTGCTGCACTTGGGAATCGCTTGTGCCGTTCTGTCGTTAGCAGACGTCAGAACCGCAGACAGTATGCTTGCAAGGTCTCCAGAGGGCGCGTCCTGCGGGAGGCTTTGCCGGTCGCTGGCGGTGCGCCCGGCTTGACAGCCCCCGTTCATACAGGACGGTCCGCACAGAGGCCGGAGTGGCCGGCGTCATGGCCCCAGGTCGGGATCTCCGAGCTGCGTGTCATCTCCGGGTCGCGGATCGACAACGGCAGGTTCCTCGGGCGCAGGATCACCGACAGGTTGCTCCTCCTCGGCCGGGTGGTCCTTTGGATCCGGGCAATCCCCCAGTTGCTCATAGGGCCTGTCAAAGCCCGGCATGTTGTTCCGGTGCCCGTCTTCATACTCTTTCCGGGACATGGTCACGCCACTGCCCAACTCTGCTCCGGTTTCTGTCCGACACGCCATAACGATACCTCGATTGCTGTGATGATCAGGGAAACTCAGGTCTGCACCAGGGATGCAACGCGACCAGATCGCGTTCCGTGCCCTGTCACGCCACCACATCGGCCAAAAAAAGCTTGCCGCGCGCCGCAGGTCCAAAGGTTATCGGCCCGTCCCCTCCCGGATCGTGTCGAGAACACGGCAGACCAGGACGCAGGAGCCAACCCGTCAACGCCGTGGATTCTCTGCCGCGCCCGATCATGGCTGGCGTTCTTTTTCCCCTCCATCCGCTTGCTGCCGCGCATGGCAGGGACAGCCGGCAGGCGCCGCCGTCCTTCACCCTCCTGAAACCCTCCCTGCCCCCTTTTCATCGGCGGTCATATCCCTATGCTTGGGCCGGTGACAGGAAAGGTGACGGCATGGCGCGGTCTGGACTCGAATACGGTGATTTGATGCGTCGCGCGATGCAGGGCCTGATCGCAGAGGTCCTGCGCAAGGTCGCGCGCAACGGGCTGCCCGGAGAGCATCATTTCTTCATCACCTTCGACACCCGTGACGACGGCGTCGAGATGGCGGCCTGGCTGCGCGAGCGGTATCCCGAAGAG